>JBAPRR010000439.1:0-1834 GCA_049281195.1 Acidimicrobiales bacterium
CGCGTGGAGTGAGGATTTCGCAGATCTCGTCGCACTTGCGTAAATAGTTGCCCGCCCCGCCGCGCTCGGCCCAAAGGCCACGATTCCGGCATGACCGGATAAAATTAAGCCATCATTTGCGCTCATCTGGGTGGTCAATCCACGGGTCATGCCTGATCATTACGGAGGGGAGCGTACTCAATGACGACGGCAGCAAACGGGAGGTACATATGGCCGAAGGGCTCAAGAAAGGAACTCGGGTCACTGGGGTAGATCGCACCAAGCTGGCGACGAGCCTAAGCCGGAGATACAACTCTGGCGAAAGCATTCGCTCGTTGGCCGCCTCGACGGGAAGGTCCTACGGCTTCGTCCATAGGATCCTGACCGAGACCGGAGTGACGTTGCGCGGACGTGGCGGCGCCACCAGAACTGGCAAGACCAAGGTGAACGGCTAAAACCACGCCCAGGTGGCGCCGGCCTGGCGCACGCCGCCAGGACCCCGCCCGGACAGCCTCCTGGGAGTTCGCTGCTGGCTGACAGCATTCTCGCCGGTACGGGAAGGAATCACTGCACCGGAAGGTTCCCCTGGTCATGTACGGGCGGCCGAATATCAGCATGATGAGGTCCTTCCGGCAGGACCCGTCGGTCACCCAGCAGAAGCTGAAGCCCGGTACGGTCCGCCGGATCATCACCTATGCCAGGCCGTACAAGCTCTGGCTGTCCCTCTTCCTGGTCGTCACCATCCTCGACTCGCTCATCACGGTGGTGAACCCGCTGCTGCTGCGGGCGATCATCGACAAGGGCATCCTCGGTCATCACGAAGCGATCGTGATCGGGATCGCGGCGGCGGTCGCGGCGGTCGCGCTGTTCGACGCCTTCCTCGGCTTCGCGATCCGCTGGTATTCCGCGCGGATCGGCGAGGGCCTCATCTACGACCTGCGGACCGAGGTTTTCAGCCACGTGCAGCAGCAGCCGATCGCGTTCTTCACCAGGGCGCAGACCGGTTCCCTGGTCTCCCGGCTCAACAGCGATGTGATCGGCGCGCAGCAGGCGATCACGTCCACGATGTCCGCGGTGGTCTCCAACGTGCTGACCGTGGGCGCGATCCTGGTCACGATGTTCCTGCTGTCCTGGCAGATCAGCCTCATCGCGCTGGTGCTGATCCCGCTCTTCCTGCTGCCCGCGCGGCGGGTCGGGCGCAGACTGCAGCGGCTTACCCGCGAATCGATGCAGCTGGACGCCGCGATGGGCTCGACGATGACCGAGCGTTTCAACGTGGCGGGCGCGATGCTGGTCAAGCTCTTCGGCCGGCCAGACCAGGAGTCGAAGGTTTTCGCGGAGCGGGCTGGGCGGGTACGCGACATCGGTGTTACCCAGTCCATGTACGGCCAGGTGTTCTTCATCTCGCTGTCGCTGCTCGCGGCGCTCGCCACCGCGGTGGTCTACGGGGTCGGTGGCAGCCTGGTCATCCGTGGTGCCCTGCAGGTCGGCACGCTGGTCGCGCTGTCCCAGCTCCTGGTCCGGGTGTACGGGCCGATCGCGCAGCTCTCCAACGTCCAGATCAGCGTGATGACCGCGCTGGTCAGTTTCGACCGGGTCTTCGAGGTGCTCGACCTCAAGCCGCTGATCGCGGAGCGGCCCGGAGCGGCGGTCCTGCCCGCCAGGATCCCGGCGGGCAGTGTCTCGGCTGGCAGCAGCTCGGAGGGGCCGGAGGGGGAGCCGCCACTCCTGGCGCCGGACATCGAGTTCGACGACGTGTCGTTCCGGTACCCGACGGCCAGCGAGGTGTCTCTCGCCTCGCTGGAGTCGATCGCGCTGCGTTCGCCCGAGCGGGCCGGCGCCACGGCCGGGGTCC
>JBAPRR010000440.1:0-38095 GCA_049281195.1 Acidimicrobiales bacterium
AATTCTACTATACTGTAAGTAAAATCGACTCGACCACCGGGGTCCGGAAATTCTCTCCCGCCCCAGGTCAGAAGGCGCCGAGTTACATCGCTCTTCCGGTGTTCTGCATCTCCCTCAAAGAAACGATGAACGAGACTCAGCTTCAGACACACTGCGATCGATCGGGTCAAGAGTTTGCGGCAAACACAGCCGCGTTGCACCGCTCGGTCGACGAACTTGTCTCGACCCTCGATATAACTCGCCGGGGTGGCTCCGAGTCCGCACGCTTGCGCCATACCGAACGAGGCAAGCTCCTCCCCCGCGAGCGGGTGGACAGACTGCTCGACCCCGGGAGCCCCTTTCTCGAACTTTCGGCCCTTGCCGCCAACGGCATGTATGACGACGAAGCGCCGGCTGCCGGCATCATCACCGGTATCGGTCGAATCTCCGGTCGTGAGTGCATGGTGGTAGCCAACGATGCCACCGTCAAGGGCGGGACCTACTACCCGATGACGGTCAAAAAGCATCTGCGCGCTCAGGAGGTGGCAGGGGAGAATCTGCTGCCTTGCGTGTACCTGGTTGACAGCGGCGGTGCTTTCCTTCCCCGACAAGACGAGGTCTTTCCGGACCGGGACCACTTCGGACGGATTTTCTACAACCAGGCTTCGATGAGTGCCCGCGGGATAGCCCAGATCTCGGCGGTGATGGGCTCGTGCACGGCGGGTGGGGCCTATGTGCCAGCCATGAGCGACGAATCGGTCATCGTCCGGGACCAGGGAACCATATTTCTCGGCGGTCCACCGCTCGTGAAGGCCGCGACCGGTGAGGTGGTGAGCGCGCAGGATCTGGGAGGCGGTCTCGTTCACGCTCACACCAGCGGGGTGGTAGATCACATCGCCGACGATGATGAAGAAACCCTACAAATTTTGCGACGGATCGTCTCCGAGCTTGCCCCGGTAGGCGGATATTCATGGAGTATCCGTCCCACCGAGCCTCCGGCGGTCGATCCGGCGGATCTCTATGGTGTGATCCCCTCGGACTCCCGCGTTCCCTATGACGTGCGCGAGGTCATGGCACGACTGCTCGACGGCAGTAGGTTCAGCGAGTTCAAAGCCGAGTACGGCACCACACTGGTCACCGGATTCGGTCGGCTCCATGGCCATCCCGTCGGCCTGGTGGCGAACAATGGCGTCCTCTTCTCCGAATCAGCTCTCAAGGGAGCGCATTTCATCGAGCTATGCGATCAACGTCGGATCCCGTTGGTGTTCTTACAGAACGTGACCGGATTCATGGTCGGCCGTGAATACGAGGCGGGTGGAATAGCCAAACACGGAGCCAAGATGGTGACCGCAGTCGCTTGTGCACGGGTCCCCAAATTGACCGTCATCATCGGAGGCTCTTTCGGAGCGGGCAACTATTCGATGTGCGGGCGCGCCTACTCGCCCCGGTTCTTGTGGATGTGGCCCAATGCCCGGATCTCGGTGATGGGCGGTGAGCAGGCCGCCGCCGTGCTGGCGACGGTACGCCGTGATCAGCTCGAACAGGGTGGAAACGCCTGGAGCCAACAAGATGAGGAAGCTTTCAAAGCTCCCATCCGCCACCAATACGAAGAGCAGGGAAACCCTTACTACGCAACGGCGCGGCTGTGGGACGACGGGGTCATCGACCCCCTGGACACCCGTGACGTGCTTGGCCTGGCGCTGTCTGTCTGCGCTCGCGTCCCGCTCGAGCCCATTGGCTACGGCGTCTTCAGGATGTAGATGTGATGTTCCAGTCCGTCCTGGTGGCCAATCGCGGCGAGATCGCCGTTCGGATCATGCGCACTCTGCGTCGCCTCGGCATTCGCTCGGTCGGCGTGTACAGCGACGACGACCGATCATCGCGCCATATCCAAGACGCTGACGTCTCGGTCCGACTCGGACCGGCTCCGGCGACCGAGAGCTATCTGTCCATCGACCTCCTGTTACGAGCGGCCATCGAAACCGGCGCGCACGCGATCCACCCGGGCTATGGATTCCTGGCTGAAAATGCCGACTTCGCCTCGGCCTGCCACCGGTCGGGAATCGTTTTCATCGGACCGTCCGTCCATGCGATCAACGTCATGGGCGACAAGATCCAGGCGAAGCGAACTGTCAGCGCCGCGGGAGTTCCGGTTGTTCCCGGCCGCATCGACCCCGACATGTCCGACGATGATCTGATCGCCGCCGCAGATGACATCGGATACCCCGTCCTTGTCAAGCCATCGGCCGGAGGTGGTGGCAAAGGGATGCGATTGGTCCACGACCCCCTTCTTCTCAAAGAAGCGCTGGCCGGTGCCCGACGCGAAGCAAAGAGCGCGTTCGGTGACGACACACTGTTCATCGAGCGCTTTGTTCTGTCGCCTAGGCATATAGAGATCCAGGTGGTCGCCGACTCGTTCGGCTCCGTCGTGCACCTGGGCGAACGTGAGTGCAGCCTGCAGAGGCGTCACCAGAAGATCGTCGAAGAATCACCTTCGGTTCTCCTTTCGGCGCAACAGCGTCACGCGATGGGGTTGGCCGCATCCGATATCGCCCGGGCCGTGACCTATGAAGGTGTCGGCACGGTCGAGTTCATCCTTTCCGCCGATGACCCCGGAGCCTTTTTCTTCATGGAGATGAACACCCGGCTCCAGGTCGAGCATCCGGTCACCGAGCTCGTGACGGGGATCGATCTGGTCGAGCAGCAGCTACTGGTTGCCGCCGGGGAGCCACTGAGATTGAAACAGGACGAGGTGGCGCTGAGCGGTCACGCAGTCGAAGCTCGCGTCTACGCCGAAAATCCCGACCAGGGCTTCGTGCCGAGCGCCGGCGCGGTTCACTTCCTCCGCGAGGCACATGGCGAAGGGATTCGCGTGGACAGCTCGCTGCTCCCGGGCCAGCAGTTGAGCACCGCGTACGACCCGCTCCTCAGCAAAGTTGTGGCCTGGGCACCGGACCGCACCCGTGCACTGGCCCGTCTGAATCGCGCGTTGGCCGGGACGGTGATCCTCGGCTTTGCAACCAACATCAACTTCCTACGATCTCTCCTCAGTCATGAAGACGTCCTGACCGGTCGCGTGGATGCCGGATTGGTCGAACGTGCGCTCCCCCAACTCCTCGCCGGTCCTCCGCCGCCTGCCGCCTACGTGGCACTTGTGCTGGACCGCCTCATGCGGCTCCAGCCGACCGCGGCAGTCGCCGACCCGTGGGAAAAACCGAACGGCTGGCGCCTCGGTGCTGCTCCCGCCCCGATCTGCTGGAAGATCGCGGCGCCCGACGGAACTCCCATCGTCATCGAATTGACCGGAGGACTTGCCGACGCTCAGGTCGTGATCGGAGATGGTGCGCCACTTTCGGTCCGGGTCGTTTCTGCTGAAGACGAGTTGCTGGTTACAGTCGATGGCCACACTCATCACGCAGTCGTCGTTGTCGATGCGCAGACCGCGTGGATCTGGATCGACGGGGCGACCTATTCGGTCACCATGTGGTCATCCGAGGGTCGTAGCCGACAGGCCGGCGCCGAAGACGACGACGTCCGCAGTCCGATGCCTGGCACCGTCGTCGTCGTCAACGTGAAAGCTGGTGACGACGTGGCAAAGGGCGACAAATTGGTAATTGTCGAGGCGATGAAGATGGAACACTCTCTGGTGGCACCCCGGGCTGGAAAGGTGAGCCAAGTGCTGGCGACGGTGGGAGAACGCGTGCTCCCCAACACCTCCCTCGTGCACCTGGAACCGGTTCCGATCCCGTCAGATGATCTCACTGGGGTTGGCAAGTAGCGTTCCCGGAACCTTGAACATCCACAGTGCCGGGTGACGCCGGGCCTGGATCTTCCACCCTTCACTTGTCCGCACCAGGTCATCGACGTTCCGGGTGCCCCGGACCGTCACAGCTGCGTCTCCTTCGAGTAAGGACACATGGATCGCGAGACACATGCTCTCGCAGTGCGCGGTGTCCCCGGCCAGCTGGATCTGCAGGTTCGACATAACCGGAGTGCTGATCGCCCTTTGCTCTGCTGCTTGCTCACCTGTTTCCGTATCTGGGTTGAACGAGCGGGCAAAGTATTCCCTGATCGCCTCAGAACCGGCGATCTGCCTGCCCGGTCCGTGGTCGATGGCAGCAGACTCCGAAAAACACGAAGTCACCAGTGATACGTCGCGCCGGCGAATGCCTTCGGCATATCGATCGATGACCTCGCCGATTTCTGCGCGATCTTGAAGACCTTGAAGCGCCGTTGACTGCTCGGTCTCTTGTTCAGCGTTCACGGTTCACCTCACGGAACTCCACAGTGGCCTCTACCTTCTCGTGGCCGTCAACTACAGCGCTTGCCCCACCCGGGCACCGTCCAAGGTCGCATGCACGATGCGACGTGGAGCGAGAGCATCCCCGACAACCCGGGTCTCGAGATAAGGAGACAACTCACGCGCCAGACTGTCGTTGGCCACCATCCCGCAGGCCAACACGACTGTTCTGTCGCTCAAGGTCCGTTTCTCGTGGCTCAACGTGTCCATGACCACCACGGTGTTGTCTTCGATCTTCACCAATCGATGCGTCAGCAGGATCGGGATGCCCTTGGCGCGCAAGCGGGCCAAGATAGCCATGCGGGTCCCATCTTCGACTGCCTTTGCAAAGTCGACGTGCTCACTGATCAGGTCCACCTTGAATCCCTGATCGGCGAGGAAGTCGGCGATCGTCGGCCCGGCCAGGTGGGCATCGAGTCCGCTCACGACCACAACACCGTTCGTAGACGGCAACGATCCCCTGAGTACATCGAGAGCGGTAAGGACGTTCGGTCGTCCGATGCCTTCGATCTCGGGAATCAGAGGTGTGGCGCCCGTCGCAACGACCACGACATCCGGTGCGAAGTCGATCATCTCCTCCACCGACACACGGTTTCCGAGCATCATGGTCACACCGAGGCGCTTGAGCTCCGACTCAAAGTAGACGGCCTGGTCCAACAGGTTCCGGCGATTCGGATCCGCCGCCAACAACCGGGGAATGCCGCCGATCACCCGATTGCTGTCCGCCAGGAAAACCGTATGGCCCCGCTGTGCGGCGATCCGGGCTGCCTCCATCCCCGCCGGTCCGGCCCCCGCCACCACAACCGTCTTCATCGGAGTCGGGTGGGTGCGGGTCGTCGGAGGATCGATGAATTCCTTCTCGCGGCCGGCTGCCGGGTTGACGGCACACATCACCGGCGTTCGATGAAGGCCGACGTAGTGACATTCCGCGAGCCCTAAGCACATCCGTACCTCGCCGGCTCGTCCGGTCCGGGCCTTATCCGGCAGGTCGGGATCCGCGATAAGAGCTCTGACCATTCCGATCAGGTCGGCTCGACCATCGGCCAGAATGCCCTCGGCTATCGACGGATCGGCGATTCTTCCAGCCACCATTACAGGGACGTTCACGCGGCGTTTGACCTCGGCCGCTGCCGCGGCATTGTGTCCAGGCTCTTGGTAGTACGACCCCACGTAGGCCGATTCGTAACCGTCGCCGAATCCCGTGTAGCTCCCCCCGCTGACACTTATGTAGGCCACATGGGGAGAGAGGAGTCGGCAGGTCTCCGCTAATTCCTCAATCGTCAGTCCCCGAGCCCGGCCGTCCCCATCAATGCCCACTCTGATGCCGATGGCGAAACGGGGTCCGACAAGCTTGCGGGCTTCCGCGATGATCTCGAGAGCGAATCTCACCCGATTCTCGCGTGAGCCTCCCCACTCGTCAGTCCGTCGATTCGAATAGGGCGACAGGAACTGATGGATGAGGTATCCGTGTGCCGCGTGCAGCTCCGCGGCATCAACCCCGGCCAGATGGATCCGACGGATTCCCTGCGCAAAGGCAAAGATGAGTTCGCGGATCTCTTCGTCGGTAAGGACGTGCGACGCCAGGGACTCGTAAGGATCGACCACACCCGAAGGGCTCATGGGAGGATCCAGGCTCCAGAAGTGCGGGGCCGCACCCGGGTGGTACACCTGGGCGTAGCACTTCGCCCCTTCGGAATGGATGACGCCCGACAACCGCTGCAATTTCGGGATCACCACGTCGTCGTAGTAGGCGACTCCGTCGGCAGATAAGGGCGATGGTTCTTTCGAATCCCACGCCTGCTGTGGTGAGAGCGAATCGGGTCCCAGCCGGTAGCTCGTGATCCCCTGGTTGGCACTCAACCCGATCAGGCCGGCTCCCCCGCTCGCTCTGGTCCGCAGGTACAACAACTCCCGTTCCTCTGACAGGCGCGTCCCGTGCGTCGTGAGGACGATCCGGTTCCTGAGCTCTATGTCTCCGATCGTGAGAGGCGAGAACAACCGGCGGAATCCGGGCGCGACCTGGTCATCATCGCGACCCTCGATCCCTGGTGAGTTTGTCGGCGGCATCGGCTTCACTCAGTCGGCGGAGAGCGCCAGATCCTGACGGGCAGATCGGGCCGCCCTGTGGCCGAAGACTGCGGCCGCAGCAAGGCCCCCCAGATATTCGTCGGTGTGGACTCCCCCGGCATCTGCTCCGGCGGCAAGTAAACCGGGGATCGGTGCGCCGTCGGGACGCAGCACCCGGGCATCACGGTCGATGCGCAATCCTCCGTACGTGAAGGTGATCGCCGGTTGTACCTCGATGGCGAAGAACGGCGGATCCTGAATCGGTGCATACGTCCTCGTACGCGGGATCCCGGAAGCAACAAGGGCCGAAGGACCTGGGTTGAAGGTTCCGATCGAGCGCGCCACTGCAATCGAGTCGTAACCCCAAGGTGCAACGGCTGTAGCCAGCTCTTGTAGCGTCATCGTCTGCACCGTTCGGCACCCGCGACCGCGGCCGGCGACCAGTTGGTCGATCTCCTCCATGTTCGGAGCGGGTGGTTGACGGCCGGCATCCCTTGTTGTGGCATCGCCGACCAGTAGCGCGCGCCGATGCGGAAGGTCGAGCAGCAGGCTGGCCGCCGGCGAGTGCCCTTCAGACTCGTCGATGAACCGATGTCCGGTGCGATCCAACAGAAGCGCACGATTGGCTTGCAACTGCGCCAACGGCATGAAGTCGCCGGGTCCGAACTCGGACACGGGCGAGGCGATCAGATGACCGTAGAACCCACCCATCTCCGCGGAGAGTCCGGCTCCTACCTGCTGGCCCAACTCGAGCCCGGTACCTCTGCTGTGAGGATTCGACCGTACGAGTAGATCCTCGGCACCGTTCGCCAGATACCGGGCCCTGAGCTGCGCGCTCGCCTGGAATCCACCGGTGGCGAGAACGGTGACGTGGGCATCGAGCTCGAAGGGCTGGCCATCGACACTCCCGGTACAGCCGAGTACGCGTCGATCAAACACGAGACGCGACGTATCAGCACCGAAGACGATTCGACCACCCGTACCGTTGATCAGCTCCACGCATCGACTGAAGTAACCGGGCAGGTCAACCGAATGGCCGGCCGCTTCGTAGAACGTTGCTGGTTCGTGCGAACCGCTTCTCAGAACTCCGAGGCTTTGAAACCATGTGATGAGATTCGGAAATCCCGATCGCATCTCCAGCGCCAAGTCGGAAGTTCCCGAGATGTCCGCGACGTCGCGGTCCGGTTGTTGTGACTTGGTCCATATGAACCCCCCGGAAAATGCAGCCGAACCGCCCACCTCCGCGCCGCGCTCGAGGACGACCACTGTGGCCCCCTGCTCTGCAGCCGACGCCCCGGCTGTCAGTCCCGCCATGCCTGCTCCGAGGACGGCGACGTCGGCGATCCATCGCGTCATTTACGGCGACAGATCGTTCAGCTATTTGGTCGGGGCTGGGGGCGGGGTTGTGTCCGGTACCACGTTGCAGAGAGCGCTCCGTCGACGGCGAGGCATGTTCCGCTGACGTACCTGGACTCATCAGCGGCAAAGTAGAGGGAGGCGTAGGCGACATCCCACGCGTCGCCCTGATATCCCATCGGGCATTGAGCGGCTCTCTCCTCTGCCAACTGTTCACGAGGTTTACCGAGACGAGTGGCGTTGGCGTCGACACCCATCGGGGTGTCGATGAAGCCGGGCATGATCGCGTTGACCCTTATCCCGTACCGTGCGTTCGATCCGGCGAGGGCGGTCGTCAGATGGTTCATGCCGGCCTTGGAGATTGCGTAAGCCGTCAGACTGCCCCCGAAACCTGCAAGCGAAGACATATTGATTACGGAGCCCCAACCCTGGGCCCTCATGGCCGGTAGGACGAACTTGCAGGTCATCCATGCGCTCTTGAGGTTGGTGTCCATCACCAGGTCCCACCGTTCCTCCGTCAGGTCGACAAGATCCTCCGAGCTCAGAATGCCCACGGTGTTCTGGAGCACATCGACCCCGAAGCCAGCGGCGGCCTCTCCTATCGACTGACAACCTGACTCTTCTGTTATGTCGGCGATGTGAACCTCTGCCCGGCCGCCTTCTTCCTGAATCATTTTTTGGGTGACACGTACTTCTGATTCGTCCCTGTCCACAAGAATCAGCTCGGCACCTTCGCGGGCAAACAGCAGCGCCGTCGCCCTGCCGATACCGAGCGCGCCGACTCCGGGACTCTGGCCCGCTCCCACCACCACGGCCCGCTTGCCCTCCAGCCGATTGCGGGAGCCGAGAGCGCTTGGTTCCTCCGGACGGGTCATCAAACTTCCTTTCGACTCAGGCCATCACTGATTGATCGTCCGGGACCAACGCCGCCACAAGCTCGCCCACATCGTCGAGCTCGTCGAGATGTTCGATCAGGCTGATAACGCGGTCCATGTGCTCATCGTCGAGCACGGCCCCGGCCGAGCCACGGAACTTCTCTGTCATCTCATCGGAAGAGAGCGGATTGACCGGTGAGCCTTTGCGGTAGAGCTCTTCGCGATCCAGCACCCTGCCATCGGTGAGCGAGACCCGTAGCCGGGCGCCTGTAAGGATTGGACCGGTGAACTCTTCCGACGTGTGAATGTGAACCTTGGATCCGATCTTTTTCACATCCGGGTCATTCCACAGATCGGCGTTCATGTAATCAGCCAGTACACACCGGCGGAACAACAGCACAAGGGCCAAGCTGAAGCCCAGGCTGAACTGCGCACCGATCACGTCCTGCGGTTCAGTGATCGAGCCGCCGTGCGATTTTGCGAGGGGTGACAACATCACGTCGATGCTCTCGACATCGTCAGGACCGAACGGGTGCTCTTTCATGAGTTCGGACAGGGCATATATCGAGGTATGCAACGTTCCCGTTGCCGGGTACGGCTTGAACGTGGTCCGCTCGACGGCCAGGCCACTTACATCGTCGAGTCCGGCCACGATGTCGTGAACGTCCGAGACCCCGGCGAAGAGGAGAGGTACGCCTTTGGTTCCTTCGAGAATGGAATAAGGCCCGGTAAGACCGGCCTGCGCGAGTAGGGCCGCCATCATGCCCCCCTGTACGGCGATGCTCGAGTGGTACCGCTTGACTTCGCCGCCTTGCTGGTCGTATTCCGCCACTCCCCCGGAATGGCTCCCGGCTATCGCCAGTGCGTTGACCATTGTCTCGCGATCGAATCGCAGCAGCCGGCCGGCGGCAGCCGCCACTCCGAACGGCCCGATCACACTCTGATGGTGAAAACCCCTGGCGAGCAAGGCCTCGGTCATCACCCGCCCCATCCGCGAAAGGACCTCGTAACCGACGACAATGGCGAGAAGGACGTCTTTTCCGCTCAACCCGTCGCGCTCGGCGAGAGCGAGCGCCGGCGGCACCGTAAGAGATCCCGGATGGCATCCGCCGGTGTACCCGGAGTCGTCCATCTCACACGCGTGCCCGAAGCCGGAGTTGATCATGGCGGCATGTACAGCGGGTGCACGCTTTAACGTGCCCAGGACCGCACTTTCCGGTGCGCCGCCGAACGAGCTCAACACCGTAACGGCAGGAGTGCTCCACGGAAGCGTCGAACCCAGGAGTATCAGCCCGACTTGATCGAGAACAGCCCGTTTGGCGGCAAACACCGCCGAGTCGGGCAGATCGGAGTAGGCGGTGTTGGCGATGTACTCAGCGAGAGTTACGGTTACCGACTCGACATCCTGGCGATCACCTACAGCAATGGGATCGTTCCCAACCATCAGCGACGACGACGGTCATTCAAACTGGCGTTCGCCAGGTGCATCTCTGTTTCTCTCCAGGTGGATGCTTCGTAAACGTCAAAGGCGTCGCCGTACGGTGACTCCTCCCTGGGCCAACCGAGTATCCGCTGGGCCGTCTTGCCGAGCACCCAGTCCTTCTCTTCAGCGGTGATGAGCGTCGAGGCCTGGATGTAGAGCAGCGATTGTGCCCACGTGTCTTTTCCGCGCGTTTGCGTCGAGTCGGATCCCCACAAGATCCGGTCGGCTCCGAACTCATCGATGAATCGGCGCAGGTACCGCCCGATGTCGTCGTGAGGGAACGGCTCTTGCGACAGTGTGTTGGCCTTAGCCCACATCACTGACACGTTCGGCAGGCTGGCGTAGGCAAGCGCGTACTCGAGGAGTGCCGGGTTGTGCATGCCGCGCGCCTGGTCGGCCGCAGACGGCCTGAGCACACCGCAGTGATCGACGATGAATTGCATCCCCTCGTGTTTGCGCATGTGCGGCAGCATCAGATCAGTCCGACGGGGTTGATCGACCCTCGGAAGGATGATCTTGGCCGGTACATTGTGACGCTCTGCCGTGTCGAACAGTCGATCGAATCCGCCGTTCTCCAGCTCGACATCGTCGCCATTCTCCGGCCTCATCACGATACGCAGGCACACCTGTTGAGGATTCGCCGCAATGGCTCGAATAACTTCCTCCAAATCCGGATCATTCCTGTCGACCCATGCCGTGTAGGCAAATCGGTCCGGGTAACGGAACGCCGCTTCGGATGCGAAGGGGAACAGATGCCGTATGGCACCGTTCGGCAACTGGAAGTGGGGACGTCGCAACCCCGCGTCGTCGTAACCCCACCACTCGTCAATGAGGACCGCGTTGACTCCAACCGCGTCCATCGCGGCCATCCCCGCTTCGAGGGGACCGATCAAATTCAGGTGGACTTGGGCGTCCAATACCAGTGGATCTGCGTTTGCTGATGTCATCTTCTTGTCACCTTTGTCATTAGGAACACCCAACTAGACCAACCAAAAAAACTATGGATCCGCTCGTCAGTGACACCAACGTCGACGGTCGCCCCATGCGCGATGCCATAGCAGCCGCTGAGTTATTGGCCCTTGGCGCTGTCGAAGTAGGGACGATCTCCCTTGAGGGTGATTCTGTAACCGTGCCTGAGCTGTGGAAAGTAATCCCACGTCGCGAAGTGCTGGACGGCGCAGTTGTCCCAGAACGCGATCGAGTTGCTACGCCACTGAAAACGGCATTGGAAGTTCGGGTTCATGATGTGCCGGAAAAGCATCCGCAACAGCGCATCGCTCTCCTCGCTCTTCAACCCGTCGATTTGAGTCGTGTAACGCGAGTTGACATACAGCGTTCGACGGCCGGTTACCGGATGCGTTCGCACCACGGGATGTTGCGACCGTGGGTATTCTGCAGATCCTTCCTCTCTCTGCCCGATCAGCTGGGAATACAGGTGCTCGGCGGAGTGAGTGGCGGTAAGAGTGGACAGGAACTCCTGCATCGGCTTGCTCAGGGCTTCGTACGCTGCATTCATGTTGGCGAAGAGCGTGTCGCCTCCGGACTCCGGAACGGTCTCAATGCGAAGGATGCTCCCGGAAGGTGGCTCCTCACTTGCCGATACGTCGGAATGCCAGACTTCGCCCTGAACCCACGTGGATTTGTCATCGGTGTGGATGATCAATATCTCGGGATATCCCGGAGGACCTTCAACGACCGGATGTATCGCGGGCTCGCCGAACAGCTTTCCGAAGGCGATCTGCTGCTCAAAACTCAGCGACTGGTCCCGGAAGAACACGACGCCCCACTTCATCAGCGCGTCGTGAACGAACTCGTACGCTTCTTCGCTCAAGCTCTCTCGGAGATCAATCCCCAATATCTCTGCGCCGACCACCCCTGTTGAAGGGCGTAGCTCAATCTTTGAAGCTGTGGGACTCCTCACTGGCCTTCTCCATCGCGACTCTGGTCCCCGTAACCAAATTCGACTCGACCTCATGCTCTTTAGTTACGTGTCAGTAAGTGGATCCTGTCATAAGTCCTATGCACTGTCAACAGACGCGGCTGCGTTGTGCAATCCCTGACCAGTTCCAACGACACGGCGTTCACAGAGGCCGGCGGCCGGCGAAATCGCTTGTTGAAACGGGCTCAGGACGGTCGTCGTTCTCAGCTGCGCTTCAAGTCGCCTCGCCCGCCGGCATCTCAACCCCAACCGGAAGCATGTCCAACAGCGTGGACACCGCAAGGCTCCAATCAACACCTCGACGTACGGCATCGACCAACCGCTTGGAGATCTCCTTGCGCTTCTGAGGATTGATTCCGGGTGTGCCGTCATGCCCCGATGCCGACATCAGCATTATGTCGACGAGCGTGCTCATCTCGTCCCAGACCTTCGCGTTCTCGGCTGCACGAACCAGAGGCCCATAGTCCTGCACCAATGAAGCGAGCCAGGCGATGAAACCCTTCAAGGTCCAGCGGGCCATTCCCACCGTTTCATCAGCCAACGACCTCAACTCGGCGGCATGACGGCAACACCGCTCCAGGCAGGCCTCGGCTAGCGCATCCACATCGCCGAACTCGGCCTGGACGACGGACAGATCCCGATCGGTGGCAACGGCCAGATCTGCCAGGTCGGGCATCAGGTCCTGCTTGCGCACGAGCTCGAGCGCGCACTGCACGAGCTCGTCCCGCAAAGGTGAGTCCGGACCCTCCGCCAGAAAGCCGGGTTCCGTCAACGACAGGGTGAGATCCCACACCGTCTCAACGAGGGCGTTCATAGGGTAAAGCTCGGGATCAAGGGAATGACGAATCAGGTATCCGTCGAACATGCTGTGCATCATCACGACGACGTCTTCCACCGTCCGGCCACTTTTGGGGCGACGGCGGGTCGCGGAGAAGATGAACCGGATCGCACTCGAATAGATGGCGTTCGACTTGGCGTAGCTCTCGCGACGCATCTCGAGGATGGTCTTCGCCGCACGCTGCGTATCGACATCTACCTCGCCTGCCCAAATGCCGGGCTCGCCATCGCCGGCCTCGCCGCCGCCGACGCCGACGCCGGCAGAAGATCCATCCCCGCCGCAACAAAGCAGCGCCGACACGTGAAGCAGGTAACCGACCAGGGCGATGGTCCGTGCGTCTCCTTTCGCGGTTTCGGCGAATCCGTCGACGAGCATCTTCTTCATGACAGGTTCCGCAAAACCGCTTCCTCCCGGCAGTCCGGGAGGCCCCTGCGCCGCGACGTACGACCCGATGACGCCTTCCCACTTGGGTTGCTGGCCGTTCTTCTCGGCGTTGAAGGCGTAGTAGATGACGAGATCGAAGGCGGTGGAATCCGGCCGGCCGGTCTCGCGGTCGATCTGGCGCGAGACGGTGCTGCGGGGACGATCGATCCGCTTCGCGAGCTCTGCGGTAGGGGCAGCTCCCCGGCTCATCGGACCGCGCAGTGCTTCGAGAGCTCGAGCAGCGAGCAGATCAGTGGCGGGTTTCGCTAGGTCAGCGTTGTTCGGTCGATCCGGCACTGCTTCCCCCCTGTCCGAATCAGACGGGTGCGACCCGAACAAGCTACCGGTCAGTAATGACCAATAGCCAGAGATTTGTGGTGTTTGATGACCCGTTCAGGGGACGACATGCTTTCGCCGCACACTCTGCGGGTGGCTTGAGTGATTCGGCGGATGAAGCTAAAGCCACCCGCAGAGAAACTTCTTGCGGAATTCAGGCAGCACCCCGCAGCAAACCACCGAACTCTCAGCTGTGCGTGCACCCGTTGGCGACACCATCAGCCCCGTCAGCGCCCGTCCCGTGAGCAGCGCCGGCACCCGGACTCCGAACCTCAACGCCCTCAAAGTCGGCCAGCGTGCTGATCCGGAACTGCCCATCGGCAGCCGTAGACGAATCCATGCGTGCCTTGCGGGCCGAGTAGTAACCCTCCCGCGTGTAGCCGTCCGACACGGCGGAATAGCTCGCCACCAGCACACGCCGTGGGACCAGACTCCGGTTCTTCTCGCTTCGATGTACAAGATGTCCGCTGATGCACAAGGCGTCTCCCGGGGCCAACTCGACCGGCGACCACGAAAGTGATTCGACGATCTCGTCGCGCACAACGCCCCTGGAATCGACCGGCAGTAACGAATCGACGTCCTCGGCCACCCACAGACACCCCGACTCCATGGTGCATTCGTCAATCGCCACCAGGATCGACATGACCTTGCTGGCGCCGGGATAAGCCGCCAGGTCCTGATGCGGGCTGAACCCGGCACCTCCCGGCTGCTTGTAGTTGACCTTGTCTTTAAAGTCGACCACCGCCTCACCCAGAGCTGACGCCGCAACTTCGGAAAGTTCTCCAGACACCAGGGAGCGGAATCCCGCATGGCAGGCCGACACGTTCTCCGTCCGGCAAATCGCCTCTCCGGTCTCCGTCCTCTCGGCGTAGTGCCCCCAGACGTGACTGCCGGCTGGCCACGCTTCGACCTCGCTCGTCCAAGCCTGCAGATCGGCCACCGAGTCGCCGGCGACAACGGATCGCCGGACTGCGGATTCCGCGCTCACGCGGCGCCGGCGGCGACTTCGCGGATCACCGGAACCCAATGATCGAGCGGCGGGACCTTCCGACCGGGGACCTTGGCCGCGTCATCCGCCCGGCGGAGAAGGACCGCCTCCTCCCAGTAGGGAGTGGCCTCGAACTCGGCGGCCTCGTCGTCCGACATGGGTCCGCCCTGGAACTCGAGCGAGAGAACGCTCACGTCGGAGAGCACCGAGCCGTACGCGGGGTCCGACACGACCAGGTAACGCTTGGCGGGCACGTGGCCCTCCACCAACGCCGCCACTCTGTCCCCCAAGGCGGCCCGGACCATCTCTCCCCCCACCTGACCGTGCAGATCGTCGGGAGCGCATTGATGCCCGATGTCGTGCACCAGCCCGGCCACCTGCAGCTCGGTGTCGTCGGGCACCATCTGCGAAAGCTCGTGAGCGCACTGCAGACCGTGGTCGAGCTCGCTCAACCCCTCCGTCTCTCCGGCGGCCTCCTGAAGGCGTGCCAGCTGATCCAACAACTCGTCCACGGTCACAGTGTCATCTCAGTCACAGACCCACCTCTTTACTTGATCGCCGGGCGTTCATCGGATCGCTTGGGGGATTCTTCCTATGCCCCCGTCTATGAGAAGCATGTCGGTGAGTGTCCGGTCCGCCAGTCTGGAACGCCAGGTGAGCATGGACTGGGCCTGCTCGAGCACCACCGCGGGGTCTGTCACCTCGGTACGCCATGTCGGATCGGCCGCCAGGTCGAAGCAGCGCCACTCGCCGTTGTCGAACTGCACATAAGCCAACTCGTTCGAGCGCGAAACGGTCAGGTGCTTCCGCTCCAGCCGGCGGTCCCAGGGCCAATCATGAGGTCCGAATGTGATGTACTCCCACCGCCAGTCGTACTCCCAATGTGTCTCCGCCCGCCACCACGCGGGACGCTCTCCTCGGACGAAAGACGTGAGCGGGAACCCGTCGCACTGGGAAGGGACCTCCACTCCGATCGCCTCACAGATCGTCGGAACTATGTCCACGTTCTCCGTAAAGTCACTGACCACCGTTCCGTGACCCTCGGGATGGCGCGGGTCACGCACGATCCCCACTATGTGGTAGCTCGACTCGAACATCCCGCCCTTGTTGATTGTCCCCTGATCGCCGAGCTGCTCGCCATGATCCGCGGTGATCACGATCATTGTGTCGTCCCACATCCCAAGAGATGACATCTCGTCGAACAACCGTCCCAGTTGCGCATCAACGTCGGAGATCATCCCGAAGTACTGGGCCTGAAGCTCGCGCATCTCCTGCTGGTCGGACGGAGCCTTCATGTCGGCGATGTGACCGGCGAACGGAACGTCACGTTCCGGCGCAGCGATCGGCGTCGGGCAGTCGGCCGGATCGTAAGCCTTCGACCAGTCACCCGCTGCGGCATAGGGCGGGTGTGGTCTCCAGTAGCTGGCGTGGGCGAACCACGGCCCGTCCTGGCGCCTGAGCCACTCCACGATGTTGTCGGTCATGAATGCCGAAACCCCGTGCTCGACCGGGCGGTCGGGTTCGGTCTCGAGTGCCGCGTCACCGTAAGGAAAGGGCCCATAACCGAGGCTCTCGAGCCAGGACACCCAGGCGTACTGCTCATCGGGAAGATCGAGCGCCACCTCGAATCCGGGAGGGAAGCCCTGATAGTTGGACAGGCCCGGATCCCCTGCCACAGCCAGCCGCGGATCCAGACCCTGATCGGCGTATCCGAAGATCGTGGGCACGTACCCGGCCCGTCGGGCGATGCGGGCGACGTTGTCGAACCGGTCGTCGAGTGGCGTCCCGTTTCCGACCACCCGGTTGTTCATCTGATACGTGCCCGTATACAGGCACGCCCGGCCCGGACCGCACGGCGACGCCTGGCTGTAGTGCCGCGACAGGCGGACCCCCTCCGCAGCCAGGCGATCGAGCGTCGGCGTCTTGACCACCGGATGGCCTGCCGACGACAGGCAGTCGCCTCTGAACTGGTCCAACGTGACCAGGAGAACGTTCATATAAATGCCCTGCCTCCCCTTACTTTCCCCTTACCCCGCCCCCATGCTGCACCTGGACCGCGACATCGACAAGCCACGAGGAAGCATGATGTGCGAGATGAACGCTGAATCCCAGAACAACGCTGAATCCCGGAACAACACAGCCGCTCCGAATCTCGTGACCCAGATCCCCGGGCCGAAATCGCTGGCCCTGGCCGAGCGCCGGGCCAAGGCTCTACCCCGGGGGGTCGGCGCCACGTTGCCGATCTTCATCCACCAGGCCTCGAACGGGACCGTCACCGACGTGGACGGGAATCGTCTGATTGACTTCGGCGCCGGCATCTCGGTGACGAACGTCGGGAACAGCGCGCCACGGGTCGTCGAAGCAGTCGTTGAGCAGGTCCGCAGGTTCACCCACACATGCTTTCAGGTGACTCCCTACGAGGGCTACATAGAGGTCTGCGAAAAGCTGAACGAGCTCACGCCGGGGAACCACGAGAAGAGGTCGCTGCTCGTCAACTCCGGTGCCGAAGCCGTCGAGAACGCCATCAAGGTTGCCCGCTACGCCACTGGACGCGAGGCGGTGGTGGCTTTCGATCATGGTTTCCACGGAAGGACCAACCTGACGATGGCCCTTACCGGAAAGGCCATGCCCTACAAGCACGGATTCGGGCCATTCGCCCCCGAGATCTACCGCGCTCCTTATTCCTATCCCTTCCGGGGAACCGGGAAGTTGTCCGAGACGATCACCTTCCTTCAGTCGACGATCGGCGCGGACAGCATCGCCTGCGTGATCGTGGAGCCGATCGCCGGAGAAGGCGGATTCATCATTCCCGAGGCCGGCTGGCTCAAGGGTCTCGAAGAGTGGTGCCGTGCCAACGGCATCCTCCTCATCGGCGACGAGATCCAGAGCGGGATGGGCAGAACCGGGAAGTGGTTCGCCTGCGAGCACGAGGACGTCGTCCCCGACATCGTGGTGACAGCGAAAAGCCTCGGAGGAGGCCTACCCCTCGGCGGCATCACCGGTCAGGCCGAGCTGATGGATGCGGTTCATCCCGGCGGACTGGGAGGGACCTTCGGAGGCAACCCCCTCTGTTGCGCCGCGGCCCTCGCGGTGTTCGAGACGATCGAGTCCGACGGACTGCTCGAACGCTCCACCAGGATGGGCGAGGTCATCATGGACCAGCTCAACTCGTTGGCAAAGAGTCACCCGGTGATCGGTGAAGTCCGTGGCCGTGGATCGATGATCGCCATGGAGCTCGTCGGAGACGACGGCATAACCCCTAACCAGGCCGCCACCACCAGGATCGCGTCAGCCTGTCACCAGGCCGGTCTACTCGTGCTGACCGCCGGCACCTACAGCAACGTGGTCAGGCTTCTCCCGCCCCTGATCATGCCGGACGATCTGCTCGCAGAAGGCATGGACATCCTGAGCAAGGCGGTCGCGACCGTCTGAAGTTCAGCCCCGGCCCGGGATCAGCCCGGCCCAAAATCAGCGGGGCGTCATCTCCACGATGTCCCACGGCGCCCCGCGATCTCCGATCAGACCCAGGAAGGGTTCGGAAGGAAGGGCCTCTGGACCCAACACTCCTTGGCCGGCCCAGTCACCCCCAGCCAGCAGCTCCAGCGCGACCACCGGATTGACCGCGGTCTGCCACACGACCGCCTGCGACCCGTACTCGCGCATCGACCATGCGTTGTCGACCGCGTTGTACAGGTACACCTCGCGAGCGTTTCCGTCTTTGCCCGTTCCACTAACCCAGGTTCCGGCGCAGGTGACACCGTGCATGTTGTCGCCGAGATCGGCGGGATCCGGAAGGCACGCGGCGACCACGTCACGCGGTGAGACCTTGTTCCCGCGGACATCCACCGGATCCGTCTTGTCCAGCCCGAGCTTGTGCAGGACTTCGAGAACTCGGATGAACTCCTCACCCAGCCCGTACTTGAAGGTCACCCGCTGGCAATCGATCCACCGGGGAACGAGGAGAACTTCCTCGTGCTCCACGTTGACGCATTCGACCGGGCCGATTCCTCCGGGGAAGTCGAACACTTCGAGCTCGCTGAACGGGGCCGTGGTGTACCAGCCCGTCTCCTTCTCCCAGATGATCGGCGGGTTCAGACACTCCTCGATGGTCGTCCAGATCGAGAAGGTGGGAGCGAAGTCGTAGCCGTCGACCACCAGGTTCGCCCCATCGCGGATGCCGATCTCGTCGATGGAGGAGAAGAGGTTGTCCGATGCATGCCGGGCGAACACGTCAGCCAGCCCGGGCTCGACACCCATACCCACCAATGCCAGCTGTCCGCGGTTCTTCCATTGCTCAGCCATCGCGAACTGCTCGTCACCGAGCTTCACTCCGGGCTCGGAGTACGGGTTCAGGGGATTCGGATGCGAGAGCGACATCGCCATGTCCATGTACGTCACTCCGGCCTGGAACGCGGCGCGAAAAAGTGGCATGACGAAGCGGGGGTCGACGGCGTTCATGAGCACGTCGCAGCGCTCGGTCTCGATGAGGTCGACGATCTCCTTCTCGTTCGAAGCGTCGAGCTCGGCCGCCACGTACTTGTCGCTCGACCCCTGGACCGCCCGTTGCGCCCGGCTCACCTGATTGTCGGCGATCACCAAGTGCTCGAACGAGTTGTGCTTGGCGGCGATCTTGGCGAAAGCCGTCCCCACCCCTCCTGCACCGACCAAAAGAACGCGCATTAGTGCCCTCCTTCCTGCGGTCTCGGCACCCTACCAATGATGAATTCGGACCACACCGGTGTCGCCCCGAGCACCCGACAACGTGGCGGCGTACCTTGCTTCCCGTGAGAACTCTGGAACATCCCGACTGGGTCAGACGGCTCAACTACTTCGGCGAGGCCGTCGGCGATCCCCGGAATGTGGTCTCCCTGGATCATCAGGAGCTGTTGGACGTCGCCCGCACCAGCACCGGGCTCCAAGACGTGGGCGAGGCCGAATGGCCCGGATGGACCGAGACTTACGAGCGCCAGCTCTCTTCCATCGACCCCGAGTCGCAGCTCCACTTACTCGGAAGGGTCATCACCCGCTGCGAGGTCCTGCGGGTGCTCCGGACCTGGCTCCGACTTCAGAATCTGTGGCAGAACGACCACGCACTAACCGAACGGTCCGTCGAGTCCCCGATCTTCGTAGTCGGTCCTCCCCGAACCAGCACGACGATCCTGCTCGAGCTCCTGGCTCTGGACCCGCAGCTTCGGGCCCCGATCGCGTACGAAGCCCTTTATCCGATGGGAACTCCGGACACGATCGACAACAGGCTGATGCTCTCGGAGTCGGAGCAGGAATTCTGGGCCGACATCCACCCACCGTTCGTGATGATGCACGAGCTGGCGAGCAACCTGCCGTGCGAATGCGTTCACTTCCTCATGTACGACTTCTCCGGTCCGTACTGGCCGATGATCTACGACACTCCGTCGTTCGTGGGATGGCAGCTCGAGCACCTCGACACTCTTGGCCGCGTCTACCGGCTCCACCGTAGGATGCTCCAGACTTTCCAGAACCAGGCACCTGATCCGACCCCGAGACGATGGCTCCTCAAATCACCGTTCCACGTCTCCACGCTGCCCGCCCTTTTCGAGGAGTATCCCGACGCCCGGGTGATCCACACCCATCGCGATCCCCGGAAGTTCATGGCCTCGCTCGTCAGCATCCTTTCCGCCTTGCGGTTCATGCGTAGCGACGGAGTCGACGTGGGAACGCTGGCATCCATCATGGAGCTGACCTACCAGATGTTCCTCGATGGTGCGATCGATGCCCGCGAGAACGGACTGGTCCCGAACGACCGGATCGTCGACTCACATTTCGTTGATCTGATGGCCGACCCGGTGAAGAGCCTCAGATCCACATATGAGCAGCTGGAACTCGAGTGGCCCGCGGGTCATGACCAGACCATCACCGACTATCTGAGGAACAAGCCGAAGGACAAGCACGGAGCGCATCAGTACTCGCTCGCCGACGTCGGTCTCGACGCGGACTCAGTGCGAAGCAGCTTCGACCGCTATATAAAGCACTACGGGATCAACGAGGAATGACCGCCTACAGATCCGCCAGCTGGACCACCGTCGCTTGCGGCGTCTCGATGTCGCCTTCAGGTAGGAAGTAGCGCCAGAACACCATGCCGAACGGCCGGCCCTCTGTGTCGAGCCAGTTCGGCAGGCCCGGATCCCGATGGGCGATAACCATCCGGAAGCTGCCGTCTGGCTCCAATCGCGTCTGGGTCCGGTTCAAAGAGACCTGGCGATGTGCGTAGTCGTAGGTCTGCAGGTGCCGGTTCCACAGCGTCACATTGGCGCAGCGGCAGTCCGGCCACCGACCCGTCATGACGAGCGCCTCCTTCGGACCGAGCACGTAGGGGGCCATGCTGTAGGACGCGTCAGCTGCCGCCAGAGCGTGATCCCCGGGCGGTACGGGCGGAGGGAACATGTTCGGTTCGCGAGAAACAAAGGCAGGCTGCCCCGCCTCTCCGGGCTTGGGCTGTTCGAGCGAACGGGAACGGACGTACCGGGTAACCCGTCTCAGCCCCTCCGCCACGGATGCATCCGACGGAGGAGCCAGTGGCGCAACCGGCTCGACCACTTCGATAGACAGAGCCACATCCGGGATCGGGGGTATGGCCGGCGAGCGCTCGAGCTCGAAGTAGTGACGGCTGGTCACCCTCGATGCGTCAGGCGCCAGCGCCACCCAGTTCCGTTCCTTGCTTGGCCCACCGAGAAATATCTCGAACCGTCCCTCGGAGTCGATATCGAACTCGGTGTCGTTCAGAACACCGGCCGTCCGTTTCGGAAATGCTCCTCCGGCTCCCCCGGCCTCGATGGTGAACGAGACGTATACAGATCCGGCCATCTTCCCCGTCACCCGGTAAGCGTGGTCCGCTGAAACAGATGCATCGAAGTAGATCGCGTCCGCGTTGTCCCCCAAGCTTTTCCGGGTTGAGGTGACGATCTGGCGGAACACCGGTTGGCTGGGGTCGTCATCGAAGTGCCCTACGAGCCCACCCTCCAGAAGGTTCGTCACCAAGCGCAGGCCGCCGGCGATGTCGTCAGCCGAGGCAAGACCCCACTCCGGCCCGGCGAAACGATCTGAAGCCTCGCGCAATGTGTCGAGCAACTCGTTGAACGCCACGCGAGCTTCTGAGTGCACGTCAGACACGTCGTCATCTTGCCCGATCCATGCCGTATCTACATTTGCTCCCTGCTGACATTTCCCCGGCGTATGCATTTGCCCCGTTTGTAAATTTGTCGAGTGGAGACCATCGCCATCGATTGGTCCGGGGCGAAGGACTGCCGGCGCACCCTGTGGCTCGATCGGGCACGGGATGGCGTCCTTCTCGAGCTCCGCTCCGGATTCACCAGGGACTCGGTCATCCGGTACCTGATCGAACATCCGCAATCCGACGACGGGATGGTGGTCGGTCTCGACTTTTCGTTCTCGCTGCCCGATTGGTTCCTCCAGGAGCACCGCCTCCGCTCAGCTCGAGACCTGTGGCTGCTCGTCGCCGAGCAGGGAGAGCAATGGCTCGAGGATTGTGAACCCCCCTTCTGGGGACGGCCGGGCAAACCCAAGCCGAAGGACCGCTGGTTGTTCAGGCGGACGGAACAGGCATTCGACAGCGTGTCGGGCATCAACCCGAAGTCAACCTTTCAAATCGGCGGGGCGGGATCCGTGGGGACCTCGTCGATGCGAGGGATGCCCCACCTCCTCACCCTTCAGGACGCCGGCTTCGCCATCTGGCCCTTCGATCCGCCACGGATGCCCTTGGTACTCGAGATCTACCCGCGCTTCATGACCGGACCGGTGATCAAAAGCAGCCCCGTGGAGCGTCAGAAATACATCGAAGCCGTCCCGCAAGGCGCCATTCCGTCAGAGCTGGCGAAGCTTGCAGTTACCTGTGAGGACGCGTTCGACGCCGCAATATCCGCCATCGTGATGTCAGAGCACGCCGGGGAGCTGACTACGATTCAGGCAGTCGAGGACGCAACGTCCCTGCTCGAAGGCAGGGTCTGGGCACCCAAGAACCTTGCCCGGCAAATGACCGACTGGTAATTTTGACGGAACTCTCTTGGAGTAACTGGCGGCGATCATGAGCAATACGAGCTACGAAGCGCCCGGCGGGCCTGGGGTCTTCATCAGCTATCGGCGGGGCGAAACATCCGGGCAGGCGCGCGCCATTCACGACATGCTCGAGCAGCGTCTCGGGGAACAGCGTGTGTTCATGGACGTCGACGCCATCGCGCTCGGCGAGGTCTTCTACACGAAGATCGCAGAAGGCATTCAGTCGAGTGGGGTGGCTCTCGTTCTGATCGGCCACGACTTCTTCGACGAGCAGAACCAGGCTCGCCTCCATCAGGCCGATGACTGGGTCCGCGTCGAGATCGAAACCGCCCTTCACCGGCAGGTGCCGATCATCCCGATCCTCGTAGAACGTGCGTCGATGCCGAGGGCCGACCTGCTACCCGAGTCGCTCAGGCCTCTCACCACCTTCCAGGCGATGGACCTCGAGAACCAGCGCTGGGACTACGACATGCAGCGCCTCAACAACTCGATCGACACGCTGATCGCAAAGAGGGCCATGGCCCCCACGGTGCCGGTCGTCGGCGCGGGTGGACACGCTCCCGCCCCTCCCCCTGCCCCTCCCAGACGGCAACCGACCGCGCAACCGGCAGGTGACGACAAGCCGCCGCGCTCCAAAAAGCCGATCGTGATCGGATCTGCGGTATTGGCGGTGGTGATTGTTGCCGCTGTGCTTGGCGTCGTTCTGAGTCATAAGAACCCGCCGTCCAAGCCGGGCGTGAACAACGGCCCGACGTCGGTATCCGCTGCCTCCGCCGTGAGCCCCATCGCACCCGACCGGATGGCCTACCAGCTGCTCAATAGTTCGTTCGCCAAGAACGAGCTTCCATCTTCGGTTTCTGCATCGAAACCGGGGCTGAGTCCTGTCCACGCGCAGGGCATGGTCAGTCCTGTCGTCGTATCGATGACCGATCCCAGCTTTGCCGACATCTACGTGGAGTACTTCATCTTCGCCAGCCAGGCGGATGCAACGAACTACTACACGACCTACGACGCCAGTCCATCCGGATTCACTCCGAAGGGCAATTTTTCGATCACCGGCGTCGGCGATCCGATCAAGTGTCAGCGGAGCTTCGAATCGTCCCGCAACGAGTACGCCTCCAGCTGTGCCGTGCTCAGCACCTCGGTCGTGACATTCATCCAGGTGCGGGACCTCGAAAATCACTCTTCAACCGATCAGCAGGTCACACAGACGATCTCGGTGGCGGCGATCAAGCACCTGCTCAAGGTGGCGAGCGCTTCACCCCAGTCGGCGATGCCTGATCCACCGGGCAACCTCGATCCATCGGCGCTGTTCGCCGAGCTGAACAGCGGGCAACCCGGGATCATCCCCTTCGAGCTGACCAGCGAATCTGCAACCGAGAGCGAATTCAGCGCGGACAGTCCACCCACTGGATTGGAGAACAGCGAATACATCACTGTGACGATTCCCGGTGACTTCGACAACGACACGGACGACTACATCGACTTCTACGTATTCGACAACTCTTCAGACGCGTCGAAGTGGTACAACGGTTCCGGGCTCATACCGAGCGGCTCAACCCACGAAGGCACCTTCGATTCAACGGGGTTCGTCCAAAAGGCCAACTGTGGAACCTTTACCAAGGCCGCTTCGGGCAGCACGGCTGCGACAGGATACGCAAGCTGCTCGGTTCTGGACGGGAACGTGATTGTCGACGGAGAGACACTCGTCTCCTCGGCCACCGCCTTCGGCAACGAGCAGATCGCCGAGGTACTCACTCAGGCCGGGGTATTCGACATCGACCAGGTCGACGGAGCCTGATCGGCGCTTTAGGAGATTTTGAACGGGGTCTCCTCACCACGGAGAACCTTGATCAGGTTGTCCACGGCGCAACGTGCCATGGCATCGCGTGTCTCCACGGTGGCGGACCCGATGTGCGGAACGATGATCACGTTCGGGGCGAACAGTATCGGGTCATCACGTAGCGGCGGCTCGTCGCGCAGAACGTCCAAAGCAGCGCCGGCGATCACGCCATCATTCAGGGCCTTCGCCAGCGCATCCTGGTCCACCACGCCACCCCGGGATGTATTGATCAGATAGGCAGTCGGCCTCATCGCGGCCAGCTCTGACGAACCGATCATCCCCTTCGTTCCCGCATTGAGATCAACGTGCATCGACACGAAGTCGGCTGACGCCAGTCCCTCTCTGAGGTCGTCAACAGGGGTCACACCCGGAAACTCCGGAACGGCGCCTCGGGCGTCGTAGTAGGTGACAATCATCTTGGAGGCGAGAGCTCGCTCGGCAACGGTCTGACCGATCCGGCCGAAGCCGATGAGGAGCAAGGTCTTGCCGGCGATGTCGTAACCGAGCGGCATCGCCCAACCACCGTCATGAACGACATTCATTCCTTCCGGAATCCTCCGGGCCAGCATGATCATGAACGCCATAGTCAGGTCCGCCACTGCGTCATTGAGCACTGCGGCGATCGTTACGGTGATCCCTCTCTCACGCACTGCCGCCATGTCGATGTGGTCGAGGCCGACGCTCATCGTGCTGATCACACGCAGATTCGGCGCCGAGGCGATCACTCCCGCATCCACGATCACGTTCGAGTTGACCAGAAGTCCTTCGGCTTCTGTGAGCGCCAGGGCGAAAGCTGTGTCGTCTGCTCTCCCAGCTGGAAGGTAGGTGATTTCGAAGTCGCCGAGCTCCGCGAGCAGTGGAAGGGCGAGGGGCAACGCGAGGGTCACTTTTGTCTCAGGCATGGCTACAGATAAGCCGACTTGGAGGGCACGGCGGTGGGTTTGACCTGTGCCAGCGCCCGTCCCGCTCCAACCCCGAGCAATCCCACGTCCGAAGCGACTTCCACGAATCGGAAGCCCTGCTCGATCCGCTTCGGCGCGGTGTCGGCGTTGCCGGCGATCCCGGGCACGACACCGTGCTGTCGGCACGACTCGACAACCCGTTCCAGAGCGTTGGTGAAGTTTGGATCGCTCTGGTCCGGCGCCGGCGGAAGTCCCAGGGTGATGCTGAGATCGGCGGGACCGATGTAGATCCCGTCGACTCCTGGGACCGAGGCGATCTCGTCAACTCTTTCGACTGCGCTGCGTGTCTCGACCATGCCGATGCAGAGAACTTGCTCATTGGCCCTCGAGAAGTAGTCGAACCCTGCGTAGTAGTTCGCTCGAAGCGGTCCATAGCTGCGGATACCTTCCGGGGCGTAGCGGCAGGCGTCCGCCGCCGCCATCGCCTCCTCCGCTGAGTTGACCATGGGGACGATCACTCCCCACGCCCCGGCGTCGAGGCACTTGCCGATCACACCCGCTTCGTTGCGCGGGACCCTGACGAGCGGTGTCACGTCCGTCGAAGAGATGCCCTGAAGCATCTCGATCATCTGCGGCTCGGCGATCATGCCGTGCTGCATGTCGATGCAGACCCAATCGAAGCCGGCGCTGGCCATGATTTCGGCCGAGAAGCCGCTCGGGACCGTCAGCCACCCACCGAGGCCGACGCCACCGTCAGCCCAAAGGGCACGTAGAGAGTTCTCGCGCATAAGTCCTCCTAAATCGGACCCGACGTTATGCGAGCGGGCGTGCCCGCCTCGATTCAGAGACTGACTTCAGGTCAGCGAGGTTTTCGTGAGCGCTTCGGTGCCGCACCAACATAATTCGCCAGGTACTCGCCCGTAAGGGTGGAACGATCGGCCACAAGGTCGGCGGGAGTGCCCTCGAAGACGATGCGACCTCCCTCGTGGCCGGCGCCCGGGCCAAGGTCGATGATCCAGTCGGCATGGGCCATAACGCCCTGATGATGCGAGATCACGATCACCGACTTACCTGAGTCGACAAGACGGTCGAGGAGACCAAGCAGATGCGCGACGTCGGCCAGGTGAAGGCCCGTGGTGGGCTCATCGAGGATGTAGGTGCTGCCTTTCTCACCCATGTGAGTGGCCAGCTTCAGCCGCTGCCGTTCACCACCCGACAAGGTCGTAAGTGGTTGTCCAAGACTGAGGTACCCAAGTCCGACGTCTGAGAGCCGCTCGAGGATGACGTGCGCTGCCGGCGTGGCAGCTTTACCGGCGCCGAAGAACCGTTCGGCATCGCTCACCGACATCGCCAGTACCTCGCTGATGTCCTTGCCACCGAAGCGATACTTCAAAACTGATTGATCGAATCGCTTGCCATCGCACTCATCACAAATTGTCGCGACGCTCGCCATAACCGCCAGGTCGGTGTAGATGACTCCTGCGCCGTTGCAGTTGGGACAGGCTCCCTCGGAGTTCGAGCTGAAGAGAGCCGGCTTTACATTGTTGGCCTTCGCGAACGCCTTACGGATCGGCTCTAGCAATCCTGTGTATGTCGCCGGATTGCTCCGACGTGACCCGCGGATCGGCGTTTGATCGATCGACACCACGTCTTCACCGGCGGGTATCGACCCATGTACGAGCGAGCTCTTTCCAGAACCCGCGACACCGGTGACGACGACAAGTACTCCGAGGGGAAGGTCGACGTTGACGTTCTGAAGGTTGTGCGTCTTAGCTCCGCGGATCTTGAGTGCTCCAGTCGACTCCCTCAACGCCTCCTTGAGGGAGGCCCGGTCGTCGAGATGGCGCCCGGTCACCGTTCCGCTGGATCGCAGTCCCTCGACGGTGCCCTCAAAGCAGACATGGCCGCCGGCGGCACCCGCTCCGGGCCCGAGATCGATCACATGGTCGGCGATCGAGATCGTCTCCGGCTTGTGCTCCACGACGAGCACCGTGTTGCCCTTGTCCCGCAACTGCAGGAGCAGGTCGTTCATGCGTTGAATGTCATGAGGGTGCAGGCCGGTGGTCGGCTCGTCGAAGACGTAGGTCACATCGGTAAGGGCGGAGCCGAAGTGGCCGATGACCTTCACTCGTTGCGCCTCCCCACCCGACACGGTCCCAGACGGCCGGTCGAGCGACAAGTAGCCAAGGCCGATCTCTACGAACGAGTCGAGCGTGTGCTGCAGCGCCTCCAACAGCGGTGCAACCGAAGGCTCCTTCAGATCGCGGACCCATTGAGCTAGTTCGTTGATCTCCATCGCACACGCATCAGCGATGCTGATCTTCTTGATTTTGGAGGACCGAGCAGCCTCGTTGAGCCGAGTGCCGTCGCAGTCGGGGCAGGTCGTGAAGGTCACCGCTCGGGCGACGAAGTCCCGGATGTGCGGCTGCAATGCCTCGCGGTCCTTCGAGAGCATCGACTTCTGAATTTTGGGGATCAGCCCTTCGTAGGTGACGTTGACACCATTGACCTTCACCCGCTCCGGGTCATGGTGAAGGAAGTCGAACATCTCCTTCTTCGTGTACTTACCGATGGGTTTGTTCGGGTCGAGGATGCCGGACTCGGCAAAGATCCGAACGGTCCAGAAGCTGTCCACGGTGTATCCAGGGATGGTGATCGCGCCCTCATCAAGCGACTTGGAAGGGTCGAATAGCTGGCTCAGGTCAATGTCGGATACTGCACCACGGCCTTCGCAGCGCGGACACATGCCGCCGGCGCGAGTGAAGGTCTTCCTAACGCTCTTGCTGGATCCCCGTTCGACTTTGATCGATCCGCTCGCCCGGACTGACGCCGTATTGAAGGAGAAGGCGTTGGGCGGTCCAATCTGCGGTTTCCCCAGCCGACTGAAGAGGATCCGCAGCATCGCGTTCGCGTCGGTGGCGGTGCCGACCGTGGAACGAGCGTCAGAGCCCATTCGCTGCTGGTCGACCACGATTGCCGTGGTGAGCCCGTCAAGAACATCGACCTCGGGTCGGGCCAGCGTCGGCATGAATCCCTGCACGAAGGCGCTGTAGGTCTCGTTGATCAGCCGTTGCGATTCAGCGGCAATCGTCCCGAACGCCAGAGAGCTCTTACCAGACCCGGAGACGCCCGTGAACACCGTCATCCGCCGCTTTGGAAGCTCAACGCTGATGTCCTTCAGATTGTTCACGCGTGCACCGTGCACTCGAATCAAATCGTGGGTGTCAGCGGCATTCTGCGCTGGCCATTGCGGGCTCTCTCTAGTCGTCATGCTCGATCTGTCTCCAAGGGTGTCAGATGGTTTCAGCCGTTGTGGGTCCCTAAGTATTTCGTAAGCGGTAACGGGCGCTCTCCGACCTGTGATTTGAGTTCGGATGATTGATTCAAGGCGTTGGTTTCGAACCGTGCCCTCAAGGCCTGCTGTTGGCCTTCGTTACGAGAACCTGTGCACCTGACGACAGCAGCAGCACGCATGGTGAGTGTTACGCGGTTACGGAAGCGGATTCCGGTCCCTGTCCCTCCTTCATTCGCCCGGAATGGGTCCCTCAGGGATGTCCCCCTGGCAGAGCTCACACAATCCTGAAGTCAATCGCCGCCACGGCGAATCGGCGAACCACCGCCGAGGAGGAGGAGGAGGAGGAGGAGGAGGAGGAGGAGGAGGAGGAGGAGGAGCGACGCTAATCCAATGGGCTTCATCAGCCCTACGAGTTGACGAACTGCCGTTCCGGGAGTGCGAGCCATCTCGAGGCAATGCTGAGCATGGATACGACCGTCCCGATCGGAGTCGCATCGACCACGCTCGAGAATAGGCCTGAGTGCAACTGGCACGCGTGCAATGACTTGCAGATGCGGATGTACAGAGGTTGGGCGGGGGATGACCGGCGGCCAGGAGGGTTGACTTGGTCCCACACTTTCCGAGCGGTTCGTTGAGTTGTCGAGTGACGTCGTCGCCCGGCGGGTCCAGAGCGCGGGCAGCGGAACCGACGCCCGAGGACGAGGATCCCAGCGAGTTGCCGTTTGTGGGTGACGGGTGCACCAGATCCGCGATGCGACAGGTGCCTTCGTCAGACCCAGGAATCAGCTCTGTCTCTAACCTGGATCTGCCGTCGGGCCAAGTCGTCAGCAAGGAGGCCGGCGAGGACCTGGCGCTATGTAGATACCTCACGGGGACTTCTGCCCTGTGCGCACCGTGCCTGATCGCGGCCCGAGCCGCAGGCTCCCGGAGCGCACTCGCGCGTTTGCGGTTGTTCCGCCCGACCGTTGAACCGGCGTACAAGGCGGTGCCGCATCAGCCAACCCGGAGGTACCACGCAATGAGCACCAGCAACAGGAACAGTCGGCCTGAACTCCTGTCACAGCTGGCAGAAGGAATCCAACGATTGACCAGTTCAGATGAATGGCAGCGCCATCTCGACTTCCAGAGCCGCTTCCATCGCTACAGCTTCGGCAACGTCCTTCTAATCGCGGCACAGTCTCACGAGGCCACGCAGGTCGCCAGCTTTCTAACTTGGCGCAAGACAGAACGATTTGTCCGCAAAGGCGAAAAAGCCATTTTTATTCTCGCCCCGATGGTGTACAAAAACCCTGAAGGCCACGAGAGTGACGAAGACCGAATCATCCGTGGCTTCAAGTGGGTCCCAGTGTTCGATGTCGCTCAGACCGATGGCGAAGAGTTGCCGTCGATCTGCAGTCGCCTCGCTGGCGACGACCCTGAAGGTCTTCTCGCTCAGCTGGTGGCAGTGGCCCAGTGCGTCGGATACTCCGTCGATGACGCTGAGCTTTCTGGTGGCTCCAATGGTGACTGCAACTTCGAACTTCAAAGGATTCGAATCGAGGTCTCGAACTCACCCGTACAACGGATAAAGACACTCGCACACGAGATTGCGCACGCGATCTTGCACGAAGGTTTCAAGGACCGGCGTCTTGCTGAGCTAGAAGCAGAGTCCACGGCATACGTCGTTTGTGCCAGCCTCGGCATCAACTCCGACGATTACTCGTTCGGTTACGTCGTGACGTGGGCAGGCGGTGGAGACGAAGCTGTGGCGGGCATCAAGGCCTCGTGCGGTCGAATCCAAAAGGCCGCTGCCAGTATTTTACGGTCATTCGAAGCCGATGGAGGGGCCATCGCTTAGTGCGACGGCTTTTGAGGAATGGAAATCGAAGTGCAACTCGGCCGCGTTATCGGCTGATGTTCGAGTACATGAACCTCGAAACTATCCAACTCCGACGTTCGCCTCTGGTTGTGTTCGGTGCGCGCATTCCCCGTCGCGATCCATCGTCGTCGTCCCCGGCGGTCTCGCAGAGAAGACGACCAAGAGCGACCGCTTCCGGATCGTTGCTCTCGACCAGGTTGGCGTGGCCCTTCTCTCTGGCCACTGGGCGAGTGTCAATGAATGGGCACGGCAAGCCGAGGTTTCGGTTGCGCCCGATGCTTACGTCTTCTCTCACGCGGTCGACGGATCCAAACCGTTCCGCCCAGACAACGTCACCGGTTTCTTCACACGCGTTCGAGACTCGCTCGACCTGCGGCACGTCCGTCTCCATGACCTGCGCCATTTCACCGCTACTCAGCTGATTGGCGCCGGTGTTGACGTCCGCACGGTGGCCGGCCGTCTTGGCCACTCCGATCCGTCGGTCACGCTGCGCGTGTACTCCCATGCTTTGGAGGAACGAGACCGCGCCGCCGCCGACGTCATGGGCCGTGTCCTCAGCCAGCGTGAGATAACACCTGCAGCCCTGGAATCCGGATGACGGCACCGCCTCAAGTAACCGTCGCGAAGCTCAGATACTGGGCTGATAAGCCGCAACAACTTGCGCAGTTGTTGGCGACATCGAAGGCAACCGCGATACGTGATCCGAGTGGCCAGCCTGTCCGACCCAACGAGGTGGTCGTCCTCACACTTCCAAAACAATGGGCTGAAGATTCTCGCGAGCTGCGCGACGCCCTTCTCGTCGCGCTCGGCGAAACTCATGAAGTAGGGACACGCTCGCGCACGGCAACAGGCGTCGCGGCACCTGTCGAGAATCGACTCGTATTGACCGTCGAGGAAGCAGCGCAACTTCTTGGCATTAGCCGATCGTTTGCGTATGAAGCAGTCCAACGCGGTGAGATTCCCTCGATGCGCATCGGCCGGCGCATTCTTGTCCCGAAAGCCGCCCTAAAGCGACTCCTCGAACAAGCTAACCCGTCCGAGTGATGCCCAGCTGCGCACCAGGGGAGCCAAACCGACTGAGAAAGTAGCGTTACGACTCGTGCGGACCATCGAAAACCGCGAAGGAGTCACCGCCGACCTCACGGTCCAGGATCAACTCCTTGTTCGTTCCAAGGTAATCGGCCACATCGTCGTACCTCGGGGCACCTCCCTTGATGTGCGGGGATATGTCATCGGTGGAGTGACCGTCAAAGCGGGAGGTACCGCCATCATCAGCGGCACTTGCCAGGGCGGACTCATGAACAAAGGAAATGCGGATATCTATGGCACGTTGATCGGCGGAATCCGCGGAAGGGGGCGCACCCGTGTTTCCGCCGGGGCGTTGATTGACGGAGTTCGTGGAAGCCAACTGAATTGGGAGCGCACTCCGTTCGCCAATGAGGAGATGTGGGCCGGCCAAGAACGGCAGTTCAACGTGGGCGACGGCAAGATCAGCGTCGTAGGAGTCAGAACGATCGAGGATCATTTGGTCGTCCAGGGTCAGCTCGAACTCTATGACTATGCGGCGAATGGGGTGCATGTTCCGGCGGATGCATGGCTGAGACTCGTCGGAGCCGTAGGGGGTGGGATGACCGTCGACCCCGGCGGGCACGCCATCATCCAGGGCACATGCCTCGGGGACATCGTGAACAATGGCGAGGTCGATGTTTTGGGAGTTGTGTCCGGCAAGATCACCGGTTCCGGCAGGACACGCATATCGCCGGACGCCATTGTCGACGGAGTCAAGGGATCCGATTTGCGCGGGGCATGACCGGTTCATAAATGACGTTCACATTTTGTCGTTACGGCCATCTGTGGCAAAAACGGACGCCGTCACGGCGGGACGTCCAGCTAACTGGCTCGGTGAGGAACGCGCCGTGTCGGCCGCGCAGACCGGGTATCCCCCGTCGGACTTGCAAGCCTGCGCTCCAGGTCAGTAAAAGTCTTGATGATTGCGGGTGCCTCGAAGGCCCGGTTTCGGTGACCAACGTTCACCTGCGCAAGGATTCCCGTATCGACGAGCCGTGCCACTGCTTGATTCGTTGCTTGGAACGTGCGGCCGATCAACTCCGCTGCGCCGTTGACCGTCACGATCGGTGCTCCCGGTAGAGCGCGGATCAACAGGTCAGCCGCAGATCCGGACCGAACCCCCCCAAGTTTCTTGCGCCATTTGTCCTGCATGGCTGCCACTTGGTCTTCGAACTCCGCAGCATCCTCGATTGCACGGCGGGTGGCCGTCGCGAACAGCGCCACCCAGCGGTTCATCCCGTCGACCGCAGGCTTCGATTTCGGTGAGCCGACGTATCTCGTTGCCGTAAGCCCTCCGACGTAGTCATCGGGCCACGTCGCAAGAATGAGAGAGATCGGCGGCATGACGTGAGTCGTCAGGCCTCGACGTCGAAGCACGAGATGAATCAAGACCCGGCCGATTCGCCCGTTACCGTCGACGAACGGGTGAATGGTCTCGAACTGTGCGTGCGCCATCGCGGCTTGCACAACACCGGGCAACTGGTTGTTATTGGTGAACGCGCAGAGGTCGTTGAGGAGACTGTTGACTTGCTCGGGTGGTGGCGGAACGAACGCAGCGGAGCACGGATTGTAGCTGCTTCCACCAATCCAGTTCTGCTCGTCTCGCACGTGTCCGCCGTACTCTGCTATGCGTGTCCCGGAGAGGAGACGACGATGTGCTTCCAGCAATGTATCAACTTTGATGTCGTCGCCTTTGTTCACTGTCGCTAGTGCCCATTGCATCGCCTGGATGTTGTTGAGCACTTCGGTCGCGGTCACGTCGTTGGGCTCGTCACCTAGTGAGCGGGCGGCTTCGGCACGCAACAACCGTCGACCACCGACTTCAAGCCCTTCGATCCTTGACGACGCAACCGCCTCGGCACGCAGCAACAACCGGGCCAGCGCTTCGGTGTCCACCAATGCCTTCGCGCCCGCGTCGAATTGTGCGATGGCCCTCTCGGCGTCAGCAACGTCAGCGGCGACGTCTCCGTCGAGAATGATCGGGCGTCCCACCAGAGCATCGGGGATGTACGCTTCGTACTCACAGGACGCGCGGTCCCTACGCGGCAGCCCGGAGGCGATGCCACTGTGCCAGCGCCTCTTTACAACCTTGGACATGGAACCTCCTTATTCAAGGATAGCAGGTAACCTTGAATAAGGAGGTGGGGTATTCAAAGTTCTCCCCTAGCGCCCTACAGGGCCGGCCAGCATCTTGAGGACGGCGTCATAGGCATCCGTCTGGTCAAGATGGCTGTAGGTCCGCTCGATCATCCGCAGGCTTGAGTGCCCCAAAATCCTCGCCAGCTGGATCGGGTTCATGCCCTGACGTAATGCCTCCGTCGCAAAGCTATGCCGGAAGAGGTGGGGGTAAACCCGTTTCTTGATTCCGGCTCGGAAGGCATGGCCCTTGATCAAGTCCAGAACTCCCGATTCGCTCAGCGGCGGGTAGTCGCCGTGCGTGCTCGCCTCAAGGCCAGGAAGATGTATGGAGAGCTGGTGTCCGTCGGCCGGCCCCTCAGATAGCGGTCCAAACGGCGCGAGAGGGCCGGCGACAACGGAACCAGACGATCGTTTCCGTCCTTCTCGTGGACCTTGAGGAAGGTGCGCCGATCCCGAATCATGATGCTGTCGGGGGTCAACGAGCAGAGACCGCCGACTCGCATCCCGGTGTCGGCGAGGAGGCGGATGATCAGCTTGTCCCGCTCTGTCGGGGCGGCGTTCTCCATGGCGTCGATCTCCTCTCGACTGAGCACGTCGATCACCCGTCGGCCGAGCCGGGGAAGCTGCGGCTTTCCCGACACCTCTTCCCCCTCCGCCCGACACCAGTTGAGGAACTGACTCACGGTCCGGGAGAAGGTGTGGATCGTGACCGTGCTCAGCGGTCGGCCAGCGATCCCTTCCTTGGTGTGGAGCCATGAGGTGAAGCGGTCGATGGTGCGTTGGTCGAGCTGCTCGACCGAGGTGATGCCCTGCTCCTGACACCAGGGAAGAAATACCCGCTGGAGGCCATGGCCGTAGCCACGGGTCAATGTGGCCAGGGAGAGCCCTCTAGCCCGGCATGAGTGCAGAAAGTCGTCTATCAGCCGTTCCAGGGGAGAAACGGGTGTCTGCGCTAGGACGTGCACACTGGCCATGAGATCGGCACCTCGTGATGTGGTTGCCCCGAATGAAGCGGTATAGAAGAGGTGGGTTTGGTGGAGGAAACCGTTACATAGCCTCGTCTCACACCGGTTCTATTTCCTTTTCTTTCGGGCTTTTTGCATTTCTGACCGAAACTCGAAATCCCTTATCGGAAAAGGAACTTTGCGCAGTGGTGAGGTGTTCACAAATCGCTGTGAGCAGCCGGAACGTGGCATGTTCAGAGTGTCACCCACGCGACAGCCCCTCTTTTGCCCACACCACCTAATGGGGCAGTTGAAGGATCTCAGCGCTTGGAGCGGTGATCGGCTTCGACGATCTTGAGGCCCAACTCTTCGAGCTCTTTTAAGAGCTCCTTGAGGCGACGGTCGTTGTCGAAGAACCGTTGATAGTCCGCGAGCTCCTCTTCTGACAGAAGACGGGTGACGGTCTTTTTCGCCACCTTCCTCGTCCAGGATCGAAACGGGCCGTGCAGGCGCGGCGGGTCGGCCCGGCACACACACGATTGTTTGCCGCAGCGCCCGGTGCGCACGACCACGCTTCCGGGCAGGCACGGTCCCAAGGTGGCGAGCTCGGTCCGGATGCGCTCCAACAACCTTGCCTGGCGGGCGTTCAGGGGCACGTCAAAGAGCTTCTCAGAGGATCCGCCGTTCGAGGTAACCATTGTGCCACAGTATAGGAACTGTGGCAGATGTCCCACCGGCGGTGGCTCTCACGATCGAACGGTTCTCGCCCAAGGCCCTCGATCCCACTTGTGCCCGGTTCTGCAGGCAGGTGACCTTTGCGGCAGGGCCCACTACCGTGAACCGGGCCAAGGCCTTTTTGTTCGCGGCTTCGCGCATCTCGGCCTACGCGCAACTGCTCGGACTGGCGCTCGATCCGGCTGTCGTTCTTCACCCCTCTTTGATCGAGCGGTTCTCTCGTGACAGTGACATGTCGCCGGTGACCAGGCGCACGCTCAGGACGAACCTGCGGTCGCTGTCTGAGCGGGTCTCAACCACCACACCCCGTCCCGCGCCGCTTCCGCGTGAACGGGCCAAGATCCCCTACAGCCCCGAAGAGATCGCCTCCTATCTCTCTTTGGCAGACGCCCAGCCCACAGCTCTCAGGCGCACAAGGGCCCAGGCATTGATCTGTCTAGGTGCCGGTGCCGGGTTGATCGGAGGGGAGCTGAGGAGGGTGCGTGGATCCGACGTGTCGGTTCGCTCGGGAGGTGTCGTCGTCTCTGTGGGAGGCAAGCGCGAAAGGAGTGTGCCGGTGCTTTCGGCCTATCACGACCGACTGCTCGCTTCGGCAGAGACATTCGCGGACTCATACATGGTGTCTGGGGTGAACCCCGACAGCCACAACGTGACGAACCCGATCATCCGGGCGCTGCCAGCGGTGACCGACCTGCCGCGACTCGAGACCCCGAGGCTGCGCTCCACGTGGCTTGTCAGTGTCTCAGAGGCGATCGGCCTGCGGGCGTTCATGGACGCAGCCGGCATCTCCTGCTCACAACGCCTCGGTGACCTCGTTAGTTACCTGGACCCACCGACAGAGCCGGACATGGTCGCTTTACTGGGAGCGAGTAGCTGAGCCGGAGGCGCCAACGCCAGGTGTTCATGGAGCTGCTCGAGCGCTCCGGGGTTCCAGAGATGCTCGAAAGCTGGATGCCCAAAATCGGAAGACCCCGGGAGCTTTGTCCGAAAGACATCCTCTTCGGCATGCTCGTCGCGATCGACGAGGACCGCGTCGCGCATCTGAGCGCCGGACACGAGGCGCTTTGCGACTCAGAGACACACAAGCGCTTCGGCGTCACCGCGACATACCGCCAGTTCACGAACACCCACCAGGTGATGATCCGGGCGATCGATCCGTCTCCTTGTCCACCGTTCAAAGGTGTGGGGGAGAACCATCGCCTGGATCACCTCGAAAGCCACCGCTCTGACGTCGATCAACTTCAGGCGGTGCTGCGATTGGAAACCGCGATGGAGCGCTGATCGACGCGTCTGTGCCCGAGGAGTATAAGTACGCCTCGTCGTCATTGGCGGCCGATTGGACCGACCACGAGACCTGGAGTCGGCCTCGCAATAGAGACGACCCAGAGCCTGCGAACGACCCAGACGCGAGTTGGGGACACGCCAAAAAAACGCTCCGGGCGCAGTCGACCATCTCTTCTTCGGCTATTACGCCCAAGCGGCAACCATGGTCAAAGACGACCGCGGCGAAGATGTCCCCGAGCTCGTGCGTGCCGTGGTGTTCCTGGCTCCGCGCCATGATCCAGCGGCGACCATGGCACAGGCGCTGGCCCGGCGATCGGGAAATGGACTCGTGTTCAAAGACGTGCTCGCCGATTGCGGGTACTCGAACCGAAACCCCGAGAACTTCGCCCGTCTCATAAGACGAGCCGGTGCCGATCTAACGATCGACCTGCACCCAGAAGATCGCGGCCCCAAGGGAACCTACAAAGGAGCAGTGGTGGCAAACGGGAACTTGTTTTGTCCGTGCACCCCCGGTCCGCTTCTTCAAATTGGGACCACTCAAAAGGGCTTCCGGTGCTTCTGAGGTGCAGATCCATGACGCCCGGTCCGCCGAGCTCGCTCGCTACAAGCTCGGACGGGTATCGCACGACTCTGAAACTGGTTCCCACCGGGTGATGTGTCCGGCTCTCATGGGCAAGATCCGCTGTCCTCTTCGTCCGAAGTCGATGTCACTCGACTTCAACCGTCCCGAGGTATTGGAGCCACCTCCTCACCCACCGACGTGCTGCGTTCAGCAGACGATCACAGTCATTGAAGAGGTCACCGCCAAGACCGCGCAGCGTCACGACTACCCGTCCAAGGCACACCGACTCTCCTATGCACGCCGCACTGCGGCAGAGCGCACCTTCGCGTGGCTACAGGACTTTGCGACTGTGGGGATGAGAAGAGGCTGGTCCCGGGCTCATGGGTCGAACCAAGAACCACCTCATGTACGTACTCGGCGTCGTCGTGAGAAACGTGCGCATCGTCGAATCGTTCGAGCGCAACAAGGCCAAAAAGGCACGGCGCGAAGCCACGCGACTCCGAACGAGGTTAAAAGCAAGACGCATACGGCGCAGTGAGCAAGAACGTGGCTTTGGCGAACCGACACCCGACAAACCCGGATAGTGCACACAGCTACCCTGTGCCTGCGGGCGCCACCTCCCGTTCAGAGCCTCAACCCTGATCGAACGCGCCCTGTCGACGGCGCAGCACGTCCATCGCGCAACGAGCAGCCGCGAAATGACACACCCCGACGGTCAAATGGACATGATCGACACGTCACGACGACTTCAGTGAACTAGAAGTCCCAGCTAGCGTGAACTTTTTTGCGCGCGCTCGGAGGGATTTGAACCCCCAACCTTCTGATCCGTAGT
>JBAPRR010000441.1:0-1631 GCA_049281195.1 Acidimicrobiales bacterium
CCAACCCCACCGGATCGGTCCCGGCGGCCGCCGGGACCGGGTCCCCTTCTGCTTTATTCAGGTCCCGCTCGCCGGACACGAATCCGCCTTCCTTCGCCAAAATGCGCCGAGCCCGCCATACGCCGACGCGGGCACCTTACTACGCCATTTGCCCGTGCCGTCCGGCAGCTATTCGTTCAGAACTTCAATGTGGCGATGTACGGGAGGTTGCGGTAGCGCTGGGCGTAGTCCATGCCGTAACCGGCGACGAATTCTGACGCCGAGCAGGACCAGGTCTCGGCCGGCGTAATCGGTGTCGATCTCGGCGGCCGGCTCGGCCAGCCGGTTGCGGATCTCGGTCTCGCTGAACAGAATGTCGCCGATGGCGGGTTCGGGCCTGGCCATGTAAGCGATGGTGGCAGAAATCGACATGCAGGGGTATGGGGCGCAGGCGACCGGCGCGGTGACTCATGTCCTGCTGGACTTCTTCGGCACCGTGGTCGATTACGCCACGGACGGTCCCCGCCAGACGTATCACCGCTCCCATGCCCTCGTGTGCTCGATGGGCGCCGAGCCGAGCTATGGCGATTTCCTCGCGGCATGGGCCGCGGAGCACTCCAGGTTCGAGGCGCGCGCCGCGGTGGACGACAGCGAGTTCTCGATGGAGCAGATCAGCGCGGTGATCCTGGCCAGGCTCCTGGGCCGCGAGCCGGCCGGAGCGGAGTGGCCGCGCTCGTTGCGTCCTGCCTGGCGGAGTGGAACGCGGGCGTGGTCTATCTCCCGGGCACCGCTGATCTCATCGCCCGCCTGGCCGGCCGCTTCCGCCTGGCGATCGTCTCCAACACGCACAAGGCCGACCTCGTCCACGAGCACCTGGGGGCTCTGGGCATCGCCGCTCACTTCGCCGCGGTCATCACGTCGGTAGAGGTTGGTCAGCGCAAGCCGCACCCCGCGATGTATGCGGCTGCGCTGGATCGGCTCGGGGCCACGCCGTCAAGCTCGGTGTTCGTGGGCGACAGCTACGCCGCCGACTACTCGGGCCCGGCCGGCGTCGGCATCACGTCCTTCCTTATCGACCCCGCCGCCCGGCATGACGTGCCGGCCGCCAGACGGCTGCGCTCCCTGAGCGAATTGCCGCAGCGCCTCGGGCTCACCAGCGCCTGAGCTAAAGGCGCTCGAGGATTGTCGCGGTGGCCATTGCGCCGCCGGCGCACATGGTGATCAGCGACGTGGACGCGTCCCGCCGCTCCATCTCGTGCAGGGCGGTCGTAATCAGGCGGGCGCCGGTGCTGCCAACCGGATGGCCGAGCGCGATAGCGCCGCCGTTCACGTTGACCCGTTCCGGGTCGGGCTGATGCACGCTCATCCAGGACAGCGCGACCGAAGCGAATGCCTCGTTCACCTCGAACAGGTCGATGTCGCTGAGCACCATGCCGCTGCGCTTGAGCACCCGTTCGGTGGCCGCAACCGGCCCGTCCAGGTGGTAGTAGGGCTCGGCGCCGACCAGCGCCTGGCTGACAATCCGCGCCCGCGGGCGCAGACCCAGCGCTTTGGCCTTGTCCTCGTCCATCCACAACACCGCCGCCGCGCCGTCAGAGATCTGCGACGACGTGCCCGCAGTGTGGATGCCGCCGTCGAGCACCGGCTTGAGC
>JBAPRR010000442.1:0-12948 GCA_049281195.1 Acidimicrobiales bacterium
GGGTGAGGTTGCAGGGGGTGACCTCGTTCCAGGAGGAGGCGATGCCGATCTGAGGCTTGTCCCAGTCGTCGTCGGTCATGCCGATGGCCCGCAACATGGCCCGGGCCGGAGCCCGGGTAGGGCCATCGGTCACCTCGCCGCTTCGGATCTTGAGGTGTTTCTTGCCGTCCGGGGTGCCTGGTTCACTCATGAAGACCCAGGCTACGGGAAATGCGAGAATTGACGGACCCGGCGTTGTGGCGATGCGAAGGTTCGTGCCCGGAAGCGGCCCTTCAGCGGTTCACCCATTCAGCCGCTTAGCCGCTCCAGCTCCGCCGCGACCTTCGCTCCTGAAGCCTTTCCCTTGCTCGCTTTCATGACCTGACCGGTGAAAAATCCACGGAGTTTCGTCCGGGCGGCCTCGTCACCGTTTCGGTACCGCTCCCACTCGGCCGGGTTGGCGTCGATGACGTGCTGAACGAGCTCGGTTGTGGAGTCGTCGGCAAGTGCCTCGAATCCCTTGGCAGACGCGATCTCCTGAGGATCGCCTCCGGACTCGACCATCTCCGCCAGGATCGTCTTCGCCTGCGTCGCCGTCAGGTCCCCATGCTGCTCCATTCGAAGCAGGTCGGCGTAGGACTCCAAGTCGAGGCCGCGCGCCTTCTCCCCTTCGGAGGCCACCTCATTGGCCGTGCGGCGAAGTGCCAACGCGCCATCGATTCCCGCTTCAACTGCGGTGATCACGAAAGGATCGAGCTCCAGATCAACGACGGTTGCTATCTGGTCTCTCTGCGCCGCGGTCGTCTCGGTGCCGAGCGCCTGGGTCAGTGCGGCACGCCTTTGTGCGGGCATTGGCCCGAGAGCGGACGCAATCTCCTGCAGCCACGAGGAATCCGGATCGACCGGGACGAGATCCGGTTCAGGGAAGTAGCGGTAGTCGAACGCCTCTTCCTTCGATCGCAGAGGCACGGTCACTTCTGCGTCCTCGTCCCAGTGCCGGGTCTGTTGCGCGACCTTTCCACCCGACGAGATGAGCTCGATCTGCCTTCCGATCTCGTAGTCGATGGCGTGAACCAGTGATCGGAGCGAGTTGAGGTTCTTGATCTCACATCGCGTCCCGAGCTCGGTCGCATCGACGCGCATCACAGACACGTTGGCGTCGATCCGCATCGAACCTTCTTCCATCCGGCCATCGGACGCATCAGTGGCGACAAGGATTCCGCGCAGTTCGCTTGCGTAGAGACGGGCCTGCTCCGAGCTCGTGATGTCCGGGCCGGACACGATCTCGACCAGCGGCACCCCGGCCCGGTTGTAGTCGACGAGCGAGTACTCCGCGTCGTGGATCCGGCCGCCGCCACCCATGTGCGTGGTCTTCCCCGTGTCCTCCTCGATGTGCGCGCGCACGATCCCCACGCGGCTGGCGTCCGGCAGGTCCAGGTAACCCCCCACGTTGATGGGTTCTGCGAACTGGGAGATCTGGTAGTCCTTCGGCATGTCCGGATAGAAGTAGTTCTTCCGGTCAAACTTGCTTGCACGGATGTCGCAGTGAAGAGCCGTCCCGATCCGCATCGCGAGCTCGACCGCGTGGCCGTTGAGCACAGGCAAGGATCCCGGCAGTCCCAGGCAAACCGGGCAGATGTTGGTGTTGGGCTCATCGCCGAACGCGTTTCGGCACGCACAGAAGAGCTTCGTGCGCGTCTTCAGCTCGCAATGCACCTCGAGGCCGATGACCGGCTGAAAATCGGAGTTGGCACTCATGACGGAGACTCCTCTGGCCCGCCCATTCCAGAAATCGAAGCCGCAGCACGCTCCACCGCGCCGGCGACCTGGTACATGACCGACTCTCCAAGAGCAGGTGCCAGCACCTGCACTCCGATCGGCATCCCGTTTGCGGCCTTTCCGAACGGAACGCTGATCGCCGGGTGGCCCGCCAGGTTGGATGGGACCGTGAAGAGGTCCGACAGGTACATCGAGAGAGGATCTCCGAGCTTCGCTCCGAGCTCGAACGCCGGCGTCGGTGTGGTCGCACCGAGAAGCACGTCGACCTTCTGGTAAGCGGCGTCCAACGCACGGATGATGATGGTCCTTACCCGCTGAGCTTGTCCGTAGTAGGCGTCGTAGTAGCCAGACGAGAGCGCGAACGTCCCGAGCATGATTCGACGCTTGACCTCGGGGCCGAAACCCTTGGCCCGGGTGGCCCTGTTCATCTCTTCCACGTCGTGACCCGGCACGCGAAGCCCGTAGCGGACACCGTCGTAGCGAGACAGGTTCGAGGACGCTTCCGCCGGGGCGATCAGGTAGTACGCAGGCAGCCCCAGGCTCATCTCGGGGATCGAGATCTCCTCGACCTTCGCACCAAGCCCGGACAGAGCGTCTGCTGCACGGGTGACAGATTCCTTCACCTCGGGGTCGGCGCCGTCTACGAGATCAGTCACGAGCCCGACCCGGATTCCGTCGATCTCGCGATCGCACATCTGGCGAAGGTGGGGCGAGGGACGGTCCAACGAGGTCGAGTCCCGGGGGTCATGGCCTGCGATCACCTCGAACAGGAGCGCAGAGTCCTCAACGGTACGAGAGAAGGGACCGATCTGGTCGAGAGAAGAAGCGAAGGCGATCAACCCATATCGAGAGACGGCACCATAGGTGGGCTTCATCCCGACCACTCCGCAGAACGCGGCGGGCTGACGGATGGATCCTCCGGTGTCAGACCCGAGAGCCAACGACACCATGCCCGCTGCGACGGCAGCCGACGATCCGCCGCTCGACCCCCCGGGGACACGATCGGTGCAATGAGGGTTGCGGGTGGGACCGAACGCGGAGTGCTCGGTCGAGGACCCCATCGCGAACTCGTCGAGATTGGTTTTCCCGACAATCACCGCCCCGGCTGAATGCAGGCGTTCGACCACGGTCGCGTCGTACGGGGGGTGCCAGTTTTCGAGGATCTTCGAGCTGCAGGTGGTGCGCACACCCCGCATGCACATGTTGTCCTTGAGAGCGACGGGGACTCCGGCGAGCGGGCCGGCATCCTCGCCCCTGGCTATGTCGGCGTCGATCTGCTGAGCGCGCCTCCTAGCCCGTTCCGACTCGACGGTCACGAACGCGTGGATGTCAGAATCGCGATCCGCGATGGTCTGAAGCGACTCCTCGAGCGCGTCGACAGCCGAAACTGAACCGCTACGCACCTGCTTGGCGAGCTCGGCTGCTGTTGTGAAGGTCATGGCGCGTCACCGAGAATTCGGGGGACCATGAACCTGCCGGACTCGCTCGCCGGCGCCTGCGCCAGGACCTCTTCGCGGTCGAGTGATGGCTGAGGGACGTCGTCTCTGAGCACATTGACGATGGGCAGTGGGTGCGCCGTCGGCTCGACGTCTGAGGTATCCAAGGCGCCAACCTGAGCTGCGTGATCGAGTACAGCTGCGAGCTGGGTCGCGAACATGTCGAGCTCCGCCTCATCCAGATCGATGCGGGCCAGCCTGGCGACGTACGCGGCATCGTCGCGGGTGAGCCGGTGACCGGCCACTTGCTTCGGATCACTCATGGTGAATTGGGCTCCATGGATCCGACGTGTTCGAGAGCGAACTGCACTATCCGATCCGTCACTTCTTCTGCGTCATAGTCGAGGGTGGCCACGTGGTAGCTCTTCTCCAGCATCACCCGATCGACCGGGCCGCTGACAGAGCCGGCCAGGAGGTCCGAGGACTCGGGGGGGACTACGTGGTCCTGCCTGCTCGTGAGGATGAGAACCGGACAGGTGATCTTGTCAAGGTTGGCAGCGATCCCGTCTACCCCGCTGAACAGCGAGAGAGCGGCGCGAAGCGGAGTCCCCGGGTAAGCGAGCTCGGTCTCGCCTGGCTTTGCAATGTCAGACCCGATCCCCGGCACGAACTCCTCGCCTGTGTCAACGAGGCCCTTGATCACCTGGCGGAAGCTCTCCGCAGGCGGATCGATCATGGGGTTCACGACGGCGATCCCTTTTATCTCGGGATGGTTTTCGGCCAGCCAGCACGTGAGAGACCCGCCCGCCGATAGACCGGTGACGACAACCTGATCGCAGCGTGACTGCAGATCGACGAGCGCCTTCTCTGCAGCGGTCGACCAGTCCGCCCAGGTCTTGTCCACCAGGTCGCTCGGATCCGTTCCGTGCCCGGGCAGAAGAGGAAGGTCGACTGTGAACCCCGCTGCAGCCAATGCCTCGGCCAAGGGCCGCATCGACTGGGGATTGCCGGTGAAGCCGTGAAGCACGAGCGCCCCTCCGGGACCGCCGACATGTGCGAAAGGCTCTGCACCTTGCATGATGGGAGGTGGCACTCGGTCGATGCTACCGGTACCTCAATGAGGCTCCCGGAACCGGTCCGGCACCTCTTGTCGCACGCCTGAGGCGTCACCGCCGACAGTAAGGTTCCGGAGCATGGCGACCTACCAATTCCTCACCGACGAATGGATCGAAGAAGCGCGCAAGATCCGGGAGGAGGCTGAGACCGAGGGAACGGGCCTCGCCGTTCCCCATCCCGTGAAGATGAACCTGGTGATCACCGAGGTCCCCTTCGGCACCGGGTCGCTCGACGCCCACGTCGACACCAGTTCCGGCCTGGCGGAGATCGACTCCGGTCACGTAAATCCGTGCGACATGACCGTCACCGTCGACTACCCGACGGCACGATCGATCCTCGTTGATGGAAACACACAGGCCGCGATGCAGGCCTTCATGACCGGACGGATCAAAGTCGATGGCGACATGTCGAAGCTGCTGGAGCTCCAGAGCTCGGCGCCCGGTCCCGCCGGCGCTGCTCTCGCTCAGAAGCTGCGCGAGATAACTGAGTAGCCGGCTCGGCCCTCCAGCCTCACCTGACTGAGCCGCATCCAACTGGTCCTCACCCGACTGACTGAGCCTCAGCTCCCTGCGCTCGGCAACGCCGCCTTGGAATCGTCCTCCGCCGCGAGAGTCCTGACCTTGAAAGCGTCCGGTTGGTTCCTTTCGGTCGAGCGCAGTCCGATTGCACAGAGCACGCCGGCTGCAGCGACGCATCCACCAACTACGAACGCGGTGTGAAAAGAGCCGATCGCTCCGGTCTTGCCGCCGGAAGCAGACTCCTGCACCGTCTGCGAGACCTGAATGCCCGCCACGGTCGCCACTTGAACGACCAACTGCTGCATTGCACTGGCGGTACCTAAAGCGTCCTGATCGACGACGTTGGCGATGCTGGCCGAGATCGAGGGTGATGCCACTCCCATCCCAATTCCCGACAGTACGAGTGCTATCTCCACGAGAGCGACCCCGCTCGAGTGCGAAGTGAACGCGAAACACGCCATCGACGCCACCACCGAGATCGTTCCCAAAAGCGCGGTCGATCGTTCTCCCACTCGCACCGCGACGTATCCGGCTATCGGAGCGAAAAGGGCGAACGACACGGGCCGCGCGATCACCAGCAGTCCCGATGCCGAGTCGCCGTAGTGGTACACCTGTTCGAGGAGCAATGGCGACAGGAAGAACCCTCCCATGTACGCAAAATTGGCCAACCCCTGCGCGCTCAAAGGAAGCACGAAGTTCCGCCGTCTCAGATAATGGAAGGGCACAAGGGGGTCCTCGACGCGCTTTTCGACAAAGACGAGAACGACACCGGTAACCGCCGCGAGGCAGAACGCCCCGATCACCAAACCACTACCGAAGCCGACAACCGGTGCCCGGTTCAGTCCGAATAGCACGCCCCCCACCGTCAATACAACGAGTACCGCACCGGCGGCGTCGAGACGGGGGATCTGCTCGGACGAGTGACGGCTCATCCGGCGCTGCCCGCGACCGTGCTCGGGAAGAAGGAGCGCGGCAAGAACGAGAGCTATGGCACCGAGGACCACCTCGAGGAGGAACATGGCCCGCCAACCGATGCTCTGGATGATCACGCCACCCACGGCGACCCCGAAGACGGGACCTCCGGCTCCGACCATCGACCACCAGCCCATCGCCTTCACCCGGTCGCCCGAGTCGAACAGGCTGAGAACGAGGGCCATCGAAGATGCCCCCAGTCCCGCGCCCACCAGTCCACCGAGGGCGCGCGCCGCGATCAGGACGCCGGCATTCGGAGCCAGTGCCGACATCACGGCCACCACGACGTTGCCGACCATCCCGAACAGGTAGAGCCTGCGATGGCCCCAGCGGTCGGACAGCTTGCCTGCGATCGGAACGGCTACCGCGACGGCGAGCATCGGCGCGGTGACAACCCAGGTGATCGTGGCGACACTGGTGTGGAGACCGGAGGCGACGGTCGGTAGAGCGACCACGAAGACGGTGAACAGCACATTGCTCGAGAGCAGGCCCGCGAGCACGACCGCGAGCACGAGCCACTGGAACCTGTCACTGGATTTGGCGCGGCGGTGGATGCGTTCGCGGATGAGAAGCGGCCACGGGACGACCGCGACCTCCTCGCCGTGAGGATTCCCGAGCATCAGCTGATCGGGATCAGAGGAGGGAGATTGCTGTTTTCGGTCCTCGTCGTCTTCTCGGACAGCAGGCGCGGCCGGATCGCCCGTCTGCCGGACCAGCCGGCGGTTCCGCCTGTTGTTGCGGGACAGCCGGGTCAGCCGGCGATTTCCGGAAGTTGAGCGGCCAGATCTTCGATGGTCCATCGATCAGGCCGTTCGATGGCCGTGGTGCGGGTCCAGGGTTGGAACAGCTGAACCACGCCGCCTTGGACGTAGAAGACCTTGCCATTGATGGGGCACGACTCTGTCGACAGGTAGCAGACCAGCGGCGAGACATTGGCTGGATCCCACAAGTCGAACGCGGATTCGTCCTTCGGTGCGCTCACAATGTCGGACAGTCCCGGCGTCAGCTCGGTCATCCTGGTGCGTGCCGCGGGAGCGATGGCGTTGGTTCGTATCCCATACCTCGAAAGTTCTTGCGCACATATGACGGTGAAGGCGGCAATCCCCGCTTTGGCTGCACCGTAATTGGTCTGCCCGGGGTTCCCGAGCAATCCTGAGGTCGACGAGGTGTTCACGATCGCCGCCTTGACGTCGCGGCCCTTCTTCGCCTGCTCACGCCACCAAGCCGCGGCATGACGAGTGGGCACGAAGTGCCCCTTCAGATGAACCTTGATGACCGAGTCCCACTCGTCTTCCGTCATGTTGACGAGAACCCGGTCACGCAGGATCCCCGCGTTGTTGACCAGCACGTGAAGGTCTCCGAAGGTCTCGATCGTGAAATCGATGATGCGCTTTCCGCCTTCCCAATCGCTCACGTCTTCGTTGTTAGCCACGGCCTCGCCGCCAGACGCGGTGATCTGTTTGACGACATCCTCGGCAGCCGAGTTCCCATCGCCGGAGCCGTCGATGTCAGAGCCCAGATCGTTGACGACGACCTTGGCTCCCTCGGCCGCGAACAGAAGCGCGTGCTCACGGCCGATACCTCGGCCCGCTCCGGTCACGATGGCGACGCGCCCTTCAAGGGCACCCATCGGCTGACACCTCCCCTTGCTCCTTGGCCGCCAGGGAGGCTCTCACGGCGTCCGAAAATCGTCGGTGCCGCTCCCCTGGGTCGGGCGTAGGTTACTGGTCCACTTCGGACCGCGGGTCCGCTACCGGTCACCCGATGGCGGCCGGGAGCTCCTCGGGATCCGGATCCACAGCGTCGAGACCAGGCCAGATGGGAGCATCTACAGGGGCCCCTACCTGGAATTCGAGCCACGGGGCCACCATCTCGGCAACCGGGCGTTCATCCCCTGCGACGAGCACGTATTCGAGGTTGCGCAGCCGGCCCACCTCGCCGACCTTCATCCCGGCGGGATTGTGGATGCCGATCTTCGCCCCCACGTAGCGCGCGGAAGGGAACGCCAGCACCTGGACGTACCCGCGCACCGAGCACATCTCGACCAGCTCGCCGAGGGTCAGCCAAGACTCGTCGTTATAGGAGAGGACGAGAACTCCGGCATCGACGGATTCGACGACTCCCGATAGCGCCTCGCGGATGCGGGGCCGCGAATTGAAGGCGCTGCGCTGCGCCTCGCGGATCTCGACGCGCTTGCAGGCCACTCCGTAGAAGTCGGGCTCGTCCCATGCGACCAACGTCTCCCAGATGTGGTAGTTCGCGTCGTAGCGGTGCTGGTTGTAAGGCGGGTCGAGATATGCGAGATCGAATCCACCGAGACGGGCCGCCAGCTCGCAGGCGTCGCCCCGCACTGCACGGCCCGGACCGTCGATGAGCTCAGGGACACGCATCTCGAGGGGACGGAAGGAACGGGGGGCCCAAGCTTTCACGTATGCCATCTGCACACCTGTCGTCGAGTCGACCCTGTCTGCCGCTTCGATCAGGCTTGCGAGCAACAAAGGCTCGAGTTCACTGCCCGCGTAGTCGTTGGCGATCGCGTCGCGTATCGCATCGATGCGTTCCCCGTTGTGGGGTTGAAAGAAACGCGAGCTCTCGCAGAATGTGTTGGTGACATAACCCCGCCGACCGGGCAGATTGTCCAGTATCCCGATCACGTGCTCGAGCTCGGCAAGGTCAACGGTGCGCCCATCAGTGACTATGGCGGCGCGGGCGAGGACTTCCGAATAACGCGCAGTGTCCACCGCGGTCACGAATGCGCCCTGGCGTTTCAGACCTCTGGCAACCCTGGTCGTACCGGTGAACAGGTCGAGACACGTCCGGGCTCCAGCTCTTTCAGCCAGACCGCAGATGACCGGGAGCAGCCGCCGTTTCGACCCCAGGTACTTGATCACGATCTTCCCCCGAACCGGCGGAACCACCAATTGGGGTCCCGGGCGTGCGCGTGGAAGTGATCTGGTATCTGCCTCATGTGCGTGTCGACGGACCAATTCCCCTTGCCGAGAACATCGTCAGCAGCGCGTGCCAGGTGCTCGAGCATCGTGGCGAGTTCGTCTTCCGGAGGATCGATGGCATGTCGCTTCCAGACGACCATGGGGACACCACATATCTCGCATTCGGCAACCCAGCACAGCTCGTCCTCGTGGTACCAGGTCGTGTGACGATCGGCCTCGCAGAGGTCGCAGGCGCGCTCCACCGTAGGCACCGATACCGCTTCAGAGAGCCGGTTCAGCTGTTGACGTAGATTGAGACTGGAGTGGCGTAAGGAACGGTGTCGGAGGCTGCGGGGACCGTGTAGACGACCGTGGTGTCACCGGTCGGACCATAGACGCCCAGAATCGACAGCCCCCAGTCCTGCAGCGTGGTCTCCGCCTGTTGTGCGGTCATTCCGCCGACGTTCGGCACCACCACCGGCGCGTGACCTAGCGACATGGTCACCGTCACCGACGATCCGTAGAGAAGCGTCGTGCCCTGTCCGGTCCAGCTGATCGGCTGGCCGCTCGGAACCGTCGACGAGTACTGGGGTGCGGCGAAGACAACGGTGAAATGGTCGCCGTTCAACGCGTTGGTGATCTGAGTTTGGGACATGCCGCTGAGGGCCGGCACGGCCACCTGAGGCAGCCCGGAAGAAATGACGACATTGATCGTCGCTCCGTAAAGCACTCCGTGGGTCGGCAAGTACGACACCACCCCACCCGCCTTGACGGTTATAGACGTCGTATACGTACAAGCCGCATGGAGAGATGCGTCCTCTAAGACGGTGGTGACCGTCGCACAGCCTCCCGCCGTTATCGCGGCCAGACTGGGAACAGGCTCCGGAGGAAGCCCGGCCGAGGTGATGACCGAGATGGTCTTCCCCTGTGCCAGGCGGTGTCCCACTTTGGGTGTCTGGGAGATGATCGTGCCCAAGGCATATTTGATGCTGTATTTGTGGCCGGTGACCTTGAATTTGAAATGGTCGCCCTTGATGGCGGCCTGCGCTTCTGCCGGGGTCATCCCGACGAGGCTCACGATCTTGTGCGTCGGGGTTGGCGGAGCGAAGACCTTGTACTTCTTGACCGCGACCAATGCGCCGGCTCCCGCACCGGCAGCAAGGATGACGATTACTGCGAGCACAATCGGCCAGCGCTTGCGGCGGCGCCGTACCTTTGCAATCAGGGGGTTCGGAGTGGCCGGCTCGGCCAATCTTTTCTGTTCAGCTTTTCGAGATTGTTCAGCTTCAGCTTTTTCCGCCTTGCGCGCCTTGCGCGCCTTGCGACGGCTCAGCTTGGAGCCGGTTTCGTCCTCCGCCTCTCTGACGGGCATCGGAGCACCGATCTCGGTGAGATCGTCGGGGCGTGAAGTTTTGAACGGAGGTAGCGGGTTCAGAAGCGCCTCGGTGGTCGCCGACCTCTCGTACGGCCGCTCGGGCTCGTCGGCGATTCCGATCGCCTCTGCCAACGCCATCGCGTCGATGTCGTCGTCGGCAGTAGTCCGCACTGGCGCAGTCGGCTCGGTCTCAGCGTGGGCGCCATTGCCATTGCCGTTCCTGTTGCCGTTCCCCACAGTCGCAGCTGCAGCAGCGGCGGCCGCAGCGCCTGCAGTTCCAGTTGCGGCAGCGGAAGTCGATGCTTCGCCCGAAGTAGACCCCGCTTTGTTCACGGTTCCGAGGTCTTCGTACGGTCGCCAGGTCTTGGCCTTTCCCTCAGGGAGGTTTCCAGCCGACGGGAGCTCCCGTGCGACCTGCGAAAGACGCCGAGCCAGCTCGGAAGCGCTCAGCCGTTCTTCTGGCTCGGGAGCAGCCGCTGCCCGCATAACCGCCTCGAGAGGTCCGAGTGCGGGGTGAGCCGGAAGGTCGGCACCGACGCGCGCCATGAGCGTGCCGATCGTGGTGTCTGCGCTGAACGGAACGGTTCCCGTAAGCGCCTCGTAGAGAACGAGGGCCAGGGCGTAGACGTCCGCCCGGCCGTCGACGCGTTTTCCCTGCGCCTGCTCGGGCGCCGCGTAACGGGCGGTACCGAGCGTCGCTCCTGCGGGTTCTGTCCATGCGGCCTCAGCCAACGCACGGGCTAGACCGAAGTCAGCAACGCAGAGCCGGCGACGGTCGTCGGCGAAGAGAAGATTCGCGGGCTTCACGTCGCGATGGACGAAGCCACGAGCGTGTGCGTACGCCAGACCGTGCGCCGCCTGCGCGCCGATGTTGGCTACATGCACTGCCTGGAGCGGGTTCGCGCTGTCCAGTAGATCGCGCATTGATCCGCCACCGAGATATTCGAGAACGAGATATGGACCGTCCGCGTCCTCACCCCAGTCGTGAACCCCGACCAGGTTGGGGTGGGTCAAAGAAGCGGCGGCCTGTGCCTCGGCACGGAACCGGCGAAGGAACGCCCGGTCCGCGGCGAGGACTGGATGCAACATCTTGATGGCGACCTGTCGCTTCAGGGTGACGTCCGTCGCCAGGTACACGTGAGCGGACGCGCCCGTTCCGAGGGCGGCCTCAATCCGGTAACGATCGGAGAGAACCCGACCGATCGTGTCAGTAAGTGTTGCCATATCTCACGACAAGGGTAATGAGCCCGGTCATGAAAACGGTGGACTCAACCCACGGGGGCCACTCCTGCATCATCCGGAGCGGCGTCTCCTGGAGTTTCCCGGCCCTCTTTAGTGCCCTGTCAGGAGGTAACCAATCGGAGCTCGAATGGCCGGTCTCGTTGGCCAGCCATCCTTGATGTTGTCATCTCCTTGAGGCCAGGAGTGGGACGAAGTGGGATTGCCCATCGCTAGTTCTTGATCTGTTTCATATCTTTTTGTTATCTTCCGTGCATGACATCGACCGTGTCACGAAGCGGGCCTGTAGAGGGCGAGCCAACCGACGCCGACCCGTCGTCGGCTGAGACGGCCGAGACGGCCGAGCCAACCGACACCGACCCGTCGGCGACCCTCGCGTCGGACGCGGCGGACCTCTTAGAAGCCCGGTCACTGTTGGAGAGGTTCTCCTCCACCTTCGAAGCCCGCTCCTATTCAGGAGCCGATGCGTTGAGGCTCGTGTCTGTGACAAAGGACATCGAGAACATCGCGGCCGCCATCAGGCTCCAGGCTTCGGTACGGGTCGAAGAGACCCGTGAGCACGAGTCAACCGGTCACCCCGACCCGGCGTCGCTTATCTCCGAAGTGACCGGTGAACCGGTCGGAAAAGAGCGCAGTTCGCTCGAGGTCGCTAAGACCGCGAGCTCGCATCCCGACATCTCTGAAGCTCTGAAGAAGGGGGAGCTCACCGAGTCCCAGCTGAAAGAGGTCACCTCGGCGGCCGAGGTGAACCCCGAAAAAGCAGCCGAGCTGGTCGAGACGGCGAAACAGAAGACCGCTGGTGAGCTGAGAGAGGCGTGTCGGAAGGTGAAGTCAAAGGCGTTGTCTGGGGCCGACTCCGCTGAGCGTCACGAGAAGATGAGAAAAGAGAGGTTCTTCAAGACCTGGGTGGACATAGACGGCTTCGGTCACCTGCAGGCAAAGCTCATGGCCGACCAGCTCGCCATCTTGAGATCCGCCCTCGACCCGTTCAGAGAAGAGATCCGCGAGCAGGCCAGGAAAAACGAGGACTACGAGTCCTACGAGCAGTACTCCGCAGACGCCCTGATCGAGATGGCGAAGGCCGCGGCTACTGGAGGATCCTCCAAGGCCTCCCAGGCCCTCATCCGTCTCAGAATCGATCTCGAGGCCTACGTGCGGGGATACACACAAGACGGAGAGATCTCTGAAGTGATGGGAACCGGAGCAGTACCGGTCTCGGTCATCTCCGAATACGCCCAGAACGCCATCTTCGAGTTGATCGCACTCAAGGGAACGAAGGTCGACACCATCGTCACCGATTCACGCCACATCCCCAAGGTGGTGAGGATCGCCCTCGAAGAAGCGGGCACGGTCTGCAGCCACGAAGGCTGCAACATCCGCTATCCGCTTCAGATCGACCACATGGAGGAGGTGAGATACGGCGGTCTCACCGAACTCAGAAATCTCACCTTCGTGTGCCCCAAACACCATTACCTGAAGACGGTCCGCAAGTGGACCTGGGAAGGTCCCCCCGGACACAGAAGGCTGGTCCCCCCGGAATCACCAGAACCACCCGATTACGAGTCCTTCGAGGATCGATCACCTGACGACGGACCACCTGACGA
>JBAPRR010000443.1:0-3076 GCA_049281195.1 Acidimicrobiales bacterium
CGGTTGGTTCTACCTCCACTATCAGCATCCATCCAGTCCAAACCTCCGGTAACGTTGTCGACCATGGCCTTCGCCGAGACCCTCGCCGGCCTGCGCCGATCTCGGGACCTCACCCAGGTCGCGTTGGCCCAGCGCGCCGGCGTCAACGTGTCCCAGCTACGCAAGTACGAAGCCGGCGGATCCGAACCGTCCCTTTCCGCCCTGCGGCGGCTTGCCGTCGCCCTGTCGTGCACGACCGACGCCCTCGTCTTCGGCAACGACCCCCGCCTCCCCGACGACGAGGCACTGCGTCTCGCCTTCGAGGCCACCACCTTCCTCGACGCCGCCGAACGAGCCATCGTCCACGAAGTCCTCGACGCGTTCATCGCCCGCCACAACGCCCGACACGCCCAAGACCGGCCGCGCCGCCCCAGACACCACAGACAGCCCACCTGAACGGCACCGTCGCCAACTTCGCCGGCTCTCGTGGCGAGCCCGACGACGGCACGGTTTTGGCGCTGCGGAAGCGTCCGACCGTTTGCCATGTCTAGACGACCCGCCTCCCCGACGACCAGGCACTCCGACTCGCCTTCGAAGCCACCACCTTCCTCGATGAAGCCGAACGGACCACGGTCCGCGAGGTCCTCGACGCGTTCATCGGCCGCCACAAAGCCCGACACGCCGAGGACAGGCCGCGCCGGCCCAGACACCGCAGGCAAGGCGCCTGAACGGCACCGTCGCCAACGTCGCTCACTCTCCAGCCAAGCATGGCGAGCCGGCGCCACAAGCAAGAGCGAGCCCGGCGGGGCTTGCGGGGCGGCACAATCGCCGTGGACGCCAACGAGCAAGCGTCGGGCCGGGACGACCTCGGGATACTGCACGCCGGCACAAGCGGTTGTGTCAACACGTCCAGAGTCATCGGAAATCCGAGCTCAACGCGGCATCGGTCGACCACCCCGCCCGGCGTCACCCCTTCGAGGCCATCGGTCGTCCGCCCACCAGCACGTCTCCCAATGGGCAAGCCCGGCCCGACCATGCGATCGACGCCGAAACCCGAAACCACCCCTAATGAGTCGGCCGACGCGACGGAGCCCCCTACAGCACCCCGACCAGCACCTTCGCCCCGAACACAGGGCTCCAATCCTGGACGGAACCCTCCACGGACCCCTCTATGGAGCCCATCACGGAGCCCCCCACAGACCGCACCACCCCCTGGAGGGACACGGGCGGCCGCCAGTCCAGCAGAACCGCTGGAAGCCTGGGTGTCGCCGGAGAGGAGCCGGCGAGTGGGCTCGCGAGAGGCAGGACACATGCCACCAGGGTCAAAAGACGACTCCATACCCATAGAACAAGGGCGAAAGGCCCGAAATTCAACAAACCAACGCGCCGGCCACCACGTCAGCCAGCACCGAGCCCGCCGTCCAGCCGGAGCTCCTCCTGGCCGATACGACGGTCACCGGGGTCCCTCGAGCAGATTCCTGCGCGGACAGGCGACGTTCCACACCCAGAACAGGACCAGACCGCCTCGACTGGAGAATGTCCTGACCACGCCGCTAACAGGACGTTCAGCCTGGGCGAGCGGATTTCACATGGCCAACGGCCGAGGCGCCGAGCCCCGGGCCGCTATTACCAATGCACCGGAGGGCCGGCGGAGCCGAGCAATTTCGCGGAAGGCCCACTGAGGGCCACCTCGTCGACCCGGGTCGTCTCCACGTACTCATAGGGGCTGACCAGTTTCGGGCACCACGGGATCTGACATTGATGTCCCGTCGGCGGTGAGGGCCTGGGCGAAGATGTTCAGGATAGGTTGAGTGCTGATCAGGTACAGGTAGTCAGCATTTCGGTCCGCGTAGGGTGCCCACTCCAGTGCCGGTCCACGGCAACGAGGAGCCTTTCACCACGCCCGACACATAGGCGGATACAGCAATTATCAAGGTGTCTCGATGCCGATCCCTGCGTTCCCGGGTTCAATACTGTCGGGGGAGAAGTCGACGTCCACTCCGATAGGAATCGGCCGGACGAAGTCGGTCGGGGCGAACCACACTTCTACACCATTGGCGAGACTCTCTCCAAGCTCATCTACCGTGATAACCCCGAGGAAGGCTCGACGTACCTGCTCAGCCTGAGCGTTTGCGTATAGCTCTTCGCGAGACCTGCCCATCTGACGTGCCTCCCTAATGGCATCAGCCCTGTCCTCGGCAACAACAAGAAAAACAGAATCCCAAAATCCAGATATACCTTCGGAACCAACAAGGTTGGCAAAACGCAAAGAGACGCTATACCAAACCATTCAACTACCCTTTAGGGTCCGCAGATTCGTGAGCATTTTCCTAACGGTAGTGTTTCCACTGGCGAGAGCATCACGAACCGACATGTTCATATATTCTCCGGGAATCTGACGAGCCGAACTGGCTTTCATAAACTGACTGGCGTACTCCTGAACCGTCATCTCCTGATTAGCTGGGTCTAGAGCAGGAGATCCCCTGTTGACCGCGCCTACTTCATCGAAGGGTCCTAGGCCGTCGGCGAGAACGTCGCCAACTGCATCCCCAAGAGCAGCCGCCCCGCCGACCGTCCCCACCGTGCCTAGGACCCCTTCGAGAGCGTCACCTGCGATCGTCCAATCGGATGAGCACGGATTCTCTGCTGCCTGAGCTTCGCTGTAATAGCCATTGATCGCCGCGTAGGCAGGATCGGCGTATTCAATGACAGTCGAGATTGTCGATCCGCTGGCAGCGGCCTCGTAGAGAGGGTTGGCGTGGCTCCAGGGGTCGACGATGCACCATGCGCACAGCCCGCTCGGGTCGGCCTCGTTGACAGGGTCGTCGTCCGCATACTCATACGGTTGTCCCGTCTGGGCGACGTCAGGGTCGACATTGAGGAACTGGGCGGTTCCCGGGTCGTAGTAGCGGTTAACGAGATACACCAGACCTGTCGCGTCCGTGTACGCACCTTGGTAACCGAACGGTGATGACATGCTACAGGTGACGCACGGGCTCCCGTAGCTCGTATAAGTCATGGTGCCGGCGATGTCGCCGCTTGACCAATTGCTCTCTAACGCCGGTTGTATCCGAAATGAGGTAGCTCGGAGAGGAGT
>JBAPRR010000444.1:0-2389 GCA_049281195.1 Acidimicrobiales bacterium
ACCTTGGGAGGCTTCGAAACTTTCACCATCGAGGCCGATCCGGTAGGAGAAGAGCTGTGCGAACCCCTCCTGGTCTTGCACGGCTTTCCGAGTTGCTCATACGACTACCGCAGGGTTCTGTCCGGACTGGCTGCCAACCGCACGGTCCTACTGCTCGACTTCGTCGGCTTCGGGCTCTCCGAGAAGCCCGATATCCGCTACTCGATCGAGATGCACGCCGATGTGGTGATGGAGTACATCTCCGAAATCGGGGTGGGTCAGATTGCGCTCCTGACCCACGACATGGGCGACAGCGTCGGCGGTGAGCTGCTCGCCCGCTCCTCAGAGGGCAGGTGGAACATCGAGATAACCCGACGGGTGGTCACCAACGGATCGATCTATCTGGAGCTTGCGCATTTGACGGACGGTCAACAGCTACTGCTCTCCCTACCGGACGCCGCGCTCGAGAGCGGGCCCGATGAGGCCGCCCTCGCCGGCGCTCTCGCCGCGACGATGGCAGAACGATCCCTCGATGCCAGATCCGACCTGAACGGTGACGCGCAGCTCATCTGTATGTCACGTGGGAATGCCCTCCTGCCCAGGACCATCCGCTATATCGAAGACCGGAGGCGCTCCGAGAACCGCTACACGGGCGCTATCGAGTCCCACTCATCCCCTCTTGCGATCGTCTGGGGCACCGAGGATCCGATAGCAGTCACAGAGATGGCGAAACGGCTCTCTGACAAGGTGCCGGACGCGACCCTCGATCTGCTCTCCGGGGTTGGTCACTACCCGATGCTCGAAGCTCCTGAGTTGTTTCTGTCTGCGGTGGGCAGGGCTCTGGCAGCGTCTTAGGTCACGAGGCACCGGCCAGAACCCTGGTGTCGATGGGCTCCTCTTCGGCTCGATCTCCGACGCGGCGCACCAGGTAAGCCTTCTTACCCCTCACCTCGGTTACGGCTTCTACGAGTTCCGTCCCGCGGTAGACCAGACCTGCTCCGTCGTCTGTCGCGTACCCATCGGGGAGCGTCCCTTGCGCTATGAGCTTCTGGAACAACGGGCGGCGCTGCGACTCAGAGTCGTAGTGCACGCCGTTCGAGTAAGGAAGGAAGCCGAGGCCGTTCGTCACCGGTCGCAACTCGGGACCAAACGAGTCGGTTGTGCCGCCGATGTGCCAGCAGAGCGATCCCGCCGACACCCCGGCAAGCACCACGCCGGCGCGCCAGACCTCTTCGAAGACAAAGTCGAGACCGTGGAGCCTCCATATAGCCAGCAGGTTTGCGACGCTTCCTCCACCAACCCACACCAGGTCCTGTTCGAGCAGCAACCCCGCCATGTCTCCGACACCCGGCATCGGAAACAGATTCAGATGTGTCACATCAAAACCGGCCGCCCGACCTGCCTCGTCGAGCCATGCGTTGTGGTGCCGCTGGTCGCCGTTCGCCGTTCCGAGATGGCAGAGCCGCGGGGTCCTGCCGTTTACACCTGAGAGCTCGATGCCGTGGAAGACGAGGGGCGCGAACTCCAGGTTGGTGCGGGTCCCTCGTTTCGCCCCGCCCGAGGTGGCGAGAATCGTGGGTGTGTCTGCGGGCATGCCGAGACAGTACCCACGCTCGGCGATCCGACTAAACCTGGAAACGTTTGAAGAAGTTCCAGATGATCTGGGTCGCGTTTATCTCAAAGGTCGTCGGACCAGTTATCGGCGCGATCTCCTCACTGAACTTGCTGCCCGGCCAAGCGTGACCGCCACCGAGGATTATGTAGAACTCGACCGCCGTTCCGGCCGGACAGTTGTAAACCCTTCTGATCACCTGAGAGGCGATTCGTGTGTTCACCGGATCACTGGCGCAGCCGTCACGATGTGCCCAGTTAGCGACGGTCCTCGGGTAACCGGGGCCGTTCAACTTCGCTGGAGGAACCGTCACTTTTGGCGCCGGGCCTTTCACTCCACCTATGGCGTGCTCGAGGACGGACGTTCCTATTCCTCCGTTGAAGTACAGGATCGGATCGGCGGTGCCGTGGAAAGCCAGGATCGGGACCTTCCGCTTGGCTGCACAGTGGCCGGAAAGCTGAACCCCCGAGACTGGTGCGAAAGCCGCGATACGGTTCGACATCGCGCATGCCAGCAATGAGGTCATGAACGCGCCGTCAGACAATCCTGTTGCGTAGATGCGAGTCTCGTCGACGCACTGCGTCGCTTCGATGTGGTTGAGCATGCTCGACACGAATTGAAGATCGGGATTGGTGCTGGTGACGTTCCCCGTGTCCCACTGCAGAGGCACTCCGGTCCCCTGAGGGAACACAACTATGAACCCGGTCTTCTGGGCGAACGGCGAGAACTGGGTGGTGAGTGCCTCGAGCTGTGCCCCCTCGTCCAAGCCGTGGAAATCGAGCACGAGAGCTTCCGGAC
>JBAPRR010000445.1:0-2928 GCA_049281195.1 Acidimicrobiales bacterium
GGACATAGGCGACAGCCAAGGCCAGGGATGTGGCAAGACATAGGAGACACCTAGGTGGAGGTCTCCGATGGACTTGGGCCCGTTTCTGATCGAGACGCACCTGAAGACAGGACGTCCGATCGCAGAGCTCGCGGCTAGTCACGACGTGCATCGCAGCTGGCTCTACAAGCTGCTTGCGGATTCCGGACCATTCCGGACACCTGTTCCGATCGATTCCGGACACCCATTCCGGACCATTCCGGACACCTGTTCCGGACGAATCCGGACACTCCAAGGAGGCTGCGTAACGCTGGCGTGAGGTGAGGAGGGCACGGCACCCTCCCCTGGACCCAATCCGTCCGAGGGAGACCCGCCGCCGATGCCCAGACCCCGTCTCGCTATGCGCAATGTCCGTGAAGTCCTCCGCTTGTCCCTGGACCAGGGGCTGAGCGTCCGCGACGTAGCGGCGTCTTTGGGCGTCGCACGCTCGACTGTCTCCGATCACCTCCGACGTTCCGAGAAAGCCGGTCTGTCGTGGCCTTTGCCCGACGATCTGAGCGACTCCGCTCTGGAGCAGCTGCTGTTTCCGCGACCCCCACCAGCATCTGCGAGCCGGCCGCTGCCGGACTGGAAGGAGGTTCACAAAGAGCTCAGGCGAAAGGGGGTGACCCTCATGCTCTTGTGGCTCGAGTACCGCGAGCAGAACCCAGACGGCTATGGCTACAGCCAGTTCTGTTACCGATACCAGCAGTTCAGCTCAACGGTGGACGTCGTCATGCGCCAAGAGCACAGGGCAGGCGAGAAGTTCTTCGTCGACTTCCCCGGCCAGACGCTTTCGATCTACGACCGCAAAACCGGTGCGGTCAACTTCGAAGCCGAGCTGTTCGTGGGGGTGCTCGGGGCGTCTAACTACCTCTATGCAGAAGCGGTGCGCGCCCAGGACCTTGCGAGCTGGATCGGAGCGCATGTCCACGCCTTCAGTTTCTTTCAGTCAGTGCCACGGATCATCGTGTGCGACAACCTTCGCTCAGGGGTGACCCGCTCGCACCGCTACGAACCCGACGTAAACGCGACGTATTCCGAGATGGCGGCTCACTACGGGGTCGCTGTCATGCCGACTCGGGCCTACAAGCCCCGTGACAAGGCGAAGGCAGAAGCAGGAGTCTTATTGGCCGAGCGCTGGATCCTGGCTCGGTTGAGAAACCGACGCTTCTACTCGCTGCATGAGGCCAACCAAGCCATCAGAGAACTCGTGCAGGCGATCAACAACCGGCCGTTCAAGAAGCTCGCAGGCACGCGCCGGAGCCTGTTTTTAGAGCTCGACCGTCTGGCGATGAAACCGCTACCAGATCGGCCCTATGAGTTTGCGTCCTGGAAGCTCGGACGCAAGGTTCCACCGAACTACCACGTCGATTACGACGAGCACTTCTACTCCGTTCCCTACCAGTTGGTCGGACGCAGAGTCGACGTCCGGGCGACCGCTCAGATGCTGGAGGTCTTCTGCGCACATGAGCGCGTCGCCTCCCATGTGCGCAGCTACAAGAAGGGTGGATACACGACTCTTGCGGCCCACATGCCCGAGAGGCACCGCCGCCTTGCCGAGTGGACCCCTGAACGCCTGGTGGCTTGGGCAAAGCACACCGGTCCTGCGACCGCCGAGCTCGTGGACGCGATCATGGCGAGCAGGGCCCACCCAGAGCAGGGCTTCAGATCGTGCTTCGGCATCATGCGGCTTGCCTCCAAGCACGGCACAGCTCGCATGGAGGCCGCGGCTGTCCGTGCGTTGTCTGCCCGGGCCCTTTCTTACAAGAGCGTCGAATCGATCCTTCGTCACAACCTCGACGCTCAACCACTTCCGGCTCCCCGGAACATCAGACCCCATCGGGCCCACGACAACCTGCGCGGCCCGTCCTATTACAAATGAGAGGAGAACCATGCTCGACAACCCGACCATCGACGGCCTCCATGCGCTGCGGCTTCCCGCCATGGCGAGGGGCCTCTCTGAACAGCGTGAGCGACCCGACTACGAGGCTCTGAGTTTCGAAGAACGTCTTGGGCTACTGGTCGACCGGGAGCTCACCGAGCGCCAGGGTCGCCGGCTCGAGCGGTCGTTGAAGGTGGCGAAGCTGCGGACGACCGCGGTGATCGAAGACGTCGACTTCCGTCGCCCGAGGGGACTCGACCGTTCCCAGATCCTCGGTCTCGCCGAGTCTCACTGGGTTAAGTCGCATCACTGCGTCGTGATCGTGGGGCCGACTGGGGTGGGAAAGACGTTCTTGGCTTGCGCACTGGCACATGCCGCGATCCGACAGGGCTACTCGGCGCTCTACCTGCGCGCCCCGCGGCTCATGGACGACATCGCCATCGCCAGAGCCGACGGGCGACTGTCGCGTCTTCTCACCACCTGGGCACGGGCCGACGTCATGGTGATCGACGATTTCGTCCTCCGTTCGATCGGCCCAGATCAGGCCGCCGACGTGCTCGAAGTCATAGAGGACCGAGCCCAGCTTCGCTCCACCATCGTCACGAGCCAGTTGCCCGTTCAGATGTGGCACGAAGCTCTCGGAGAGCCCACCATCGCAGACGGGATCTTGGACCGCCTGTTGCAAAACGTGCACCGGATCGAGTTGCGCGGTGAGTCGATGCGTCGCACGCAGGGTCAAGACGACACGCCGGTCGAGACCTCGTCTACTCGTCCGCGCCCCCGGCAAGGACAAAAGAAGTGACGCCAAGCCCCCCGATGCGCCAAAAGCCCAGAAACCTGCCGCTGTGTGGCCTTGTGAGGCCGGCAAACAGATGCGGTGGACCAAACCACCGAGCGGAAATGCGAGAAGAACGCGCCCCAGACACACAAGCGTGGCGACTCCTCATGTCAAAATGCTCAACCAATCGCGGAGAGGAGGTGACCGGCAGGGGCAAAAGCTGAACCCAGCGTCGGCCGCTATGCGG
>JBAPRR010000446.1:0-3199 GCA_049281195.1 Acidimicrobiales bacterium
GCGCTCGGGCTTGCCGCCTGCAGCGCAACGCCAAACGGCGGGGGAACCACGACATCCACTGCACCTGGTTCGGATCCGAGCACTCCGACCACCTTGGCCCCAGGCTTCTGCTCGAAGACCTCGACGAATTGCGCCGTGGGTAACGCTGCTCCCGGTGCTGGAATCATTTTTTATGTCAACCCGACTCCCGAACCCTGGGGTCAATATCTCGAGGCGCCTGCAGTTGCCGACTGGGACAATGAAACGACAGCTTTGGGTGGCGGGGGATCGGCAAATCCGAACGACCCGAGCCTTGCTTATGCACCGGGCTGCTCGTTGACGAGGGGAACCAACGCCGGATACGCAGGCGAGGGATCGTCGTACACCCATACGCTTTTGGCGGAATGCCCGGAATCGCCTGCCGCCACAGCAGCTACAGATTATGTGGGAGAGGGAGCCGATTCCGATACGGATCCGGTCAGTGGTTGGTACCTGCCAGACGGGGACGAGACCGGGGAGCTGTTCTCGCACGCATCCATCTTCCCCACCAATTACTTCCCAACCAATGGATCCTTTGCATCGTCGATGCTCATAGAGAGTTCGTCGGCAATGCTCGTCGACACTTGCGTTCTGGACACGACCCGCTTTGAGAACTGCTCGTCCAGTGCCCAATCTCCTGGCGGCTCGTATCTGATACGCCCGATCCGGGCATTTGGGCCCACCTCGACCGAACCGACATCCGCATCTTCGACGACATCGACAACGTCGAGCCCTTCAAAGGCTGTGGTCTCGACTACTACCATCCATCCTTCGGCGAGCACGACCCCCACCACGGCGCACCGAACGACCGTGACGACCGTAACGACCAAAGTCCCGACAACCACAACGACCGTCCCCAAGCCGCCACCAAGCACCACGACGACACTGGCGCCGCTGATCGAGCTGTCGCCAACCAACTACACCTTTGAAGTCATCCACGAGCCCTCGGCATCCGAGCAATTCGTGGTGACCAACGACGTAGGGAGTGTTCTGGTCGTCGGATTACCGTCTGTTTCCATCACGGCGTCAGAGCAGTCAGCGGGAGACGGCGACCCGTTCTCGATAACGGCAGACACTTGTTCGGGAGCGGCTCTCAGCCCCGGGCAAAGCTGCGATGTCACGGTCACGGCCGGACCTGTCACAAGCTACGGACCCGACGGCACCCTCACTGTTCCGAGCAACGCCGGGACGGCCACCGCCGACCTGATTGCCATCATCACCTGAGTTGGTCGCGACCGGGCGTAGCTGGCCCAGAGTCGGAACATCCTGCTCATTGGCATCCTTCGACGACGCTGACGACCCAAGGGAGTGTCATCTCGATCGTGCGGCCACCCGCGATTCGTCGCCGCAATGAGGAGGCACCGACACTGAGTCGGTTACCATGGCTGCCCGACTCCGAATCCAAATGGGCGCCGCTGCGGCGGTAGCTACTTGCCCCCGAGGAAGAAGAGGTGATCGGAGAAGCGGGCTGTGGCGCAGCTTGGTTAGCGCGCTTGACTGGGGGTCAAGAGGTCCCGGGTTCAAATCCCGGCAGCCCGACCAGGGAGAATGCCTAACCAGCCGAAGGGGCATCCCATCAGGCATCCCTACAAACTAAGGTCGGCGGCAATGGCAGGGTCCAAACGCCAGCTAGCACCGGGCAAATGGGAGCTGCGCTGTTACGTCGGCAAGGATCCGATCACCGGCAATCCCCGCCAGGTGTCGAAGACCTTCTATGGCAAAGAGCGCGAGGCAGAGAAGGCTCTCGCCGCGCACGTAACCAAGATCCTCGGCAAGAAGGAGCCGGACCACAAGCGGACGGTGGGTGCTCTGCTGGACCGATGGCTAGAGGATTGCGAGCGCCGACTGTCACCGACCACGGTGGCGAACTACTCGCAATTCAGCCGCCTGTACCTGAAGCCCGCTCTGAAGGACTACCGGGTCGACAAGCTCGGATCAGAAGACCTGGATCGCCTGTATCTGGCCCTTGAGCGCAAAGGCGCCGGCCCGCACACCATCCGCCACGTACACGCCACGATCCGGTCCGCTCTGAGTCAAGCGAAGCGATGGAAGTGGGTGACGGAGAATGTCGCCAACGATGCCCGGCCGACGCCGTTACCTGAGGCTGACGTCTCGGCACCGTCACCACAGCAGGTGCGCGCTCTTGTGGCTGCGATCGAGCCATCGTCTCCCGACCTCGCCACCCTTGTCCTACTGGCCGCGCTCACCGGACTCCGAAGAGGGGAGCTGTGTGCCCTCAGGTGGTCCGATGTCGACTGGTCCGTCCCCGCGATCGTCGTCTCCCACAACCGAGTCGTAGCGGCTGGCAAGGTGGTCGACAAGGCCCCGAAGTCGAGACGCCGCAGAACGGTGGTGCTCGACCAGCTCGGCGTCGTCCTGCTCGAGCGCCTGCGAGCACTCCAGCTCGAGCGAAGCGCCGCCAGCGGTATCAAGTCACTGCCTGACGGGTGGTTGATCTCCGTCGAAGGTTGCGGCGTCACTCCCCGCCGACCGGACAACGTCGGCCGCCAGTTAACCCGACTGAGCAGAAAGGCAGGCATCCCGCTCGGGCTCCACAAGCTGCGCCACTACTCGGCCACGGAACTGATCGGCGCAGGCGTCGACGTCCGCACGGTTGCCGACCGTCTCGGTCATGCGGACCCCAGCCTCACCTTGCGGGTCTACTCTCACGCAATTGACGCCAGAGCCCACGAGGCGGCTGCGATGCTAGGGCGTGGGCTGAAGGAGAAGAACGCGAAAAAGCCCCCTGCCGAAGCAGGGGGCTAACATCGCTACTTCGACAGACCAGCGGTGAAGGCGCTAACCACGCCCTGGCGCTGGAGCAAAGTGGGACGCACCTTCTAGGGGTCTTAACCCACCTCTCCGGTGTCGCTTAAGGGTTGGTCCCCGTATGTGACATCGGAGAGTCGACCCTGCTACCCCGCCTCGATCAATTCCTCGAGGTTCGCAATGATCCTGTGAAGCTCGTCAATCAGCCGGCGCAGGGGCGATGGAGTCGGTTCCGGCTCTGGGGTCGGAGGGGTCGGGTCTGGCGACGGCGCGGGAGCTGGTGCCGCGACAGGGGGCCTACTCAGGGAGTCGGGGATCATGGTGCGTCAACACCTCCCTGGCTCCGCACTCAACGGGCTGTGAGCAGATTCGCCAGCGGGTCCCTTAGACCGGCCCCGGAGGGGTTTGATTC
>JBAPRR010000447.1:0-20104 GCA_049281195.1 Acidimicrobiales bacterium
GCAACAGGACAACTCCTCATGAGGTTCGACTCGGGTTTCTGGTCGAATGCAACGATCGCCACCTTGGAGCGTCTCGACGTCGGCTACACGATGGGCGTGAAGATGGTGAAGTCCGTGAAAGAAGAGGTGTTGTTGATCGAAGAGTCCACCTGGAAGCAGATCGAATACACCGCTGACGGCGAGGCACAGGTCGCCGAGTGCGACTACAGGGGCAGACGGCTCATCGTGCGACGGACCCGTCTCGTCGGTCGCCAGGCACAGCTTTGGCCGGACTGGAGACACTTCGGCTTCGTCACAGACCTCGGAGGCGATGCAATCGACCTCGATGCCTTCCACCGCAACCATGCGACAGTCGAGCTCGCGATAAAAGACCTGAAAGAGGGCTCCGGTCTCTCCCACGTCCCGTCTGGACACTTCAGCGCGAACGCGGCGTGGCTTCTGTGCGCGGTTCTCGCCCATGACCTCATCCGATGGACCGCCATGCTCGGCGAGATGACACAAACCGGGCAGCTCACAGTGGCGCGAACCGTGCGCACTTGCGTGCTCGCGGTCCCCGGACGCCTGGTCAGTCGTTCGGGACGTCGGACTCTGCGCATGCCACTCAGCTGGCCCTGGGCACGGGTATTCGAGAAAGCAATAGTTCTTCTCCGAGCATTGCCTCCCATCCCGGTGTAGATCCACCCCCGCGGCCGGCGCACCGCAGACGACCCATGACGGCGCTGACAACCGAGACGAACAACCGAAGCGTTGGATCAACGCGGCCATATTTCGCTCAAGGACTCAGAACACGATCTGTGGAACTGACTTCGCCCAGATCAACTCAATTGACGAGCTGCTCGGGCGTGCATCGGTGGAACGAGGCTTAGCAACACCAGCGAATTCACCGAATACAACGCGTGAACCAAACGGGAGCTCTCCTTCGAAAGCGCACAGCGGTCGCGTAAATGCAGTACATGCCGAAGTCGTGGGATTTACGAAAACACCCGCCGGGAACCAGGTGACAAAGTCGACAATCGACTTTCCGTCTGTCGGAGACTTCGGGAAGAGGCATACATCGGAACGCGCCGGTCTTCGAAAATAGAGCATTTTCCTCCTGAATTTCTCACCGTGGTGAAGTGAGCTCACATCGTTTCCGATGAGTCAGACCTGAATCGAAACGCGCGAACACAGACGGCCGAACTCGTTTCAGCAGGTGACTGGTTGTTCAAGATTTACGCAGTCAACACTGACGAATCCAGCAATTTTCGACGCAGCGATTTGCTCGCTACATGTAGCGACCTTGTAATGAACTTTGGCACCGCCCCAAGGGGCCATATAAGATATTCTCAAATAGTGAGAACCCCCTCAGGGGTCTTGGGGGATTAGCGGAAGGTACTTCTGGCGTGCCTAAAGCAGTCGACCACGATGAACGACGCGGTGAACTAGCGGACGCAGTCCTCCGGGTAGTTGCAGGGGGCGGCGTAAGAGCTGTCACATTGCGCGCCGTAGCAGTCGAAGCGGATTGGTCAACTGGCGCACTAAACCACTACTTCAACGGCAAGGACGATTTGCTCGTCGGCGCGCTCAAGCGTGCAATGCAGATAATCCGTGAAAAGGTCGCCATATCCCAGGGTCTTCCGAGCGCTCGGCTGGCTTTGGAGCAGATGCTGGTCCACGTTCTTCCCGTCGACGACACCAGGCTCGCCTTCGCACGGGTGTGGCTCTCCTTCTGTGGAGAGGCCGTTGCCGGGGCCGAGATCCGGCAGTACCTGGCGGACTCGGACGACCTTTACCGAAGGGATCTCGCCGACACAGTGAGGCGAGGACAGCAGGCCGAGGAGTTCGACGGGTCTCTTGATCCCTACGATGTCGCCGACACGCTCGCGGCCCTGGTGCAGGGCATGGCTACGAGGACGATCATCCAAGGTCAGGGCGCAAGGCCCGATCACTTCGAGGATGCGGTGCAAGGTTGGGTCAGAGCCTTCGCACCGGCACGGATTGCCGCCAAGGAATCACTGACTCTCTGAGGCGCTCAGCCACCCATCGGCGTCGGCATCGGCCGAGCCGCCCACGTCAGGATCATCTCTCCGACCATCTGAACTCGGCGCGTCCGAGTTTCAGTCGCGCCCCGAAAGGATTCCTGTTGACATCCTTTCATTCCTTTTCATAAAGTTCTACACATGACCATGACAGGCCGATCCGGGGGTGCATCCGAGGGGCCACCCGACGGACCCCTGAACCCGAACGACATCGCATGGGCTGACGGACCCGAGGTGCTCGAGCTGATCCAGGGCGTTCCCGCATTCGTCGCCCGGTACCTGGACCTCATCGAGCAGGCCGACGGGCTCCCCGGAAGCGAGGTGGCGTTCACCGAGTTCGCGGACTTTGTCTCCGAGCTCGCCTCTCTGCCGAACCCGGGCCAGCCGACCGGCCTGGCCGAGTGCATGCGGACCATAGAAAAGGTCGCCGCAACATCTGAGGACGCCGAGGACCTGATCGGCTGGTCGTTTCTCGACTACCTGTCGCTGGACGCCCGTCGCGCCGTCTTAGCGGTGCTCGGTCCGGTTACCCGCAAGATCCTCGAGACAGTCGAGGATCCGGGCGGTTCATCTGATTGACCGACGAAGCCACCGGCCGAGCCGGGCGCGGCCGGTGCTGTGGTTCAGTCAGAAGCCGTAACCTTCGCCGCCTCAACGCAGATCACGCCGTTCGGTCCGACAGTCGCAGCGTGCGAGATGCCTTCGCCAAGTTCGAGCCTGTCACCTGCTTCGAGCAGAACATCATGAACCGTGCCCGACGCGTCACGCGGATGGAAGGCGATGCTCCCCACAATGCAGTAGATGACCTTGGTGTACGGATGCTCGTGGGCTATGTACCGGTAGTCAGGCCCGTTCTGCCACGCTGCGGGATCAAGGCCTTCCGCGGCCAGCTTCTCCTCGGCCTGTTCACGAGTGAGAGGCAATCCTTCCCGACGAATAACAGTGACGCCCCTTACCTCCGCCATGACGCCTCCTTGCGGGGTGGATCAGCTTCGAATCCTCGCCTGGTGTTCGTTCTCCGCCGCAGCTATGCACTCCGAGCGCAGTGTTGCCACCTCGCCATCCGTGAGAGTGCGGTCGACTGCGCAAAACCGTAACCGGAAAGCGAGGCTCCTTTCACCTGGTTCGAGCCCCGCGCCCCGATAGACGTCGAAGAGCCAGATGCGTTCGAGAAGTTCCCCACCGGCATGACGGAGCGTCTGCTCGAGCTTGGACGCGGCAACGGTTTCCGAAACGACGAAGGCCAGGTCGATGTCCGCGGACGGATACCTGCTGACCGGTGCGAGCGAGTCACTTCTCGCCGGTGCGTGCTCGAACAACATGCCGACGTCGAACATCAGCCAACCGACTCTGCTTGCAGTCGCATCTATGCCGAATGACGTGATTACTTCGGGATCGATCTCGCCAACCTCGCCTATTGCGGTCCCCGTTGCTTCGCCTTCGGTGATCACGAGTGAGGCCCTGCGTGTCGGGTGCAAGCCTCTCCCCCACCCGGTCCACGAATGGGGGTGCTCCTCTGTGTCTTCGCGGAAGACCTGGTCAACGTCGACACCGTCGATACCTGTCGCGTCGGCGATCGCCTTCCACGCAGCGGCCGCGGACTTCGCATCGTCTGTGGGCCCGGCCAGCAGAAGCCCGGCGACCTCACGTTCCACGGCCACGGGAAGGGCCGGATCCGAGTGCTCCAGCGACTTCTTCAGATGATCCGCGCTCGGGACATCGAATACGTTCCCCACTTCGAAAAGCCGGATCCCTCCCTGCCTTCTGTTGACGTTGAACTCCAGAGCCCTGAGCAACCCAGGCATGAGTGACCGCCTGAGGACCGACTCGTCCGGGGTGAGTGGGTTCACCACAGATATCTCAGGGCCAACGAGTCGGGAACGCTCGTGGTCGCCTGGCTGGATCAGTGAAGGGGTCCACGCTTCGTGCGCACCGGTATGCGCGAGGGCGGCACGCAAACGCCGGCGTGATCGTTGAAAGGGAGTCAGAGCCCCGACTTGAGCAGGCCTGCGGTTGAGGCGCGCGATCGATTGGTATCCGTGATGCCGCGCCACCTCTTCGATGACGTCGATCTCTCGCGTCGTATCAGGGCGGAAGGTCGGAACGGTTACCTCGATGGTCCCGTCGTTCTGCCTGTCTGCCCTGAATCCGATCGGCTCCAGGTAAGAGGCGATCTCCGTCGCATCAAGCTCCGTCCCCAGGATCTTGTTGAGACGGCCCGGACGAACTGACACGTGAAGAGCCTTGGGTACCTCGCCGCGGACGTCGATCGGATCACCTAGAACTCCGAAGCCATCTCCGGCCGACCAACCGAGTACCTCGCACAACCGTCTCACCGACAGGTCGATCCCCTCGGGATCACAGCCGCGCTCGAAACGAATAGACGCCTCGGTCCTGAGTCCCAGGCGAAGAGATGTTCTCGCTATCGCCATCGGCAAAAAGTACGCGGCCTCGAGAAGCACGCGATCGGTCGTCTCCGATATCTCGGTGGAGGCTCCGCCCATGACGCCTCCGATGCCTATCGGCACGTCGTCGCCGTCGCAGATCAGGCAGTCGCGCCTCTGGTCGCCGGGACCGACCGAGCGCTCCGCGATCCGGCGCTCGACGCCGTCGAGGGTCACCACCACCTCACCGGGAACTCCGGCCCTGGCGCGCAGTGTCTGGCGCGCCACTCGATCGAGATCGTAGGGATGGGTGGGCTGACCGAGCTCGAGCATCACGTAGTTGGACGCGTCGACCACATTGTTGAGCGGCCGCATTCCGGCAAGAACAAGTCGTCTCGCGACGACCGCAGGCGACTGCCGGATCGTGAAGCCCGTCAGGACGCGTGCGGTGAATCTCGGGCACAGATCGGGGTCCGGCACCTCGACCGACTCGAGAAAGCCGCTCGCCGTCACCGGTATGAGCTCGGGGGGTGTCGGCAAGGTGAATTCGAGCTTCAAGCGCGCCGCGAGATCCCTGGCCACGCCGGCGACGCACATCGCATCGGGCCTGTTCGCCTCCACCGCGATGTCGAAGACGGTGTCGCGCTCGATCCCGAGGGCCTCGGTGAGCGGCATGCCTGGCACTGCACCCTCGGCGTCGCTGCCAAGCACCAGAAGCCCTCCGGAGTCGTCGGAAAGTCCGAGCTCCTTGCCCGAACAGAGCATCCCTTCTGAAGCGACGCCCTTCATCTTGCGACGGCCGATCTCCATCCCACCCGGTAAGACGGTTCCTACGGGAGCGAGCGGGACCAGATCCCCCACTTCGAAGTTCCAGGCACCACAGACGATCTGGACCGCTTTGCCGCCGGCATCGACGACGACGCGCCTGATCCGATCGGCCCCCTCGATCGCCGATATCTCGCTCACCCGCACCACGACGATGTCGCCGAGGCCCTCACCGACCTGCTCCACGCCTTCTACGACGAGGCCTAACCCGTCGAGCTCACCGACGAGGTCGAGCGCGGGACCGAACGCCGCGAAATCCTTGAGCCACGAGTAGGGAACGCGCACCGTTGTCCCTAACCCTGCTGCAGGACGCGGACGTCGTTCTCGAGCATCACCCGCATGTCGGCGATGCCGTGGCGCATCTGGGCACAGCGGTCGATCCCGAAACCGAACGCGAAGCCAGACCATTCCTCTGGGTCGATCCCCACTGCTTCGAACACCGCGGGATCCACCATCCCGCATCCGCCGAGCTCCACCCAACCCGTGTGCGAGCACGTCCGGCAACCCGCCCCTTTGCAGATGGTGCAGGTGATCTCGAACTCGGCGGAGGGCTCGGTGAAAGGGAAGAATGCCGGACGAAGCCGCGAATGAATGCCCGGACCGAAGTAGGCGCCGGTGAACGTTTCGATGGTGCCGGCCAGATCTCCGAAGCTGACATCGCGATCGACTACCAGTCCTTCGACCTGATGGAAGATCGCCAGGTGTCGCGAGTCGGGTGTGTCGCGTCTGTAGCAACGGCCGGGCATGACCGCATAGATGGGTGGCGCCTGCGACTGCATGAGTCGGATCTGGACCGGAGATGTGTGGGTTCTCAGAAGTACGGTCCCCGGTTCCCCGATGTCGAGATAGAAGGTGTCCCACATCGCCCGCGCCGGATGCGCCGGTGGGATGTTGAGCGCCTCGAAGTTGTACCAGTCCGTCTCCACCTCCGGACCTTCTGCGACCACGAGACCCATCCCTACGAAAACGTCCTCGAGCTCTTCGCGCGTCCGCTGCACCAGATGGAGATGACCCGCCGGACTGATCGCAGACAGCCCGGCGCCTGTGGGATCGGCCAGCTCGGTCAGATCCATGCGATCGAGCAAAAGCCGCTCGCGGCGTTCTGACTCTCTGAGCACTGCGCGCTTTTCCGCGATCAGGTCCTCGATATCGGATCGGGCAACGCCGAGCGACCTTCCGACCTCGCGGCGCTGTTCGGGATCGAGGCCGCCGAGTTGACGGTTGGCCTTCGAGAGGTCGGACTGCTTGCCGATCAGGTCGATTTCAGCCGCGTGCAGATCGTCGAGCGTCGCGGCTTGTTCGATCCGGTGCCTGGCACCGGACAAGAGGGTTTCGATGTCGAGATTCACTGTTTTGCCAGATCGTTCCGACCTGCTAGATCGTTCCCGCTTGTTAACTCGTTCCGGCCGTTGACGGCATCGGCCACCCCGGCAAGCGTAGAACGCTGCCGCAGAGCCTCGAAGCAGAGCACGGCCCCGGCGATGGCGACATTCAGAGATTCCGCGTGGCCGGTCATGTTCACCGACACGAGCTCGCCGACATGTGACCTGACGGTATCGTCCAGGCCCGACGCCTCGTTTCCGAGCACCAGAGCCGATTTACGCGACCAGTCCACTTCGGTGTGCGGAGTGCCGCCGTGTGCCACGGCGCCTCGCAACATGAACCCGTGGGACACCAGCCAGTCGAGCGCTTCAGGTGCGGTCACCCCTGTCACCAGAGGTAGGTGCAGCACCGAGCCGGCTGACGCCCGCACCGTCTTCGGGTTGAACGGATCCACCGTCCCGTCGCAGCACACCACACCGCCCGCGCCGGCAGCGTCGGCGCTTCTGATGAGCGCACCGGCGTTTCCCGGGTCGCGCACATCGACGCACACCACCACGAACTGGGCATCGGCGATGTCGTCCAAAGTCGCTTCGGGGGTCCTGACGACGGCGAGCACCGGCTGAGGGGTCACGGTGTCGGCGACCTTCTCCAAAACGCCGGGAGCAAGCTCGAATGCACGGGCACCCGCGCTCATCGCCCGTTCCACCGAGCGGCGCACCGGCGTCTGACCCAGGGTCCCCGCACCCACATAGACGGCTTCAACCGATGCCCCCGCATCGAGCGCGCAGTCGAGAAGCTTCGCTCCTTCGGCTACGAAGGCCCGGTCCCCGCTACGCGCGCTTCGCCTCTGCAGCAGACGTCGGAGTCGCTGCACACGTTGGTGCCGCGGACCGAGCCTTGTTGTCAGGACTCGCTCCCCACCTCAGCGGTCACCGTTTCTGCCTTGCTTTCAGACGACTTGGCGTTCCCGTCTGTGGCCACCACCACCAGACGGCTGAAGGCTTCGGGGTCCATGACCGCCAAATCGGCGAGCACCTTACGGTCGACCTCGACTCCCTGTTGCTTCAGACCGGAGACGAACCGGCTGTAGCTGGTGCCGTTCTGGCGTGCGGCCGCGTTGATCCGTTGGATCCACAAACGCCTGAAATCGCCTTTGCGCGCCCTGCGGTCGCGATAGGCGTATTGCAGCGAGTGCAGCACCGCCTCATTGGCGGACTTGAAGGTGCGGCTGCGGTTTCCGTAATAGCCCTCGGCCTGTTCGAGTACCGCGCGATGACGCTTACGTCCATGGACGGCTCTTTTAACCCTGGCCATGAGAGGACTCCTTTCACGTTTATTTCGAAGTTGAAAAAGAACGACTTGCGGATGAGATTCACACCCGCATCCGAACGGTCCACCGGGATCGCCGTCGACCCGTCGACCCGTCGACCGTCGATCAGACCCCGACCGTCTTTTGGGCGGGCGGTCCGATCAGTGGCTCAGCGACCCAGCAACCTCCGCACCTGGCGGACGTCCGCAGGCGAAAAGTCCCCCTCGCGTCCGAGACGACGGGTTCGCTTAGTCGGCTTCTTCTCGAGCAGGTGCGAACGGTTCGCGTGACGTCGACGGAGACGGCCTGTGCCGGTCACCTTCACGCGCTTGGCTGCGCCTTTGTCTGTCTTCATCTTGGGCATTTCGGTCTCCTGGGCTCCCCGTCCTAGCTCTCTTGCCCGTCCTCTGACTGTCCACCAGCCGCGGCCACGACATCCACTGCTTCTGACTCCGGCTCGATCGCGTCGGCCTCTACGACCTCGGGCTCAACGGCTGGAGCAGAATCAGCATTTAATTCCACCGCCGCCTGAGCCTTCTTGCGAGCGGTCTGGGATTGCTTGGCCCTTTTGTCGGGGGCCAGAACCATCACCATGTTCCGTCCGTCGAGCTTCGCTTCTGACTCGATCCGGCCCGAGCCGTTCAGCTCATCTGCCAGGCGATCAAGGATTCTCCGACCCAACTCCGGGTGACCAAGCTCGCGCCCCCGGAACATGATCGTGACCTTGACCTTGTGACCGTCGTTCAAGAACTTCTGAACCCGGCGGGTCTTGGTCTCGAAGTCACCGGGCCCGATCTTCGGGCGGTACTTCATTTCCTTGATTCCGGTATTGCTGGTTTTACGCCTCGACTCTCTCGCCTTTTGGGCCTCGTCGAACTTGAACTTGCCGTAGTCCATGATGCGGCATACGGGTGGGTTCGCGAGTGGAGCCACCTCCACCAGATCCAAATCGAATTGGCGGGCGATGGTGAGAGCCTCGGGTAGCGTCTTTATCCCCAGCTGTTGACCGTCGGGATCGACCAAGCGCACGGTACGTGCGCGAATGCGGTCGTTTATCCGGATCTCGCTGGCGGTTGTGGTGGCGATGCGGTACTCCTTCCGTTCGGGCCCCGACCAAACGGGGCCAACGCAGAAGCGAGGGCCACTAACCGCCCACTGAAGAGCGACGCCATAGACCCGGACTCGTCGAGACGGCCGGGTGGGGGACGCAAAGACCCCGCTTCCGATGTGCCTCAGACGATACCAGCCGGTCGACTCTCCCTGGCCAGTAGCAGGCAATTGGTGCCGGCAAGAGAATGCGGGGTCGATCGATCGGGAACGCCGAACGGTACTCTCTCGGGTCGTGAGCAGCCTTTGGACACCCGATGGCGAGCACAGGGTCGAGCGCGAGGCATCAGGTTCCTCAGGCGCCGGTGCCCGTAGCGAGCCCCCTGCACCCGACAACCTGGACGACCTCTCAGAAGAGCTCTCCCCCGAGGCGGAGGCCGAGCTCGATCAGATCCGAGCGCAGCTTCTGGACGCTCCGGCAGAGGTGGTCATAGGCAATCACGCCTACGGCATGTTCGAGCTGGCCGCCCTGCACCTCTCCGCCAACCCGCCGAATCTGGCGAAAGCCCGGCTGGCCGTCGACGCGCTCGGAGCCCTGGTGGACGCGCTCGAGGGGAGGCTCGGAGAAGTGGAAGCACCTCTGAAGGACGCTCTCGCTCAGATCAGGCTGGCGTATGTCCAAATCGGTGCGGCAGCGGGAGAGAATCAGCCGTCTGAGCTTCCCAACCGGCGCTGAGGGTGACCATGGTGATGCCCGCCGCCTCCACCTTTCCCCCGTGTCCGGCCGCGGCCACAAATGTCACCCTCGCTCCAACTGGCGCACTGGCACTGACCACCGACTTCGAGTGGAAACCAAGCTCGGTACCGTCGTCGGCCCGGATCGTCCCGAGCCCGCGCTCCTCATCGAAATGAACGACCTTGCCGAGAAGGGGTCTCGTTCCGAAGCGGGGTGGCTGCATGCGATGGCCGGAAGCGAATAAGAACTGTGTGGATCAGTGGACGATCTTCGACAGTGCGAGCTCGATCACGTCGGAGGCTCCCCTGTCCTTGAGCGCGGGAATGAGGATGTTCACGGTCGACTTCTCCACCACGGTCTCGATGGCGTAACCGCCTCCTCCTGACAATTCGGAGACGGTCGGCGACTTCATGGATGGGAGTATCGCTATCACATCGCCGAGCGCATCCACCGCGACGTTCATCTTCAGTAGGACCTTTGTCCGAGCTTCGAGCGCACCGCTCAGAAGTGTGTACAGCTGGTTCATCGCGTGACGGCGTTCGGGATCGTTGTAGGACACCGGGTTTGCGATCAGTTCGGTGCGCGATACGAGAAGAGTCTCCACAATGCGAAGTCCCGCGGCGCGAAGCGCTCTTCCCGTCTCGGTTATGTCGACCACGGCGTCCGCGATCTCGGGGACCTTGGCTTCTGTTGCGCCGTAGGAGATTCGCACGTCTGCGCGCACCCCGGCCTTCTCGAGCGCGCGTCTGGTCAGCTCGGGATACTCGGTCGAGACCCGCGAGCCGTCGGGAAGGTCGGACATCTTCTGGATCGGCGAGTCCTCGCCAACGCAGAGGACGACCCGAACCGGCTCCGCGGAACCCTTCGAGTAACCGAGCTCGCCGACGGTCGCCACTTCGGCGCCGGTCTCTTCGATCCAGTCGCGTCCGGTGATCCCGAGATCGAACATCCCCTCGGCTACGTAAAGGGGGATTTCCTGCGGTCGAAGTATCCGCACCTCATCGACCCTCGGGTCGTCGATGCTCGCTCTGTAGTCGACCTTCGAGCTTCTCTTCACGGCCAGGTCGGCGTCGGAGAACAGCTGAAACGTCGCGGTCTCCAAGGAGCCTTTGGGGAGAACCAGCCTTAACACGGAACCTCCAGTGCGCCCGGGTGGTGAGCCTCAGGCCTCCGCACCATGCGGAGCAATGGGTTGCTTCTTACCCGTCGTGATCTCACCGAGCACCCCGATCATCTCGAGCGCCGTGATGGCCGCTTCGTATCCCTTGTTGGACTCGCCAGGCTCGCAACGCTCCAGAGCCTGGTCCAAGGTGTCGGTCGTAAGGACGCCGAACACGATCGGAACACCGGTGTCGAGCGCGGCGCGCTGGATACCGGATGCACACTCCCCCGCCACAAAGTCGAAGTGGGCCGTGTCCCCACGGATCACCGCGCCTAGACACACGACGGCCTTTGCCCCCCCGTTGTTCACCGCCGTCAGCGCGGCCAGAGGCAGCTCGAATGCACCGGGCACCCACGCCACCGTCACCGCGCTCGAAGCCATGCCCAGCTTTTCGAACGCGTCCAGAGCACCGTGACAGAGGCGAGTCGAGATGGCTCCGTTGAACCGCGAGCAGATCACGGTGATCTTGGGTTGCACGCCGGCGGCCTCTGACGCATCGGTTGCGATGACGCGATTTCCGCGCACGGCCACCGATTCGAGATCGGCCGCAGTGAGCAGTGCTCCGTGGTCCGAGCTCAATCGGTTTCCAGCTCAGCAGATTTCGACAGGTCGGCAGACTCCGACTGTCCGGAAATCGACCCTGTCTTGTCGGAGCTCCCGTTCGACGCCACGGCCCCACTATCAGGGTTGACCAGGCAGTCACCGATGACCAGACCGTCACCGTTGGCCAGGGAGCCGAACCTTCCGTCCAGTCCTGTCAACAGGTGGCCCAGGCGGTCGCGCTTGGTCATCAGATATGCGTGGTTCTCTGCGTTGGGCTCGGTGTTGAGCGGGACCCGGCCCACGATGTCGAGGCCGTATCCGTCGAGGCCGGTGTACTTCATCGGGTTGTTGGTCATGACCCGCATCGTGGTGACGCCCAGGTCGACCAGGATCTGCGCCCCGATTCCGTACTCGCGGCTGTCGACCGGCAAGCCGAGCTCCAAGTTGGCATCGACGGTGTCGTGTCCCTGCTCCTGCAGGCTGTAGGCGCGCAGCTTGTGGGCGAGGCCGATGCCGCGACCTTCGTGTCCGCGCAGGTACACGACGACGCCTGCTCCTTCGTCGGATATGAACTTGAGAGCAGAGTGAAGCTGCGATCCGCAGTCACAGCGAAGCGAACCGAAGACGTCGCCGGTGAGGCATTCGGAGTGCACACGGACAAGGACGTTCTCCCTTCCGGCGACCTCGCCTTTGACGATTGCCAGATGCTCCTCGCCGTCGAGGACCGATTCGTACGCGTAGCCCGAGAACTGTCCCCACTCGCTCGGGATCCTCACGGGACCCGCGATCCGTCTGACCAGACGTTCGTTGCGGTGGCGGTAACGAACCAGATCGCCGATCGAGATGATCGGCATCCCGTGAAGTTCTGCGAACGCTTCGAGCTCGGGTAGCCGCGCCATCTGCGACTTGTCTTCGCTCACCACCTCGCACAGCACACCCGCCGGTGTCATTCCCGCCATCCGGGCGAGGTCGACCGCCGCCTCGGTGTGGCCCGCTCTCTTCAACACGCCGCCCGGCCTGTAGCGAAGCGGGAAGATGTGCCCCGGCCTGTTCAAGTCGTGTGGTTTGGTGCCCGGGTCGATCAGCGCTCTCACGGTCGTGGCCCGGTCGGATGCAGAGATGCCCGTCGTGGTCCCGAACCTGGCATCCACGCTCACGGTGAAAGCGGTCCGCTGCGACTCGGTGTTCGCCACCACCATCAACGGCAGATCCAGCTCCTCGAGCCTCTCGGCGGTGAGCGGAACACAGATGACGCCTGAGGTGTGTGCCAGGAAGAAGGCGATCTTCTCGGGGGTGGCCGCTTCTGCGGCCATGATCAGGTCGCCCTCGTTCTCGCGGTCCTCACCGTCGACGACCACGACGATCCCACCTTGTGCGATCGTCTCGACGGCGCGCTCTATCGGTGCGAAGCCCATCTCGTTATGCAGCCTTTAATCCAGTGACCCGGTTCTTCGGAACCAGCTCGATGCGAATGTCTTCTCCAAGCTGGCGGACAGACGCGATGCGCCCCCTCCACAGCTGATCCATGGTCGGTGCACCCGGTCCGGCGAACATACAGACCGCGTCATCTCCACCGAACAATCCAGGGGCCAGATACAGGACGTAGCGGTCGACGACGCCGGCCCGGTGGAACTCTCCCGCCACCGTCGCACCGCCCTCCACGAGGAGTTGCAACACGCCGCGCCCGCCGAGCTCGTCCAGAACGTCTCCGGGCTCGCCCGTCATCTCGATCGCCGGATGGATCCGCGCTTGTGGCGGAGCCTTCCCGAGCACGATCCGAAGCGGCTGTCTGTCGGGTTCGGGATCGGCTCTAACCGTCAGCTCCGGATCGTCTGCCCTAACTGTTCCCGCCCCCACCAGGATCGCGTCGGACATCCGGCGAAGCTCGTGAGCGTCGCGGCGTGAGTCGTCTCCCGTGATCCACCTGCTCGATCCGTCCGGAGCCGCGATGCGGCCGTCGAGAGTGGCAGCGAGCTTGAGGACGACAAGGGGACGGCCGGTGGAGCGGTGGGTCAGGTATGCGGCCAGTTGCTCGGCCGCCTCGGCGCCTCCGGTGCCCACGGTGACCTCGATCCCCGCGGAACGCAGGACCTCGATGCCGTTTCCGTTCACCTTTGGATCGGGATCCGTGACAGCCACGACCACTCTGGCCACCCCGGCCGAGATGATGGCGTCCACGCAAGGCCCGGTACGCCCGAAGTGCGAGCAGGGCTCGAGGGTCGTGTAGAGGGTCGCGCCCGACGCCGCAGAGCCGGCTGCCCGTAGGGCCTCCACTTCGGCGTGGGCTCCGCCGGGCGGCGCAGTCGCTCCCTCGAAGGTGGAACCCGGGGACTTCGCGGGAACGAGCACGGAGCCCACCCACGGATTGGGAGAAGTCGAGGTCCTCACGCCCGCAGCCAACTCGATTGCGCGCTTCATGTGCCTGAGATCCTGCTCATCAGCACTCTGCGTGGTGCTGCTCGTAGATGGCATTTGACAACGAGTCTACTTGGGGTACCTGACGACCCCTCAGGAGCCTCGCGGGCACCAAACGGGCGACTCTCGGGTACCGAGCAGGCGGTACTAGAAGGGATCGGCGACCGGGACGCCGACCCAGAGCCAGCAAGGACCTCAAGGGCGGGCGTCAATAGCGGCGACGCCGGAATTCCGGATACGCCTGATCGCTTCCCACGGCTTGGCGTCCCCGAAGACCGCCGATCCGGCCACGAGCACCCTCGCTCCCGCCGCCACCACGAGCGGCGCGGTCTTCTCGTCGATGCCTCCGTCGACCTCGATCTCGGCGGTGAGCCCCCTCCGGTCCAACTCCGCGGCGACCTGCTCGATCTTCGGCAGGACCTCGACCATGAATTTCTGCCCGCCGAAACCCGGATGGACCGTCATGCACAAGACCAGATCGCAGTATTCCAAGAACGGGCTCAACTCCGAAACAGGCGTCTCAGGGTTGATGGCGAGGCCGGCCTGCATGCCGAGCGAATGACACTGCTCGAGCAGTGCCACGGTGTCACCCACCTCCACGTGGACAGAGCAGCTGTCTGCGCCCGCGTTCTTGAATGCCTCGAGGAAGTCCCCCGGATTGGTCATCATCAGATGGCAGTCGAAGAAGAGCCCGGTGTGTTTGCGGAGCGAGTCCACCACGGGTGGTCCGATTGTCAGGTTCGGGACGAAGTGACCGTCCATCACGTCGACGTGGAGCCAGTCGGCGTCCTGTGCCACAGCGGCCACGGCCTCCGCCAGCCCGCCGAAATCGGCGGAGAGCACCGAAGGGGCGATCCGGAGCACGCGATCGACACTACCGGCGCCCGGCACAGTCAATGGCCCAAGCGTTCGCCGGAACCGATGCGCGCTCCCCTGACCCATTCATCCGCCCCCACGCGCTTTCGTCCCTCCGGTTGGACCTCGACAAGACGGAGGAGCCCGGCGCTGGTGACGACGTCGGATCCCACGATCGTTCCCGGTTGCTGAGCGCCGACGGCCGCCACACTTTCTCCCGCCACACTCTCGCCCGCGGCGCCGCTTCCGGCAGTGATAGCAACCGCTTTGGTGACTATCAACCGCTTTTCTCGAAACGTGGTCCACGCCCGACCGATCCGCACCACTCGCGCCAGATAGTCGGCCTGTTTGTCGAAGTGCAGCTCGAGCTCGTCGGGTTCGATCTTCTGCGCGTAGGTGGTCTCACCTTCCTGCGCGTGACCCGGACCCAGAGAACTGGCCCCCGCTGACAGCGTCTCGACCAACAACGCGGCACCGAGCTCGCTAAGACGTGCCATCAATTCCTCAGCGGTCTCTTCTGCACCGATAGCCGTCTCGACGCGCGACAGGACGGGTCCGGTATCGAGTCCGGCCTCGAGCCTCATGACGCTCACACCCGTCACCTCGTCGCCGGCGAGGATCGCGCGTTCAACGGGGGCCGCGCCGCGCCACCTCGGGAGCAGCGAGAAATGGACGTTGATCATCGGCACAACATCCAGCACCCGCTGCGGAATGATCCTTCCGTAAGCGACGACTACACCGAGCTCCACACCCCGCTCCACGGCCGCGTCGCACACCGCGTCCAGCTCGTCTGTCACCGTTAACCCGAGCTCGAGAGCAGCGCTCTTGACCGGGCTCGGTTCGGGATCGCCGCGTCGCGATCGTCTGGCGTCACGGCGGGTGACAACCAGATCGACTTCGTGACCCGCAGCGACGAGCGCTCTGAGACACGGGACCGCTGCAGCGGGAGTACCTAAAAACGCCAGGCGCGACATGTGGGTTCCAGACGTAGAGATGCGCGCGGTGCGGATTCGATCGGTAGGAATATCAGAGCTTCGGTCCCGCTTCGGGGCCGCCCGGTTCCAAGCTTCTCTGCTCGAGCTTCTCGTTGAGAGCGACCGCACGCGGATCGAAGGTCATCTGCCTGAGTGTGCGCATGGCCTCTTTGCGCTGATCGGGATCGAGACGCTCGATCAATAGCACGCCGTCCAAATGGTCCACCTCGTGCTGGTAGACCCGTGCGAGATATTCCTCGGCCTCTACCGAGATCTCATTCCCATCCAAGTCGAGCCCCTCGAGGAGGATCTGGCGCGGGCGGGTGATCGGCCAGTAGAGCTTGGGCACCGACAGACAGCCCTCGTCGTAACTCCACTCTCCGGAGGATTCGGTGATGCGCGGGTTGACGACCACCTTCGGGCCTTCTCCGGCGTCGTAGACGAACATGCGCTTTTGGATCCCGACCTGGTTGGCCGCGAGGCCGACCCCGGGTGCGGCATACATCGTCTCGATCATGTCGTCGGCGAGCTGCTTCAGGTTGCCGTCGATCTCGGTGACGTCGTTGGTGCGTTGCCGCAACACGGGATCGCCGTAGAGGCGGATGGAGTAGCCGGACACGGGCGTCATGGTACCGCCGGGCATCAGGTGCTCCTGCTGGTCACGCCCGCACCGGATCCACTTCTATGCGCAATTTCCCTGACGGCCGCGGCACAGAGGCGAGCAGATCGCAGAGCGTCTGGTGGTCGGGGGCCACGACCCTCCACTCCCCGTCATGGGGCCCGAGAACCTCCACGCCCGAGGCTCCCACCGAACCGAGCGCGGACCCGTACGCGTCGGCGGCTGCACCCGAGATCCGGGCCAGCGCCGTGACCGGTGGGAGCGCCAGCTCTTCTCGCACCGCAAGCTCCGAGTCAGAGAGAATTGACGGGTCGGCTTGCACCGCGGAGACGATCGCCGGGTGCTCCGGAACCCTGGTCTGTACGACAAGCTGGGCACCGGGGAGCGATCCGTTGCGCCGTCTCGTCCTGGACACGAGCCGTGCGGCGCGCGCAAGCAGAGCGAGCGCCTCTTCACCTGCGCGCAACCGCGGAGCCATCAGCTCCGAGTCGAAGTCCAGGAACACCACCGCGTCGGCCCGGTCGACACGGTGAAGGACGGCCTCCGTTCCGACCACGATCGTGGCTTTTTTCAGGGCCTTTTCTTCGGATTCGGCTGCCGCCGCCTTGGACGGGACCGGCCCCGACACCTCCAGCACTTCAGCACCGGCCAGAGTGGCGAGCTCCTCGCGAACCTTGCTCACTCCGGGGCGAAGCGCGAGAAACCGCGTCGAGCCGCATTGCGCGCATACCTGGGGACGCTCGAGACCACATCTCTGGCAGACGAACGGAGGGTCTCCCTCCGCAGCTATCTGAGCCTGAGCGAGCGGACCGCTGCATCGCTCGCAACGGGCCACTGTTCGGCACGACCCGCAGATCAAGAGGCGGGCTCTGCCTTTTCGATTGAGGACACAGATGACACGCCTGGCCGCGATCTCGTTGTCAGTGTCGCCCCCAGCGTCAGCGTCGCCATAAGCATTGCCAGCTTCCGCCGCCCAACGAGCCAGTCGCACAACCCGGTCGGAGAAGAGCCCGCTTCTGGGGTCGTCGACGCTACGGTCCACCACTTCGATCAGGGGCCAGCTCCTCCGCTCGGAGGCGTGATCCAGGTGCAGCAACCGCCTTCCGGCCATGACGTCGAGAGTGGGGCATGGAGATACGAGGACCACAGGCGCACCGTCGCGCTCGGCTCGCTCCGCGACGACCGCCCATGCGCACCAAGTCGGCGCCGCTTGCGCGTAATAGCCCTCATCGTGCGCGTCCAGGACCAAGGCTCCGAGCAACGAGCTCAATGGTGCATACGCCGCAGCCATGGTCCCGACAACTACGCAGCTGCCCGCCCGGGCGCGCGCCCAATCGTCAGGGAGCAGCGCGACCGGATAACCGGCACGACGAAGCCGTCTGGCGGCAGAATCGGCCTGAATGTGGGTGGGCGCGAGCACCAACACCCCGCTCCCCACCTTGTGCTCACCTCCGCTCCACAGCCGGTCGGCTGCGGCGAACAGCAACCCCGACCTGTCTGCGGAGGGTGCGATCCTCACTACCGAGCCGCCCTGATCGAACGCACTGTCGATCAGATCTCTGTGTTCGTCTGTCTCGGCGCCGACCCGCGCCGGTGGCGACGGCGGGAGCGCAGGAGCCGTCAATCTGGAGACGACCTTCTCGCTCGATGCCGTCCTGAGACCGAACGCGAACGATCCGGCCCAGCGCCATGCCGCCCATTGCGCCATGTCGACCACGGGCGCCGGCGGACCGATACCGCGCACCGCGATCACGGGCTTGATCGACAGATCCTGCGGCGCCACGTCTGTGATGTCGGCGACCCATCCGGCGACACGCCGACCCTGTACGTCGACACGAACCTGCGTGCCGATGTCGATGCGATCCGCGAACTTCTCCGGGATCGAATAAACGAACCTTTTGGTCAGTGCCGGAACGTCAGGGACAACCAGCGCGAAGCGCTCACCATCGGCAGGTCGTCCGATCGCAGGAGAAGACTCCTCGGATCCGAACAGACTGTCGTTGTGCGGTGTCCGCTCAGCCGACAGCGCGCTTGAGCTCGTCGACCCTCGAAGTCTGTTCCCAGGTGAATTCGGGTTCCGCACGGCCGAAGTGCCCGTAGGCGGCGGTCTTGCGATAGATCGGGCGGAGCAGATCGAGGTCCCTGACGATGGCAGCGGGACGGAGGTCGAATACCTCACGCACCGCCTTTTCGATCGCCCCTTCGTCGTACTCCGACGTTCCGAAGGTCTCCACCAACAGCGAGATCGGCTGGGCCACGCCGATGGCGTATGCCACCTGCACCTCGCAGCGCTTGGCCAGGCCGGCAGCCACGACGTTCTTGGCCACCCAGCGCGCCGCGTAGCAGGCGGAGCGGTCGACCTTCGACGGGTCTTTACCGGAGAACGCGCCCCCACCGTGACGGGCCATCCCGCCGTAGGTGTCGACGATGATCTTGCGACCGGTCAGGCCGGTGTCGGCCCGGGGGCCGCCGAGCTCGAATTTCCCCGTCGGGTTGGCCAGGATCTTGACGTTCGACGTGTCGAGGTTGGGAGGGAGAAGCGGCTTTATGACGTGCTCGGTCAAGTCAGGAAGCAGCACATTGTCGAGGTCGATCCCGGCCTCGTGCTGGGTGGAGATGAGCACCGTGTCGAGGGCCACGGGGACGTTGTCCTCGTAGATGACGCTCACTTGGGTTTTGCCGTCGGGACGCAGGTAGCTCAACTCGCCGGAGCGGCGCACCTGCGCCAGACGCTGCGAAAGACGGTGTGCGAGCCAGATCGGGATCGGCATCAGGTCGGGCGTCTCGTCACACGCGTAGCCGAACATCATTCCCTGGTCGCCGGCGCCCTGCGCGTTGAGCTGGTCCTCGCCGCCCGACCCGGTACGAACCTCGGCCGCGAGATCGACACCCTGGGCGATGTCCGGTGACTGCTCGTCCAAGCTCACCATCACTCCACAGGTGAGACCCGAGAAGCCTTTGTCGTCGTGGTCGTAACCGATGTCGCAGATCGTCTTTCTGACCAGACCGGCTACGTCGACGTAGGCCTTGGTCGTCACCTCTCCCGCCACGACCACAAGACCGGTCGTGAGCAGGGTCTCGCAGGCGACACGGCTCCTCGGATCCTGCTCGAGCAGTGCGTCGAGGACCGTGTCCGATATCTGATCTGCGATCTTGTCCGGGTGACCTTCGGTCACGGACTCCGATGTGAATGTGTGGCGTCGGCTCACTTACTTGTTTTCTCCTGGTGTCGGGCGCCTCGAGGACAGCATCAGTACCCACCTTTTTGGGCACGGATCCGGGCGACAGTATCGAGCACTGCGTGGGCCACCGTCGATTTGGCCCCTGAAATGTTCCTTGGTGCTGAGTCTTCTGACGAAGAGGATCGACCGTTTGCGACGAGAACCGTCACGGAATTGGTGTCGTGGTCGAAGCCTGCTCCCGGGGCCGAAACGTCGTTTACGACCATGACATCGACACCTTTGGATTCGAGTTTGCGTAAGGCCCGAACGACTGCATCTTCGGTCTCGGCGGCGAAGCCTACGAGCAGCTGGCCCTGGCGTCTGCGTCTTCCGAGCTCGAGAAGGATGTCCGTCGTCGGCTCCAAGATGAGCTCCGGGATGCCGTCGGACTTGTGGAGCTTTTCTGCGGCCGAGACCTTGGGGCGGAAGTCGGCCACCGCCGCGGCCATCACGACAACATCCGAATCGGGCGCCAGGTCTAAGACGGCTCTTTCCATTTCCGCCGCGGACTCCACCTTGACGAGGCGGTTCACCTGGGGGGCAGGGATGGAAGCGGCCGTCACCAGGGCTACCTCCGCACCGCGCTCCGCTGCCGCCTGGGCCAGGGCATGTCCCTGTTTTCCGGAAGAGCGGTTGGTGATGAAGCGCACCGGGTCGATCGGTTCGCGCGTCC
>JBAPRR010000448.1:0-11290 GCA_049281195.1 Acidimicrobiales bacterium
CCGCCGTTGCGGTCCGGCGACCACTGCATGGGCGTTCGCACACCGTCGCGGTCGCCGAGGTAGATGTTGTCGCCCATCCCGATCTCGTCGCCGTAGTAGATGATCGGTGTTCCGGGCAGGCTGAACAGCAGCCCGTTCATCATCTCGATCAGCTGGCGGTCATCTCCGAGGAGCGGGGCGAGCCGGCGCCGGATTCCGACGTTTATGCGGGCTTGCGGATCCTGCGCGTACACGCGGTACATGTAGTCGCGTTCTTCGTCGGTGACCATCTCGAGCGTGAGCTCGTCGTGGTTGCGCAAGAACAGGGCCCACTGGCAATCCTCAGGAAGCGGCGGGGTCTCGGCGAGGATGTCGACTATCGGGAAACGGTCCTCCTGTCGTGCCGCCATGAACATTCGCGGCATGAGCGGAAAGTGGAATGCCATGTGGCATTGGTCGCCGTCGCCCAGATAGCGCACGGCATCCTCGGGCCACTGGTTGGCCTCTGCAAGGAGCATTCGCCCTTTGAATCGGGCGTCTATGTGGGCGCGCAGATCGCGGATGTAGGCATATGTCTCGGGAAGGTTTTCGCAGGTGGTGCCTTCGCGTGCGAAGAGGTACGGCACCGCGTCCAGCCTCAGGGCATCGACTCCCATCCCCAGCCAGTAGTCGACGACATCGAAGATCTCCTGGCGCACAGCCGGGTTGTCGTAGTTGAGGCTCGGCTGGTGGGAGTAGAAACGGTGCCAGAAATACTGCTGAGCGATGGGGTCGAACGCCCAGTTGGACGTCTCAGAGTCCGTGAAGATGATCCGGGCTTCGGGGAACTTGTCCGAGGTGTCACTCCACATGTAGTAGTCGCGGTACACCGAACCACGAGGCGCTCTACGTGCCCGCTGGAACCAGGGATGCTCGTCCGAGGTATGCGATAAGACGAGCTCGGTGATGACCTTCAGGCCCCGGCGGTGGGCTTCACGAAGAAAGGTTCTGAAATCGCGAAGTGTGCCGTACGGGGGATGGATCGACCGGTAATCGGAGATGTCGTACCCGTCGTCGCGAAGCGGGGACGGATAGAAAGGTAAAACCCACACCGCGGTGATTCCGAGGTCCTGCAGGTAGTCGAGGCGGGAGGTCAGGCCGACGAGGTCTCCTACCCCGTCACCGTTGGAGTCCTGGAACGCCCTGATGTGAACCTCGTAGAGGACTGCGTCTTTGTACCAATGCTCCGAGTCGTCGAGAACGACGGTCGGTCGCGCCATCGCGGTACGTGGCACCCACGCCCCCGACATCTGAGTAGGGGCGGCCGGAGATGGTCTCTGGGAGGTGAGCTCGGTGTCCATGGTCAGCTGAGACGGTCGACGATGAGGACATGTGCAGGGACTCCGCGCGGGTCGAGGGAGACGAAGTTGCGCCTGCCCATCCAGGTGTAGCTCGCGCCTGTCAAGACGTCGCGCACAACGAAGGGCTCGTTGTCCGCTATTCCGAGCGCGCCGAGATCGATGTCGACCCACCCACTCTGCGTGTACACAGGATCGAGGTTCACCACGACTAACACGGTATTGGGTGCAGAGGTGGAGGCAATCGCTGTCGACCGGGGGATCTGCGAGTCCGGCGCTTGCCTGCTGTAAGCGATCAGGTTGTCGTTGTCGACCCGGTGGAACAGCAGATTCCGGTCTGTCTGGAGAGCCGGGTTCTCCTTGCGCGCACGATTGACGAGGGAGATGAATGGCCGGAGGCTGAGTGGATCTTCACGGTCCCAGTTGCGGATCTCGTACTTCTCGGAGTGCAGGTACTCCTCGGAGCCGGGCGATCGCGGCCGGCTCTCCTGGAGCTCGAACGGCGGTCCGTAGATGCCATAGCTCGAAGCCAGCGTCGCGGCGAGGACGAATCGGGACATGAATGCCGCCTTGCCGCCTGTCTGGAGTTGTTCGGTGAGGATGTCAGGCGTGTTCGGCCACAGGTTGGGTCGTAGGAAGTCCGCCACAGGGGCTGAGTGCAACTCGGTCAAATATTGCTCGAGCTCCCACTTGGCATATCGCCACGCGACGTATGTGTACGACTGAGTGAAACCGAGCTTTGCGAGACGGTTCATCACCTTGGGCCGGGTGAACGCTTCAGATAGGAACAGGACATCGGGATCTTCGGACTTGATGGTCGAGATGAGCCATTCCCAGAAGGCGAATGGCTTCGTGTGCGGATTGTCAACCCGGAATATCCGTACTCCATGGCTCATCCAGAACCGCACCACGGACGCGATCTCGTCCCACAGGGCTCGCCAGTCCGGGTTGTCGAAGTTGATCGGGTAAATGTCCTCGTAGCGCTTCGGGGGATTCTCGGCGTAACGGATGGTGCCATCCGGGAGGGTCTGGAACCAGGCGGGGTGATCGGTTACCCATGGATGGTCCGGCGCGCACTGGAGTGCAAGGTCCAGAGCTATCTCGATGTCGAGGGCATTAGCGGCCTTGACCAGTCGATCCAGGTCGGCGGAGGTCCCGAGCTGAGGGTCGATCGCGGTGTGTCCGCCTTCAGAGGAACCGATGGCCCAGGGGCTTCCCGGCTCGGAGGGCTCGGCTCGAATGGCGCCGTCCCTCCCTTTGCGGTTGGTGCGACCGATCGGATGGATGGGCGGCAGGTAGAGGACGTCGAACCCGAGCTTGGAAACATAAGGCAGTTGCCTCTCAACATCGCGAAGTGTTCCGTGGACACCAGGCTCGTTGGCGGACGACCTCGGGAACATCTCGTACCAGGTGCTGAAGCGTGCCTTCGTCCTGTCGACGGTAAGCGGGTACGTGTCGGACACGGCGGAGGATCCGGGCTCCGGGTACCTGCGCGCCGCGTTCAACACTTCAGGATCTGTCGCGAGCTCAACGAGCGCGAGAGTGCCCGCAGTGCTCACAGGGGTTGAAGCCTTCAGGCGTTGGCCGACGTCGATGAAGAACGCCCGGTCCGCCTTGGTTGCCCGCTCGGCTAACGAGTCGATGATCTGAGCACCCACCAGCAACTCGACGGAGACATCCTGCCCGGCATCTACGCGGATGCGCAGATCACGGACCCACGTGCCGTAGGTGTCGATCCAAGCGCGGAGAGAAAACCAGTAGGTGCCCATGCGGTCCGGGGTGAAGGTCGCCCCGAACCGGTCGTTGCCGAGCGGGTCCATGAATGCGCGAAGCCATCTGGAATCGGATTGATGGCGCCATTGGAGCTCGCAGGCCAGCTGGTCATGACCCTCGGCGAACATGTCGGCTTCGATTGAAACCAGGTCCCCCACCTCGCGCTTGGCCGCGAATCGACCGCCGTCGACGGTCGGAGAGACGCTTTCGATAACCGGTCGCACTCGCTCCGGGCACGGTGCGTCTGTCGTGGTGTCAGGAGTGGGTTGTTCCATCAGGCTGTCCAGGCCCGGGACCAGACGTCTGGCCAGGTAGGACGCCGTGCGCACCAGGCACAGGCCCACGCTAGTTGCGCGATCGACAAGGCAGCCTCTCCTATCGATGGTGCTGTCGGGCTGCTCGCCGACGTCGGAGCTGGTCAGGGGGGTTCTCCTCGGTCAAACGATGGAACTGTTGCGGCCTCGTGCTCCGGTAGCCCACGTGGTCGGACGGCCCATTTCTGGCGCAGTTCATGAATCGGCGGATCCGACGGTCGACTGAAGACAGGTGCAGGTAGGAAATTTGGATTCCGGTCCTCTCTTTATGGGCTTCACCGAATGCCGTCGAACGTTGCTCGCTACACCTGTCCACCGGTGCTGGCGGTGCATGGTGAATCGTGTTGTCAGGCTCGCTCACGTCAATTCAGAACGATGCCCTGCGAAAGACCTACGAAACCGCTCCTGCCGGCCATCGATCGGCTTGTGTTCTCGTTCCCCGCCGTTTGTGAATTCATTGGCGTCGTGTTGGCCGGACACTCACTTACAGTGATCGCAAACGAACGATCGCCTCTCAAGTGGCTCGTGCGATGGTCACGATCTCGGGACTGGTCGCTGAAACGGGTCCTCCGCTCCAATCGCCGAGCTGATCCACGATCGACATGCCGGCTGCACTCAGGAAGATCCCGAGCGAGTTCCGGTCCAAGAACCGTAACGTGCTTTCACTCTGTTCCGCGCCGGGCCACTCGGAGCACGTGAAGGTTGTAGTGAACGTGACCCGGTCACTGAGGACCGGTAGGTGGACCCGATGAGACATACGCACCGTTCTGCCGTCGGCGCCCTTAGCTTCGACGGCGTTTTTCGGGATCCATTTCTCCCACTCGCGCGCCGCGGGATTTCGGGTTTCGAAGGCGAAGCGACCGTCAGCCGTAAGAGCTGATCGGATTGCTGAAAGCGTCCGGAGGATCTCGTCGTCTTCAAGCAGGACTTGAAACGCATGACATGACATGACGATGAGGTCGAACTCGGACAACCAATCAACTGTCGTCATGTCTCCGAGAACCCACTCCACATCGTGTTCGTGGCGGGCTACCAGCAACATCGCTTCGGCCGGATCGATGCCACACAACCGTCCGGCGTGTCCCGCCTTTCTCGCGAGCCGCAGCAGCTCCCCCGTTCCGCAGCCGATGTCGGCAACCGCGTGGGCCTCCATCACCATCGGGAGGTAGAAACCGAAGTCGCGACGCTCCTTCGCCGGGCTCCACAGGTCATAAAGCTCGGCGAGATGAAGCTGTGCGAATTGTCGATCAACCATCCGAGCCGTGGGTCCCCTATTCCTGTTCGGTTGGCCGGATCAGGATTTCGTTCACCGCGACGTGACGGGGTCTCGTCACGATGTAGATGATGGAGTCTGAGATGTCTTCCGCACTCATCAGCTGAGTGTTCTGGAATCGGCTCACCATTGTCTGAATGACCTCCGGACGATTGTGGCTCGCAAGTTCGGTCATCGTCGCGCCGGGCTCGACGAGGGATATACGTACGTGACGTTGAGTCACTTCCTGACGTAGGGACTCGCTGAACGCTCCGACGCCGAACTTGGTCAGGTTGTAGACGCCCCGTCCTGTGCCGGGGACCCTGCCTGCAACGGAGCTGATATTGACCATGTCGGACACTCGTCTCGGGCTGTCCTCGGCCGCGGTCAACAGATGCGGCAATGCAGCGTGTGCGCAGTAGAGAAGGCCGAGCACGTTCAACTCGACCATCCGCTGCCACTCTGAGAGGGGCGCTCCCTCAACCGGTCCGAGCAGCATGACGCCCGCGTTGTTCACGAGTATGTCCAGGCGTCCGAGCTCGCTTACCGTCCGATTTACGGCACCGGTCGCCTCCGACTCTTCTGTGACGTCGGCCTCGATTACGTGTGCGGTGCCACCGGCCTCACTGATTCGCTCGGCCAGAGCGTCAAGTCGGTCTTTGCGTCGGGCGACGATGGCAACCCGGCTCCCCCTTGCCGCCAGAGCCAGTGCTGTTGCCTCGCCGATCCCGCTCGACGCTCCGGTTACCAGGGCAACCGTCTCCTCAAGGCTCTCTTCGCCAAGCCTGGGTCTCACTTCGGCCATGGGGTCCTCCTGATCGATGAAGGACCAGATTCCCAACGACGTGAGCCGTTACGCAAGATCCGCACCCTTATTCGGATCTGAGCAGCAACGCCGTATCTCCACCTCTGTACCGAGGCGCTTGCGTCTCCTCCGCGGGAGACTCTTATCGTGACGTCTGTGTCAGAAGGACTGATCAGCATCGGGCAGCTCTCGAGGGCCTCGGGGCTGACGATCAAGGCACTGAGGTACTACGACCGGGTCGGCTTGCTGGAGCCGGCATTGATCGACAAAGCCACGAGTTTTCGCTACTACCAAGCCGATCAAGTCGCTGTGGCTTCTGCCGTGCGGCGACTCCGGGGGGTCGACGTCCCCCTCGACGACATCCGGAGGTACCTCGAAGCCGAGGATCGCGACGAGGCGTTGAAGGAGATCCTCGTTTCCCATCGAACTCGCCTGGAGAGCCGCGCCGCCCGGTTGGCCGGCGACCTCCACGAGCTCTCGCACATTCTCAACGACGGACTGGAGGCAGTTATGACCGAACTGACGAGTGAGTCGCTCCTGTCGCCTGAAGACGAGCGGAAGATTGCGATCAGCTACTTCAACTCGACTTGGGACCTGATGGAAAAAGAGGACCGTACGGTCGACGACGACGACCGGATGCTGCACATGGCCCACGCCTCGAGGTACCACTGGGGCCAGATCGGTAATCCGGAGAATCGAGCTCGCGGCGAATGGCAGGTGTCGCGGGTCTATGCCGTCCTACGACGCTCTGAGCCGTGCCTTCACCACGCCCAAAGGGTCCTCGACATTTGCGTCGAGAACGGGATCGGTGACTGGGACATTGCCTTCGCATACGAGGCTCTCGCACGAGGCCACGCAATAGCCGGTGACGCGGAGGCCGCTCGTTCCATGACCGAGAAGGCGCTCGAAGCATCAGAAGCGATCGCAGAGGAAGAGGAGCGCAAGATCCTGTTGGCTGATCTCGAGACGATTCCTGAGCAGGAACGGTTCTGGTAGCAGCGGATCCGGGTCGTCTTATCTGCGGCGGTCGATCCCTTGACAACGACGATCACGCCACATTGTTGTCCCCTCTACCTATGGCCGCTACGACGAGCAGGTTGACGCCCATGTGCAGACATCGAACTCGGTACCCTTCGCGTTTGGGTTAGAGGGCGTGGAAATCGGCTTGCTTTTTGAGTTGATCAACTGGATTGCATCGGCCGGAACCAGCCCAGCGGTGTTCTCCTCGTTGACCTTGGAACCGTAGAACTTGACAACCCCAAGATTCGGCAGGTTCGCCAGACCTGCACCCGTCTTGGTGCTGATCACGGCGGGGGTCTCCACTATCCACTCGGCAGTCAGCTCGCTCGATGTGTAAGCCGTGTTCTCCACGAACCCTTGTCCGTCGGTCTCATCCTTTAGCTGGATGGTCCACTCGTCCGGTCCCGTTGATGAAATGAAGCAGTGAACCAGGTCGCCGGGATGAATGGTGATCGGCTCCCTCACAGAGGTTGCTGGGATCAGTTCGTACCAGGCGGAGTAACGAGCCGCGCCTGTCTTTCCGACCGTTTCCGATGTGCCGGCTTGAATGAGGGTGTCATCGGTCTCGGTGCACGAGGTGTTGACACATCCTCCTCCAATGCCGATCCATGTGGCGCCGTGCTCGGACTGCCCGGCCTTGTGGGCTTTCGCCGTAGGAACGATCCACGATCCCGTCACCTCGGTGTACTTGGTCCCGGTGCTCAGGTAACCGAGGTTGTAGCCGGACCAATTGCTTGACTGGCTATCGGCAAAGAAAGGACCGCCTTTGACAATCTGGACGGTCCCTTGTGAGGCCGTGGCGGCCCCTGCGGATCCCGATGCCAGCAGCGCAGGCAACGTGGAGCAGGCCGCAATCAGCGAGAACGCCACCGCGAACAAGGACTTGATACGAAATGCTTTTCCGCTCATCTGTTGTCTCCAATTCGAAGGTTCCAAATCCGCAGTTGCGGAACCCGCCCGACCGCATGTGATGAGAAAGACATTCCCTGCGATTTGAATTGCTACACCTGGTGGTCGACGGCTCGTTCGATGATGCGGAGTCTTTACAGATCCTGATGCGTCCGGCTCTTTGTCATGCTCGCAATCCGATGCGGGATCGCGGACCATCTCGATCAGTCCGATATGGAGTCAGCGAGTGATGTGTCGTTACCGGGGTAGGTGGCAACGACTCCCGAGCTTGAGATCGATCCGATTGAGAAGCAGCGGTGGGAGTCGACCGCGCTGAGCTGGCCTGGGAGTCCTCTGTCGCGCCCTTCAACCGCTTCCGATAGTGGCGTAAGCGTGGATTGCCACGATGCGCTCGGCGGTCGAGCGGGACCTCAAAGGCATCCCGATCCCGATGGGCAGGTCACCATTTGGATCGAGCCAGCAGCCGAGGCACCTAACCTCCCAGAGCCCGTCGGTACGCCTATGCACGACTGGCTCGTGCCGAGTCCTGAGTGGCGCCTCTCCGAGTTGCATGTCCGCCTCCGGGCCGCGGGCAGGGGTTCTCGGTGCTCGGACCCAACCGTAGCGCCGGGATCAAAATCATTGCAATGACGCTGACATCGCTGAAACCCTCGGCCTGGTCGTCGGGACTGCGGAATCGTTGGCCCATAACTGAACGGGCATTCCACACTAATGCCATTGGTGGAGGGGGTTATGAGCGGCGATGTTTCAAGTTTTAGTTCCGGATGGAACCAATCCGCCCGACGTCCGAATCGAAGGGATTGTCGTTGCGTTGTGATTATTCAGGCCACATTCGGGGAACGCCCCCGGGCATGTCGTCCGCAGTTATGCCAAGCGAACTCGTCATCTACCACTCGGCGGACGTCGGGGATCATCCTGTCCACCACAACACCCTGCTCTGTCGGATCGGCAGCCAGACCTCTGTACGAGACATCCGATTGGGCGATGACGGACGGCCTCTGTGCCGGACCTGCGTTTTGCTGTCAGTCGGTAACTGACTCCGCGGTGACGCAGTGACGTTGTTCGTGGCAGCGGAGTGATTGTCTGTAGCGTTGGTCGTAGTCCTGCTTGCGCCGATCTGGTTATTTCGAAGAGCCGTTCCAGTCGGGCTGCCGGGATTTGAGCCCGGGACACCTCATGACCCCGGGCCCGTCCGATCGTGAGGCACGGTTGATTGTCTGTGTCCGCGGGTCAGCCGCTTTTGCGCATGGGGTCTGGAGGGCCTTAGTGCTCCAACAGGGCGAGCATGAGTGCTCCAACAGGGCGAGCATGGCCGAGTTGCGCTGACATCGCGCTGACAAAGAGGGTCCCCGCAAAGCACCTACCTCGTTTGTACGGTGCCAGCGTGTTCGATCGAAGGATCCTTCCGTGGTTGATGTCCCACGACGAGCACGATCCGGACCTCCTCCAGGTTTGCTTGCGGTTAGTTGCCCGATCTTTTGGACGCGGGGCCCCTCTAAACCGTCGAAGTGTCCGACGGTTGATGACGACCGCGATCCCGGGCCTTGGCGAGCGCCGTGATCGCCTCACCACCGAACAGCTCGGGGTGTAGATAACGTCCGCGGTCCTCATCCTTCTTGTCGACCTCGATGGGGATGCGATTTGCGTTCGCCCAGGCGTCTTGTCGGATGCCGGTGACCTGCCAAGAGACCTTCTGGTTGGCATTACCGCCCGCGATGCCGAACTGTCCGTTGACTATTTCCTTGGATACGTAGACGACGGTCGGTGCTCCGATGGCCGTCAGTTGATAGCGATAGTCGCGATTCAACGCCTCGAACCAATCAGGAAGATCAACCGTCGCCGTTCCCTCGGTGTCCAAGGTGACGTTCCCGTTGTAGACGTTCATCATGTCGGGGGACTCCACGAACGAGTGGTACAGGTACTTGCCCTCTGGATCGACAGGGTGGTCGATCTTGAACGAACCGCCCCCTTTGACAACGTGTTGCTCACCTCGGCGTTTCCATCCACTATCAGGGCAATGGAACTAGCGGAGGAGGCGTATACGCCGAAGCTGCCATTTCCGGTACCTGCCGAATAGCCGTAGACGCCAACGCCATCCTCGCCCGTGGCATTGCCATATACGCCGTAGCCGAACACACCCGTGGAATTGCCATATACGCCGTAGCCATTGTCAGTCGTCCCGTACACGCCGTATCCGTTTTCAGAGCTGCCATTGACGCCGTGACTGTAGTAATCCCCTGAGTCGTCGAGACCTGAGACTCCGGTTCCGGCGCCTGTGCCGTGAATGCCAGTGACACCAGTGCCGTTGGTGGAGCTTCCGTAGACGCCGTAGGCCCCACCGCTGCTCGTATCGTTGCCGTAGACGCCGTAGCCGTCATTGCCGGTGGAGTTCCCGAAGACACCGGTGCCTTCGCTCGTGGTCCCGTAGACGCCGCAGCCACTTCCGGAGCTGCCGTACACGCCGTGGCTGGCAGTATTTCCTGAGTAGTCAACCCCGGCCACACCACTTCCAGAGCCCGTGTTGTGAACGCCAGTGACACCGCCCCCGTTCGTGGATGTGCCGATGACTCCGGTGCCGTTGGTCGAGCTTCCGGTGACGCCAGCTCCGCCTCCGGTCCCAGTGCTCCCATCTACGCCCTCGATGGCGTTGTGGCCACTGGTGTCGCCGATGATGGTCCCGTAGATGCCTGTGCCGTTTGTCGAGGTTCCATAAAGTCCGTAACCTCCACCACTACTGATGTCACTTCCGTAGAGCCCGCTGCTCGACGCCTCCTTCGTCTCGCCTTCTATCGCGGTGCCTTTCTTGTTGGTCACAGAGGTCGTAACGGTTGCTGTATTTGAGTCGCCGAGGAGAACCGCTGAGCCGTTGGCGGCCGATGCAGGTTCGGCTCCGGCCACGACGGTTGTTCCTACTCCTGCTACTGCAACTCCGAGCAGCATCTTGCGTCGTCCTACTCGGTGAGTTGGTTGGTCGGCCGTGTCATTGTCATCCTGCGAGCCGTTGGAACGAACAATGTCGTCGGGCACATTGGCCACCTTTCTCCTCCCCCAGCCCCCACCGGGCAAGGTGAGCATTGGTTAGACCCGCACGGTTGCACTGTCAAATGGTTTGTTCGATCGACGGATAAATCGCCTTGCCATCGCAATGGATCTGAAGTCACCCAAAAAGCAAGTGTTCTCACGAGCTCAAGCGCAGTGTTCCCGGTCAGATCCCGAGCATTTCCCCGAGGAGATCTGCGGCACCTCGATCACGGGCTGGGAGCAAGTGCGCGTAGCGAACGAGCAGGCGCCCTGGAGTGACCAGCGAGCCTTCACCTATTACTCGTCGACCCGCCGTCGAGGAGCTCGCCAACGGTCCGGATCCTCATAAGAGGTGGTCCACCCAGTGGGCTCATGGGTATTTTGGTCGGGCTGCCGGGATTTGAACCCGGGACCTCTTGACCCCCAGTGAAGCTCCGTGCTCCATATCGGTGGTATCAGTTTATGCATGTAGGTGTTGACCTGCGCCTATTCCACGCCATTTGACAATACGGCTGGTAGAGGCATGCGTCGTAAGATGGGATCTCAGTAGGGTTAGCTGGTGGCTAGCGCGGCTTCGATTTCGTCTCTGAGCGCTTCGAACGCCTGCGCCTGCGAGAGCTTGATCACCACGGCGTTCACGTCACGAGCTGCGTCGACGGTCTGACGTCCGAATCCCTTCTGATTCTCGATGCCGCCGGCGATGGTGAATGCGATGAACCCGCGAACGAGATGTGACGGTGCTTTCCACCGAACAGCAGTGATCGAATGGACGGGGATTCGCTTCTCACCTGTTCCGACGGTCGTCCTGGCCATCGCTCCTTTCCGGCTGATGGTGACCATCCTCCCGTCGAAGCTGAGCGTGCCGTTGACTCCCTTGGCT
>JBAPRR010000449.1:0-39178 GCA_049281195.1 Acidimicrobiales bacterium
CCTTCGGCGAGCTTGCGGATGATCTGGTCGGGCGTGTGTCTGCGTCTCTTCACGTTGCGGTCCTCCTCGCCCATTCTGGGGCATCGGACTCGCATTACGTGTGGCTCAGCTCAGGGGTACCCGGTCACCCTCGATGGTCGCAGTCAGATCCCCGGTAGACACAACACCGGCTATCCGGCAACCGAGTTGTGCATAGTCGGTGTTGTGAAAGCGGATGTCGATCGTCGCCGGAAGCGCGATCGCGGGAGGCGAGGCTTTGCTCACACCTTCTGTCGCTTGTCTTGCCGTGCTCCGGATCAGGTCGTTCGCCTTGTCGGGGTGAAGCGACTCGGCAGCGAACCGGGTTATCGACTTTTTGACAATGGCCGCCTTGATGTCCGGGCAGATCGCCTGCATCTCCTGTGCCGTACGCTCGTCGCCGGTCACCAGGACCACAGGGACGTCATAGGCCCTGGCCACGAGGGCGTTGATACCGCCCTCGCCTGTGACCTGCCCATTGAGCCTCACCTCGGCGAAAGCATCCGGAAAGTAAGTATGGGAAAGTGCGGCCCGGGCCGAGGACATCGAGCCGTGGTACGACAAGAGGAACACCGCGTCGAACGATTCGTCAAGGCCCTGCATCATGTACCGAGGCTTGAACCGTCCCGAAAGGTAACTGGCTTTACCTGTCAACTCGCTGGGACGCAGATTGGCCATACGGCCGTGGGAGTCATTGACGAGAAACTCGTTTGCGCCTCCCTCGATGGCGCCTTCGATCGCGGCGTTTACCTCGCCGGTTAGGAGGCCGACGTAGTAGTCGTAGAGACTTCCGCCAGGCCTAACGTGCTCCCAGTCGACTACGCCTGCAGTTCCCTCCATGTCCGAAGAGATGAACACCTTCAAGCTGTGTCACCAATCTTCATGTCGGGAACTGCAAGCGGTCGGCATGTTGCAGAATCAACAATTCTCAGAGAACTCCAAGTCGAGAAGGTACAGAGTCCGATTATCTGTATCAAGCATCACCCGATGTTTGATACAAGCTTAAATCGCCCTGAGAACGATCGAAGTCGTTCGCAGAAATCCCGAAACTTGAGAATTACCGGCGGTAGAAGCGCTTCTACGGCTTTCCCGCAGACCTCCAGGAGGAAACTTCACTGTCGGACACGCGTCCACGCGTGCGCTTCAGATAGCCACGGATCGCAGTCTGATCGTTCTCAGAAAGCCGTGAATATGCTGTGGTTTTTGCACCAGCGAGCCTCTTTGAAGTTTTCCTGGGACCCTTGGACGTGGCTATCTGCTTTGCAGGCCGTCCAATCTTCGAGGGCCGAGCGGCCTTCACCAGCGGCGCAATGTATTCGTCGTAGTTCGCCTTACTGAGATCAACCCGGTATCTCTTGGAATCGACGGTCAGCGTGACGGATACGTCTGCGGTCGATCCATCCAGATCGTCCACAAGTCTCATCATCGTGATCGTTGCCAATTTCTGCCTCCCTTACGGTGTAAGAGCTTATTCTGACATTTTATAACATCAAAAACAAAACGGGGCGTTATCTGTGATGCGCGCCGATGCCGCGGTGCGTTGCTACATGCACACCATCACTCACTTGTGCATGCAAATCGACTTCGAATCCGAAACGGTGTCGCGGGTCGACTGTCTATAAATCAATCGATTTCGGATGATCGGCACAGTGATTCGATGACGCCCGGTGAACGCGCGGCGTTCGAAGTGTTCGCATGGTGATCGTTATGACGCATGCGCGCTATTCATCAACCGCCCTCTTGGTGCACATGAACCGGTGCATGAGCTCCTTGTCGAACAGGTTGGCGATCTGAGATCAGTCAAGACGGCTGTCCGTACCCAGATGGCGCTTCATGGCTTTTCATGATCCTGAAAGTTTCCTAGAGCAAGGACTAGTATTCCTATGGATTTAGTAGGTATAATGGGAGCCATGGGGTGGGACACGCAGGAAACAGACAACATGCAGGTGGGCAGGCCGCGAACAGCGATCGTGGGCGGGGGGGCAGCCGGGGTACTCGCTGCCATTCACATAGCCAGGAGGGACCCCTTCCCCCGCGAGATCTTGATCTTCGAGCCAGCAGAGCGTCTCGGGGCCGGTGCCGCGTACTCCACAGAGGACCCGAAGCACCTTCTGAATGTGCCGGCGCGGTGCATGAGCGCCTTCGAAAGCGAGCCCGACGACTTCACGTCCTGGATTGCGAGGCACTGCCCGTTCACGGGCCCTGAGGACTTCGCCCAGCGCCGTTTGTACCGTCGGTATCTGAATGACTGTCTCGAGCGTTCACGGCGGTCGGCCTCTAAAGGCACCACGATCAAGTGGGTAAGAGAGCGCGTCGTCGATATCGGCTACTCAGAAGGTGGCAGCATCCGTGTGAACGTGTCGCACGGCGAATCCCGGACCGTGAACGACGTCGTGTTGGCGATCGGACCGCCCCCTTCCTCGGCTCTGTCCTCGTTCGGCCTGAAGAGCAGCCGGCAGATTGTCTCGGACCCGTGGACGCCGGGTGCTCTGAGCGAGATATCGCCCGACGATGAGGTGCTCGTCATCGGTACGGGCCTCACCATGGTCGACGTCTGCCTCGTACTCGGCACTTCGCCCGGCCGCAGGATCCATGCGGTGTCTCGAAACGGTTGGACGCCGGCCGCTCACGAAGCAAATGGTTTCTCCCCGTGGCCCAATGTCGATTTCGACGGTGCCCTCACCGCTTCAGAGGTGCTGCGGCGCTTCCGCGCCGCGGTCTCAGATGCAGAGTCTTCCGGTGGCGGATGGCGAAATGTCGTTTCGGCGGCCCGGTCGAAGATTCCAGCGGTCTGGGGTGAGTTGCCTGACGCCGAAAAGCAAAGACTCCTCCGACATGTGAGCCGCAGATGGGACGTCCATCGCCATCGCATGTGTCCGCAGGTATCGCGCTCGATCGGCTCGATGATCGCCGGCGGCAGGCTGAGTGTCGAGGCGGGCAGGGTCGTCGATATTGTCCCGGTTGTTTCGAACCGAAGAGTTCGGTTCGAGGCCGTGATCATGGTGAGGGGGATCGAAAAGAGGATCGAGGTGGCCACCGTGGTCGACTGCACCGGACCCGGGACGACGCGCCCGTCTTCTGTGATCGGGCGAATGTACGCCAGTGGCATCGCGCGTCCACACCCCACCGGTCTAGGGATGGACGTGGACGAAGACGGCTGCATACGCGGAGCAGACGGCTTTTCACATCCCGGCATCCACACCATCGGATGGGCGAGACGAGGATCCGCTTTCGAGTCAACGGCGATTCCCGAGCTGCGCGTCCAGGCATCTCAACTATCTGAACGCATTGCGAGGCGGGAAACGTCGGCCCGCTCGAGTGCGCTCGCGCTGGTGGCGTCGTGATCACCCACGTTCGTCCCAGGAGCAGAGCCGTATGCAGCGAGCGGATTCCGAACGTCAGGCGCATCAACATCAACGCGCTCCGCTCGATCGCTGTCAATCTCGTTCCGAGAGTCAAAGAGATGGGCTTCCAACCGGAGTCCCGCGAACGGTGCTGGGACCTTCTGGCCAGCACACCGGACTTCGAAGCCTGGGTCATCGGTTGGCCGACCGGTGGCCTGATCGAGCTGCACGATCACGGGAGCTCCGTCGGAGCCGTAGCCGTGGTTTCCGGAGAGCTGGTCGAGACGAAGATCGTCTCCGAAGGCGACCGCCTGGGCACGCGTTCGACAACGCTTTCAGCCGGCGACACAGTCAAGCTGAGGAGCCACTGCGTTCACGATGTCGTCAACCTCGGGAGCAGTCCGGCCGTCAGCGTGCACGTGTACTCGCCACGCCTGAAGCAGATGACCTACTACGAGCTTTCGGACGGATCCCTGGACGCGCTGCGCACGATCCACTATTAATCCGACCGGGCAAATGGTGACGTCTGCGGTAGACGAAATGTTGGAACGGGCGCGCAGCCGAATAAGACGCCTCGGTCCCGAACACGTCGACGACTTTCTGCGCGACGGCGGGGTCCTCGTCGACATAAGACCCGAAGCCCAGAGACAGTCCGAGGGTGCCATGCCCGGCGCGATCGTCATTGAACGAAACGTGCTCGAGTGGCGGTTCGATCCCACCGGGGAATACTCCATCGCCGAAGCAAGCGACTACGAACGCCCCATCCTCGTCCTGTGCTCAGAGGGTTATGCATCCAGCTTCGCCGCCGCCTCGCTCGCCGACTTGGGCTTTCGGTCCGTCGGCGACCTCGCGGGTGGCTATCAGGCCTGGAAACGCCACAAGGAAGCCTCATAAGAGCGCTGTTAGTCTCAGCCTCTCTTTGCAGGACATCGAGTTGACGGGAGGCAGGGGCACATGTCGTTCCCACGGGCGGAGGTCCAAGCGGCCATCGATCGCTACCACCAGCTGCGTGAACGGATCGACGCCGGCGATGAACCCGGATTCGGGGTTCTCGGCGACCTGTTCACCGAGGACGCGGTCTACATAGACGGAGCCTGGGGCAGAATCGTCGGCCGCGACGCGATCACGCATTGGTTGGATCACTCGATGGTGGGACTCGGCGACTGGAAGTTCCCTATCGAGTTCACGGCCATCGAGGGCGACAACGTGATCGTCAAATGGACCCAGATCATCCCGGGCACGCGTGCCGACGGCACCCCGTTCACGCAGTCCGGTTACTCCCGTCTGATCTACGCCGGAGACGGTCGCTTCAGTTACGAAGAAGACACCTACAACATGGTGCAGGTTCTCGAAGACGTAACGGAGAGTGGCTGGCAGCCGACCGAGCCGATGAACTTCCCTCCGCAGAATCCGGACAGGAATTGGTCCATTCCAAAAAGGTGACGGCGGTCCGTTGCCGGAGTTCGACGACTTGGCGGAGTGCTACGACGTCACCCGGGGCGGGGAGCCGAGGGGTGACCAGTACGCGGCGGACCTTGCTCTATTCCTGCCACCGGGCGAGCCCATTCTCGAGATAGGCGTGGGAACGGGGGTGGTGGCCCTGGGTCTCAAAAAGCGGAATAGGTCGATGGTGGGTATCGACCTGTCGTCGCCCATGTTGAGACGGGCGTACCCCCGGCTGGGATCGGTGCTGGCGCGCTGCGATGCGCTGCAGATGTCCATCGGGGCCCGGACCATCGCACACGCGGTATCGGTGTGGGTCGTGCATGCGGTGAACGATCCCGTTTCGCTTTTTCACGAGGCGGCGAGGGTTCTGAAGCCGGGAGGCGTCTACGTGGTGAGCCCCAATCAGCGCCCCGCTCCCGAAGACGAGATCGGGCGGATCATTTCCGAGATGGGTGCGCGCATCGACCAGCACAGAGGAGCGTCGCGCCCTCGGGGAGTCACCTCGGATGAAGTGCTCGGTTGGTCGGAGCAGGCCGGTTTCTGCGGTGCGGTTCACACCTTCGAACGGAGATGGATCTCGGCGCCTTCCGAGGAGTTGGACGCCATAACGAAGCGGGCGTGGCCGGCCATGCGCGAGCTCGACGAGGCCACCATCCGACAGGTGACCCGCCCCGCGGTCGAGGCGCTCGGTCAGATGCCCGAGGGCGATCACGTGCGCAAAGCCATCGTGGAGGTTGTGGTCCTGGAGCAAGCCTGATCGATCGTGGATCGGCTTGGTTCCGCGAGCCTGTATAACGGTCTCGTGGGTGCAGCAGAGATCCGGCGGGACTTCCTCAACTTCTACGTGGAGCGCGGGCACGTTCAGATCGCCCGTTCGAACCTGGTTCCCCGCGAAGATCCGACCACACTGTTCACGGGTTCGGGGATGCAGCCTCTGATCCCTTATCTACTGGGAGCCCCGAACCCGGCCGGGAGCCGCCTGGTCGATTCGCAGGTCTGCTTCAGGGCCGAGGACATCGACGAAGTGGGCGACTCCAGACATACCACGCTGTTCGAGATGCTCGGCAACTGGTCGCTCGGCGACTACTTCAAGACCGAACAGCTTCCCTGGGTGTTCGAGTTCCTGACGAGGATCGTGAAGCTCGACCCGGCACGCCTGTACGTGAGTGCTTTTGCCGGATCACCCAAGTGGGAAATTCCGCGCGACGAGGAGTCGGTTCTCCTGTGGACGGAGTTGCTCGCAGGTGCCGGGCAGGATCCGGTCGTGGTCGAGGCCGGGACCAAAGAACGGGCCTCGGCGGAGGGAATCGGAGATGCCCGCATCGTCCTGTACGACGAGTCGCAATGCTGGTGGAGTCGCTCAGGGCCTCCCCACACCATGCCGGTCGGCGAACCCGGGGGACCAGACTCTGAGATCTTCTATCTCTTCGCGCAGGTACCGCATGATCCCGCGTACGGGGCCTACTGCCATCCCCATTGCGACTGTGGGCGTTTCGTCGAGATAGGCAACTCGGTCTTCATGCAGTACCGCAGAACCGCTGACGGTTTCGAGGAGCTCCCAAAGCCGAATGTGGATTTCGGAGGAGGTCTCGAACGCATAGCGATGGCGCAGGCGGACACCGCAGACGCGTTCGATGTGGACCTGCTCGCACCGATCGTGTCGGCCGTCCGATCGATGTCCACGCAAACGGGCGTCGCCGACGACCGCGCCACGCGGATCATCACCGATCACGCGCGTGCCGTTGTCTTCCTGGCGTTGGACGGTGTGGAGCCCTCGAACAACACGCAGGGCTATGTGATGCGCCGCTTCGCCCGTCGCGCCATCCGTCAGGGGTTGACCCTGGGGATCGAGTCGGATCTTCTTTCGCGTCTCGTCGACCCGGTTGTCGGTGCATATGGCGATGCGTACCCGGACCTTGTCGCCAATGCCCGACACATTCGGGGCGTGCTCGAGCGCGAAGAAAATCTGTTCAGGAGAACCCTGGCCCGGGGCGTGAAGGAGCTGCCGAAGATCGCCGGGTCGGGTTTGACCGGGGACTCGGTATTCGCGTTGTTCGACACATACGGCTTCCCCCCGGAATTGAGCGTCGAGGAAGCCGCGTCTTCGGGAATTCCGGTCGATCCCGATTGGAGACCCCGTTACGACGAGCTCATGGCCGAACAGAAACAGCGCTCGAGGACCGCGGCGGCCGGCATGTTCAAAGGCGGACTGGCGGACCGATCGGAGGCCACCACCCGCCTGCATACCGCCACCCATCTGCTGTACAAGGCGCTCCGGCTTGTTCTCGGCGATCACGTGGTGCAGCGCGGGAGCAACATCACACCGGAACGCCTGCGTTTCGACTTTTCCCATCCGCAGAAGGTGACGCCCGAAGAGATCGCCAAGGTGGAAGACATCGTCAACCAGAACATCTCCCACGATTGGCAGATGAACGTGTCCGAGATGAGCCCCGAACAGGCTTTCACCGCGGGTGCGCTCGGCGCGTTCGGAGACAAGTACGGACCGAGCGTCACCGTTTACACCGCCGGCGACCCCGATGACGGGTGGTACAGCAAGGAGATCTGCGGGGGACCCCACGTCGCCCACACCGGCGAACTGGGACATTTCCGCGTAGTGAAAGAAGAGTCGTCCAGTGCCGGGGTGCGCCGGATCCGGGCGGTGCTCGAGTAAGCGGTGATCGAGTAAGCGGTAGCCCTGGGAATCGGCCGCCCTCCGGTCGTATTGTTCGACCGTGACCAGATCAGAGCTGTGGATCGAGTCCTACCAGGGAGAGGTGCTGGGAGAGGCGGTCTTCGGGACTATGGCCGAGTGGCAGCAGGATCCCGAACGACGCAGGCAGCTGGAGGTCCTAACCCTTCTCGAGCGCTCCACCAAGGAACTTGCCGATCCCGTCTTCGAGTCTGGCGAACTCGAAAGAGGGGACACTGCCGCCACCTTGGACGCAGCCGGGCAGCTCGCCGCGGCGCTGCGCGAGGTGTCGTGGGAGGACTTCATTGGAGGAATCCTGCCTTTGACCGAGGAGTTTCTCGTCAAGTACCGCGAGCTCGTCCAACTGGCCGATCGCGTCGAAGAGCGTGCGATCGCCGAGGCCTACGTAGAGCACGAGTTGGCACTCGCTGCTTATGCCAGACGCGCTCTCGGCCGGGAGCCGGGGGATCCCCTCGAGTTGGTTCTCGCGCTTGCGCACGTGAAGGCGGCGCTCACTCCGGGATAAGGCTTGTCAGGCCGAAACGGCGGCCGGCCCGATTGAGCACCACCCGCCCCCGGCCGGCCTATGCCGCAACCGGCTGGGGGTCGAGAGCGTTCTCGCTGACGACATCGTCGCGCGTGGCCCGGAGGATGAACGCCGTGGACACAGCCGCCGCCGCAAGCAGAATGGCGCTCACCGTGAACGACGTGGTGTATCCGTGGATGAGGGCGTCGGCCCGAGCGACCGGGCTGGTGCCATGGTGCAGCAGGTAGTTGGCCGTCGCCGTCGCGGCGAGAGTGTTCAAAAGCGACACGCCTAGCGATGCCCCGGTCTGTTGTGTCGTGTTGACCATCGCGCTCGCTACTCCGGCGTCGTCGGGGTCGACGCCGATCAGCGCGGTGCTGCTGAGCGGGACGAAGGCCGAGCCCATCCCGAAGCTCACGATCACCTCGGCGGGAAGAATCGTCAGGTAACTCGTGTGCAGCCCGATCCTGGTGAACAAGGCCAGGCCGACCGCGGCGAGCACGAAGCCGCCCACCATCACCCATCTGGGACCGACCCGGGGCAGGATCCGGCTGGAAAGCGTCGCTCCGATGATGATCCCCGCCGAGAACGGGAGGAATGCGAAGCCTGTTCGCATCGCCGAGTACCCGAGCGTTCCCTGGAAGTAGTAGGTCAGGAACAAGAACGTGGCGAACATCGCTATGCCGACCAGCAGCGAGGCGAGGAACGACCCACCCCGGTTGCGGTCTGTGAGCACCCGCAATGGGAGCAACGGGTGGCTGCTGCGGCGCTCGATCATGACAAAGCTCGCCAGCAAAAGAATCGAGATCCCGACCAGTCCCAACGTCGTCGAAGACCCCCAACCATCTGAGCCGGCCCGCGTGAACCCGTAGACGAGGGCGAGTAGGCCGCCCGTGGCGGTGACCGCACCGGCCACGTCGTAGCCCTTTCCGCGGATTCCGCGGCTCTCAGCTACGAGCCGAGTGGCGAAGATGGCGGCGAAGATGGCGATGGGCACGTTCACCAGGAGAGTCCAGCGCCACGATGCGTACTGGGTGAGGACGCCACCCAAAATCAGGCCGATCGCGGCGCCGCCACCCGAGATGGCTCCGTAGACGCCGAATGCCCGGGCCCGCTCGCGGGGTTCTGTGAACGTGGTGGTGATGAGTGACAGAGCCGCCGGCGCCATCACCGCGGCGAATGCTCCCTGCAGTGCCCTGGCGCTGAAGAGCATCGCAGCGTCGCGGGCGAGTCCACCGAGAGCGGAGGCGCCGGCGAAACCCAACAGGCTGATCACGAACATCCGCTTGCGGCCCAGGTAGTCGGCGATCCTGCCCCCGAGGAGCAGAAATCCACCGAAGGCGAGGGTGTAGGCAGTCATGACCCACTGACGGTTCGCCACCGAGATGCCGAGTGCATGCTGTGCGGACGGCAACGCGATGGTGACGATCGAGGCATCGAGGACGATCATCAGCTGAGCGATGGCGATCACCCATAGGGCCTTGAAGCGCCGGGGGTCGGGTGTGTCACCTACCGGCATGGCATTCACGTGCTCGAGGGTTGCGGTCATCGGGACTCCAAGTTTCCTAGTGCGTAAGTTCGTGCCGAGTTGTATAATCGGAGTGCTGGTTCCGAATACCACTATACGGAGCGGTCGTTCCGTTTGTCAACGCAGGAGGCGAAAGTTGGGTTGCCCGGGGGACGGACATGACGGTGATGAGGGCGCGGAACGCCACCAGCGTGCCGACGCCCGACGCAACCGGATGCAGATCCTCGAGGCGGCGGAGGTCTGCTTCGCCGAGCAGGGCATCGGGGTCCCCATCGATGACATCGCCAGGCGCGCCGGAGTGGGGGTAGGGACCGTATACCGGCACTTTCCGACCAAGGAATCCCTGGCCGCAGCCGTTGTGATCACTCACATGGAGATGCTGACGGGCGAGGCGAACAAGCTCGCTCAAAGCTCGGAACCCACTGGGGCGCTCTTTCAGTTTCTTGGAATGCTCGCCCGTGAAGCAGCAGCCAAACGCGACCTGTTCGACGCTCTGGCCGGAGCTGGAATCGACTTCAAAGAGATCTCCGAAGAGGTGCGGGCCGAGCTCGAGGCCGCCGCCGAGACGCTCCTAGGAGCCGCTCAGCGAGCGGGAACCATCCGCCCCGACGTGGTCGTCTACGACCTGTTCGGCTTGGTCATGGGGGCGTGCACCATGCCGGCGAAGGAGACGCGCTGCTCACAGGACCGCATGATGGCGGTAGTGAGAGCTGGGCTTGTCACCCCGGAGGGGGAGAAAGTCCTCGAGTCTGGAACCCTGTGTGCTGACTCAATATCGGCCGGCTCAATCTCAACCGGCTCAGTCCCGGCCGGCTCAGTCTCAACCGGTTCAGTCAGCCGCTGAGAGTCTTCGTCACCGAGAACGAAGCCCGCGTGTTCCCGTAACGGAAGAACACGTTGAAGTTCCAACGGCCGGCCACCAGAACGGCGTAGCTCAGGTAGTGGCCGGTGCTCAGTGTTGCCAGCCTCAGCGTCTGTGACGGGGCCCCGTTTCGCGATGCGGTGACCTGTAGCTGTTGTATCGCCCCGGCCGCATTCCCACCCTTTTCGAAGATCAGGTGGAACGCGTTGACGCCCGGCGTGTTCGGGTCGAGGTAGACCTCAGCCGACAGTCCACCGCTGAGGTTCACAGTGGTGATGCTCGGTAGCGATGGGAGGAGCGACTGCCCACGCGCCGGTGAGACGGCTTCGCCGATCACCGTCGCCGACGCGAACAGCAGCACGGGGATCAGTACCGAGATCGCGAATCCGCGCGCCCCGCGCATGACAAGGGGTGCCTTGACCCGGTCGATGCCGTTCGAGCCGAAACGTCGCAGCCTCAAGCTGTTGAGCACCACCACGAGGCTGGACACGCCCATTGCGATCGCGGCGATGAGTGGATCGAGCAGTCCCGCTGCGGCAAGCGGTATCGCTGCCGTGTTGTAGCCCATCGCCCAACCGAGGTTCTGCCTGATGATGGACAGGGTGGACCTTGCCAGGCCCACCGCGGCAGGAACGCCTTCGAGGTCGTTACCCATGAGAGCGACGCCACTATTGGCGAGAGCGGCGTCTGTACCGCTTCCGATGGCACATCCGACATCGGCAGCAGCAAGCGCCGGAGCGTCGTTTATGCCGTCTCCGACCATCACCACGGTGTGCCCGCCTCGTTGAAGCAAGCGGATCGCGTCGACCTTGTCTGAAGCGCTCAGCCCACTCTGGGCATCGTCGATGTGAAGGTCTCTCGCGATCGCGTCGACCGCGGGTGACCCGTCGCCACTCAACACCGCGGTGCGGACGTGCATCGTTCTGAGGTGCGCCAGCGCGGCACCAGCTTCGGGGCGGAGCGGCGTGCTCAACGCGATCGCCCCGATCTGCCGGCCATTGTTGGTTACGACCACGATGGTCTCGCCACGTGCCTGATGGCCGGCGATCTGGCTTGTCATCGCCGGTTCGGTCTCGGTGCCACGGAGTGCGACCACCTCGACCGCGCCTCCGTCGAGCGTTCCGGACACGCCGACACCGGGAATTTCGGTCACGTCCACCGCGCGGATCGTCGAACCGGGCGAGGCGGCCCTGATGGCGATCCCGATGGGGTGGGTGGTCTCCTGCTCGACAGAGGCAGCCACCTCGAGGACGTTCTCTTCTGTAAATCCCCGGGCCGGGATCACGCCGGTCACCCGCGCGGAGCTTTCGGTCAGTGTGCCGGTCTTGTCGAACACCACCGTGTCGGCTCTGGCCAACATCTCGAGGATGTCGCCACCGCGGACGAGAATTCCGAGTGCAGACGCACGCCCGGTCCCCACCATCATGGCGACCGGGGTGGCCAGGCCCATGGCGCACGGACAGGCGACCAAAAGCAGTGCGATCGCGCTCAGTACGGCCTTTCCGAAGTCTCCGGCGATCAGCCACCAGCAGAGAAATGTGATCACCGAGCCGATGAGCACGGCGGGCACGAACACGGAGCTGACCTTGTCGGCGACACGCTGTAACGGCGCCTTCTCGCGCTGGGCCTCGTCGACCAACCGCTGCAGCCTGGCGAGAACCGATTCCGACGCGATGGCGTCGACGTGCACCACGAGTGCGCCGCTGCCGTTACGTGTGCCACCCGTAACGGTCTGGTCGGGACCGCGCCCGACAGGGAAAGGCTCGCCTGTCAGCATCGACTCGTCCACATCGGAGTGTCCGGCGATCACCGTGCCGTCGAGAGGGATGGTCTCGCCAGCCCTCACTCTGACGAGTGCACCCACAGGGATGCTCTCAGGTGGGACGAGGTTCCCGTCTTCGTCATCAGGCGTTGCTACGACACGCGCAACTGGAGGACGCAGACCCAGCAACGAGTGCATCGCTCGGGCCGCGCGTTGGCGCGCCTGCTGCTCGACCGCGCGGCCTGTCGCCAAGATGGAGATGATGAGTGGCCCCATCACGCCGTGCAGCCGCGCGGCGAACGCACCGCCACCGCCGAGGTGGACATGACGTCCACCGAGAGCGATCGCTTCGACCGCGCTCACGGCCAGAGCGGCGAGCGTGCCGACAACGATGAGGGTGTCCATGCTCGTGCCGCCGTGACGGGCGATGCGTATTGCTTGTTTGAGGAACGGCCACCCACCGATCAGCTCGACTGCAGCGGCGAGGATGAGCACCGTCCATCCGGCCCATGGCGCCTGAGGACCGAACATCGCGACCGAAAAAGCGATCACGGCCAGCGCCCACGAGATGGCGGCTCTCGTCGCCCAGTGCTCGGACCGCTCGGTATCGACCTTCGATTCTTCGCCCGTGAGGACGGAAGCCGAGTAGCCGGCCTTTTCGACGGCGCTCAGGAGGGCGTCGGTTCCGACGGTGTCGGTGTCGTAGGCGACGAAGGCACGGGTGGTCGCGAGGTTGACCGCGGCGCTTACGACGCCCTTCTCGTGCGACAGGGCTCCTTCGACCCTGCTCGCGCAGGACGCGCAATGCATACCGCCGATCGCGAGTTCCGCGGTCTTCAGCCCACCGGGTGATTCGTCGGTGACAGTAATGTCGTGCCCGGGCGAGCCCCCGGATGTCGCCAGGTCGGTGACCACCCGCGACAGCCTACTTTTCCAGGGATTTTGTCAGGCAGGCGGCGCGATCGAGACGATCGCAAGGCACATCTCGTCGGCGGAACCATCGCCCCAGGTGATGTACTGCGGCGGCAGGTCCCTCGTATACGGGATCTCCGAGCGCAGCTTGGGGTTATAGGTGCACTGCACCTGGATCTGCTCTCCTGCGGTGACCGCAACCGGCGTCTTCATGTTGTAGAAGCGCTGATAGTTGAAGTCATAATTGGTCACGTTCATGATGACCTTGGCTTGCGGGGTGCCGGGGTTAAGCGTCAGCTTCATCCCCACTCCGAGCAGGTGCATGTGTGCCGCCGCTCTGACGATGTAACCGGTCTGACCGACCGGCCAGGTACACGACGTGGTGTCACCACCGGGAGGGTCGACCGGGTTGCGACCGCAGACGGTCTCGAGCAGGTTCACGAACCGAACCGCTGACTTGCCGAACTGCTTGCCGGTCTCGGCGAGAGATGCGGCACGGTTGCAAAGGGGTCCGGTCTCGTTCGCCGGGCAGGGGATGTCGGGCGGCGCCGGGTACAGCCCGAGGCTGAGTGGCTTGAGCGGTGTCGTCTCCGGGACGGTCTGCAGTTCGAGCTTGGCCTTCACCGGCTTGTCACCGCGAAGAAGGTTGTAGTGGATCTGCTCGACGACGAGGCTTCCGGCGGGGAACGGCACGGCGTCTCCGGCCGGCTCTACGTTCTCCGGCATTCCGGGACCCCAGGCAGCGAGCCAGGGAGTGTCCGAGAATTGGATGGCCGAGGTGCCCGGAATCGGTGACTCACCGAAACATGACCATCCCTTGTCGCCGGCGTTGGCGCGCTCGGCTGTAGCCGCGAGGCTCGGGGGGACCAGGAAGAGGATCGAGTGATGGACCTCGACACTCTCCGGATAGAACTGGCTGGCCACGATGAACGAGTTCTGAGTGACGTGCGGGTTGATGAGAGTGCAGTGGTAGTCGTCCCAGGTGCCCGGCGCCGCGTGGGGCTTGTACGCGTTCGAGCCCATGAGGGTCATCGTCTTTGCGTGGACTCCGTCGACCGTCAGAGGAGGAAGGTTCGTATCGGAGACATCAACTGCCTGAGTGGCTCCGGCCGTATGAGCAGCATGGGAGGTAGGAGCAGACGTGAGAGTCGTCGCTCCGGCAGATAGTCCCCACACCATTCCGACTATTCCGGAGCCGGCCAGGACGGCCAGTACTCCGACCCACCGTGCGACCCGCATGGATTTCATGGCCAAAGGGTACTTCATGCCCTTTTAATCGTCACCGGTACGCTCGAACTCGACTGTTCTCGCAGCCTGAGGCGGCAGGCCGAGGAGGCAGGGTGAGGCGGCAGGGTGAGGCGGCAGGGTGAGGAGCATGCTCCGTGCGGCAGGCAGCGGGATGTATGTACTTCCGCTGCACCCTCGACGCCCGGTCGACCGTAGCGTGGACCTATGAGATTCGCTTTCAAGACCGCCCCGCAGAATACGACCTGGACCGACATGCTCGCCGTGTGGAAAGCGGCAGACGACATCGAGCTGTTCGAGTCGGGCTGGACGTTCGACCACTTCTATCCGATCTTTTCGGACAGCACCGGCCCTTGCCTGGAGGGCTGGATCACCCTGACAGCGCTGGCCCAGGCCACAACCCGGGTGCGAATTGGAACTCTCGTAACGGGTATCCATTATCGCCACCCTGCCGTCCTGGCCAGCATGGCGACCACCCTCGACATCGTGTCCGGGGGACGCCTCGAGCTTGGGATCGGGGCCGGGTGGAACGAGGAGGAGTCGGGGGACTACGGGATCGAACTGGGTACGCCCGCCGAGCGCAGCGACCGCTTCGAGGAGGCCTGCGAGGTCATCGTCGGGCTGTTCACGCAGGAGACGACGACCTTCAAGGGCCGGTACTACCAGCTCACCGACGCTCGAAATGAGCCCAAGCCGGTTCAGCGGCCGCATCCACCGATCTGCATCGGTGGCAGTGGGGAGAAGAGGACATTGCGCACCGCAGCCCGGTTCGCCCAGCACTGGAACTTCGTCGGGGGCACGCCGGAGGAATTCGCCCGCAAGCGCGACGTCCTACATCAGCACTGCGAGGACGTCGGGCGCGACCCCGAGGAGATTCTCCTCTCCAGTCACGTCGTTTACGCCGGTGACGTGAAAGCCACGGCCGATCAGGCCGCGGCACTGGGAGAGGTCGGCGCCGAGCTGGGCATCGTCACCATCCGGCCGCCACTGGACCCCGGCATGCTCGAGCCGTTGGCCACCGCCTTGGGTGAGATCTGACCTCGAGGAGTGGAGCCGGAGTCGGCGTTGGAGTCGGAGTGAGTCGGGAAGGCGGGATTCGAACCCGCGACCTCAGCGTCCCGAACGCTGCGCGCTAACCAAGCTGCGCTACTTCCCGGTCGGCGGATCGGAGAATCGGTTCCGGTCCGGATGGCGATGCTAGCCGAGGGCCGCTTTTCCGATCGCGAGCTCGGCCGCACCAGCTTTGTTGATCGGAGCACCCCTGTCTCGGCCTCATCGAAAAATCTAATTGATAAACCAAAACTGATCAGTCTTGACTGATGGGTTCTATTAATGAGCTCCCGCAGTAGACGGCGAGGGAGTGGGCTGGATCACCAGAACCTTGGCCACCCGCCTCTTTTCCATCTCGACCACCCGCAGCTCCCACTCGTCTGACCTGAGCCGCTCGCCTTCGTGCGGGATGTGCCCCAGCACATCGAAGATGTAGCCACCGATCGTCACGTACTTCCCCTCAGGAAGATTCAGCCCCAGTTGGGTCCTGACGTCGTCGATGCTCGTGCCCCCGTCGACCAGCCAGCGTCGATGGTCCACCCGGACGATCTCGGGTTCCCCTGCCGGGTCGAATTCGTCGTGCAGATCGCCCACGATGGCCGCTAGTAGGTCCTTGACAGTGATCACCCCGGCCACGCCGCCGTATTCATCGACCACGACGGCGAAGGTCCGCCTGACCGCTCGCATCTCACTGAGCACCTCGAGGACGCGGCGCGATTCGGGAACCAGAAAGGGCTGGCGCAGGCGACGCGATATCTCGATCGGGCTCGGGTGTTCGTCGGTTGTATCCCCGTTTGGTGTATCCCCGTTCGTCGCATCGCCCTGGACGGCATCGCCCTGGGCCGAAGCGATCTCGTCGATAGCCCAGCCGGCTCGGAAAAGGTCGTTCACGTAGAGGACTCCGACCAGATTGTCGATGTCGTCATCGAACACCGGGAAGCAGCTGTGGCCCGATTCCCTCACGGCGCGCGCCACGTCACTGGCGTGTACAGGAATGGGGAGCCCGACCACATCGACACGCGGGGTCATGACTTCGTTGACCGTCGTGTCGCGCAACTCCAAGAGCGCGGCAAGGATGTACCGCTCCTGCTCATTTGGCGCTCCAGCGGCTGCCGAAAGCGCGGCGGCCGGATCCTCGCCCCTCCTCGAGCGGGTCCGGCGGCGGCCGACCACTAAAGGATCACTACCCCGTGGCTACAGCGGGAGTGGCGGAACCGACTGATGCAGACGCCGGAAACGCCGGCTGAGGTGTGTACGAATCGTCGTGGAAGCTGGTCCCGCCCAACAGCGCGGTGACGGCACGCCTCAGCCTGATCGGATCGAGCGGCTTCACTACCCACCCCTCTGCCCCCGACCTTTTGGCCAGGAATACGTCCGCTCTCCGGTCGAGCAACATCAGCACCGGCACGTGGGGAAGCGCCCCGTATGACTCCGCGAGGCGCAGTTCCATGCACACGGCCATTGCTCCCATGTTCCCCATCTGCATGTCCACGACCACCAGGTCCGGCGCCTCCGCAGTGGCCTTGGCAAGTACCTGGGGTCCGGTGAAGGCCACGTCTGTCTCGTTCTCCGGACCGGCGACGACGGCCAGTACCTCAGAGCGGACCGAGGGTGCATCTGAGGCGACCAGTATTTTCGACACGTCCGCAGGTTAACTTCCGTCGGCCTCGTCGGTCAGCGCTGAGTCCCCGAAGAGCGCCGTATCTCCGAACAGTGCGTCGGCAACCTTCTCCAACCCCGCGAGATCGTGAACGTCCTCTTCCAACAGCGGCACCCGGATCACGGGCGCCGGGGCCACCTGGGCCACCAACTCCTCGATGGTCCGCTCCTCACGTTCGTTCACCAGGATCAGTTTTTTCAGGTTGTCAGCAAGTACTGACAGGTCAGAGCTCTCAATGCCGTCGCCTTCCGGATCGATCTCCGGCACCGTCGACTCGTCTGACCAGAAAACAGGGTGAACCCGGTTCACCACCAACGCGTCCACCTCGAGGCCACTGTCTTCGAGGCGGTCGGCGAACCAGCCGGCTTCTGCGACCGTGTCGATCCGCGGCGCGGACACGAGGACGAACGCCGTCGACTGGTTCGCGAGGAGTCCCCGCATGTGGCTGGCGCGCAGCCTGAAGCCTTCTTCCATGCCTGCGAACGCCTGGAAGAAGGCGACTGCGTCGTTCACTATGTCGGCGCCCGCCACCTTGCTGATCGTCTTGAGGAGAGCTTGCGACGCGACCGAGAAGGCCCTCAACGAAGCGCGCGTGGGCATCATCAGGAATTGAAAGAGCCGATTGCCCAAAAAGCGGCTCAACCGGTTCGGTGCTTCGAGAAAGTCGAGGGCATTTCGAGAAGGTGGGGTGTCCACGATGATGAGATCGAACCGGTCTTCCTCGGACAGCTCGTAGAGCTTTTCCATCGCCATGTATTCCTGGGTCCCCGACAGAGCCTCTGTCAGGTTCCGGTAGAGGCGGTTCTGCAGAATCCCTTCGGCTTGCTCGTCTGTGTCGGAGTGCTTGCGGACCAGGTCATCGAAGGTGCTCTTGGGGTCGAGCTGAAGCGCCCAGAGCTCCCCGTCCCAGTCGCCGGCGACCTGGTGGGCGACGTTTCCTAGGCTCTCGAGGCCCAAGGAATCAGCAAGCCTTCTTGCCGGGTCGATGGTAACGACGCACGAACGGCGTCCCATCCGGGCGCCTTGCAGTGCCATGGCTGCCGAGATCGTGGTCTTGCCTACTCCACCCGAGCCGCAACCGACCACGATGTCGTGATCTGCCAGCAGCCTGGCCCAGCTGCCGTCGCCCTCCTCGTCCTCGCCCACGAAGTCCTCGTCCTCGCCCACGAAGTCGAAGTCCTCCTCCGGGGCGCTCACGAGGTAACCCTCCGAGGCTGAGCCTCCGGATCCTCCGGATCCCTCGAGGACGCCAGGGGGTGAGAGGGATTGGAGGAGTGGAGCTCCTCGATTCCGAGCCGGAGCGATTCGGCTATATCCGTCAACTCATCCGGGCCGATGGCTTCGCCATCGATCTCGGGCACCCTGATCTGGCGCAGCGGAAGTTCGTCGGACAGCCGGCGCAACTGATCCTCCTGCAGTTCCTGACGCACCTGGGTGAACCTGGCAGCTTCAGAAAGGGCCTGGGCCAACCCGGGAGCCAGATCGACCCCTACCTCGGCCGCAGCTTCTGTCGGATCGGCCCCGAGGCCACTGACCCGGGGGATGCAGCCGTTTATGACGATGGGACCGAGGCTCACGCCGACACGGTCCTCCAGCTTGTAGGCGGCTTCGACGGCTTCGTTGACCGGCATCTCTTCGGGAAGGGTCACCAGGGCCACCCGGCAACGCTCCGGATCGGTCAGAAGCTCGACCACGTCTGCGGCCTGCGTCCTGAGCGGGCCTGACCGTGCCGCATCCAAAAGGCCCGAGGCAGAGGACAAGAAGGTCATCACGTGGCCGGTGGCCGGAGCGTCCACGAGCACCACGTCACAGCGTTCCCCACGCTCCAGCTGCTTCACCTTCCCGAGCACCAAGATGTCTTTGATCCCCGGAATCGCGGTCGCCACCACGTCCAATGCTCCCGACGACACCAGCCGGCGAGAGAAACGCTTCATGCCGTGGTCGGCCAGGTACTCGAGAAGAGCGTCGTCGGGGGTGATGCGCCTGGCAAAGACCTCCCCACCGGACCGGTCGTCCTCGAAGAGCAGGACCTCTTCGTAATCGAGCGAACCGTCCTCACCGAAGGCCTGGGGTATGCCCGGCTTGCCCTCGAGCTCGACGATGAGAACCGACAGGCCGGCCTCTGCCGCAGTCTGTGCGAGGGCAGCGCAGACCGTCGTCTTACCGACGCCCCCCTTTCCGGCGACGATCAGGACGCGGCTCTGCTTGAAGAATGCGGCCACCTCCATGGCGGGGCGAGCGTATCCGTCCTTTGCACCGCCGCCATCCCGCTCGACCAACTCCAGCCGCCTTTCAATCCTTCTCACTCTGTCCTCTCTACCCTCCTGAGTCACCTGGCATCCGTGAAAAGACCCGGATCAAGGCACCTAAAAATATTAAGAATCCCAGGTCAAACCCCTTGTAGCTGCCGCAGAGGTGAAGGTAGCGTCGTTTTTCGGAGGAGGGTTCAAGTGGTCACGACTCAAAGGCTGGGCGAGGCGTGGCAAGCGAGGGCGGCTTGTAGAGGGCCGCAAGCCGCGGTTTTCTTCCCGCCCACGCATGCCGAGCGTAAGGAAGACAAGGTGACACGCGAGGCCCGCGCGAAGGACATCTGCGCGAGTTGCACGGTGCAGCGCGCCTGTCTCGAGTACGCAATCCGGATCCGCGAACCACACGGAATCTGGGGCGGGCTCAACGAAATGGAACGCAAGCTGGTCGCCGACCAACGCGACATCTGAACTCAGGCTGCACCCAGACCCAACAGGGTTGAAGTCAATCTGATCGCAGGACTCGAGCACACGTCGACCGGGGGCTTGGCGAGAACTGTGCAGATGGCGGCCGTTATCTGATTGGCGGCTCCCACGAGCGCCCGGGTCGTTTGGTTGCCCGGCTTGTTCACCAGGTCGCTCACGATCTGTTGCATCGACAAACCGTGAAGTAGTCCCGGAGTGAATGTCGCTCCGGACAGGACCATCCGGTTCGCCACATCGATGAACGGGAGCACTCCCGGCTCCGCCCACGGTGACTTGTCGTAGGCCTTCAATGAAGCCGCTTCAACCGCGTCGGGAGTGGCGAGACGTTCGTAACCGGCCGGTGCCAGCACGGACTGCTCGTTCCCGTACTCCTCGACGGCCGACAGCGACAGCAGGTTGCTGTGGTACACCGCGCCTTGGAGGCTGAACGTCGGGGTGCCCGGAAACACGTCCGTCGTGGCAGACGTCGTCGAGTACAGCTTGTCGAAGGTCCCGAACCTACCGAGAGCTATGACCAGGGCCCAGCGCTCCGCGGCGCAGGCCGGACAGTAAAGCGCCCCGACCCACACGATCGCCGGACGACCGTGGACATGGAGTACTTGAGCCCCGTGGACCACTGCGGGAGCGGAAAGCAGGGGGAGCGAGGGATCGCCGACCTGGTTGAAGACGCTCGGCGGAATGCTCGTCACGTCCTGGACCAGCGCGCTCGGAGCGGGCTGTACGGGGGGAGGCGCCGCCCCGGGCGGAGAGTTGCTCGTCAGGTTGAGCACGACCAGAACGACGACGACCACGAGGACGACCGCCACGAAGGCGAACATGAACAGTCCCGACGGGAGAGGATGCGACTGGCTGCCACCGTCGGAGGGATTCGGCCCCGAGGGGATTCTCGGTTCCGCCATCGAGAAACAGCGTAACGAACACCATTAGCGTTTCCTTGATGACCTCGGTCCCGCCTCCGGTTCCGGTCCGTGACGCCGCGACCATCATGCTCGTGCGCGACGGTTCTGACGGGTTAGAGGTCTGCATGCTGAAGAGGCATCTGAACTCGGACTTCGTCGGGGGTGCCTTCGTCTTCCCCGGAGGGAAGGTGGATGACGAAGACAGGTCGGAGCTGGCTCAGGTCGTCTGCGCAGGGAGAAGCGACGCCGATGCCAGCGAGCTGCTCGGGGTTGCCTCCGGTGGACTCGGGTTTTTCGTGGCCGGGCTACGCGAGTGCTTCGAGGAGGCCGGGATTCTCCTCGCCTACCAGGCGAACCACACCGACGGCGAGCTCTACAGCCCGAAAAACGATGCGGCCGAATCCCGCCTGGCCAAGTTCAGGGGCGACGTGAACGCCAAACGGGTGAGCTTTCTCGAAGCGTGCCAACGAGCCAACGTCACCCTTGCTGTCGACCGGGTGCTGTACTTCGCGCACTGGATCACGCCGGAGCTCGCGCCCAAAAGGTACGACACCCGCTTTTTCGTAGCTGCAGTTCCTCCGGGACAGACCGCGATCCACGACGACTACGAGACAGTCGAGACCGTCTGGGTCCGTCCACCCGACGCGCTAGCTCGCGCCGACGCGGGGGAGTTCCAGCTGATCTTCCCCACGCTCCGTAACCTGCAGGCGATCGGGCGTTTCGCCACCGCGAGCGAGTTGCTGGCAGCCGCTGCTGCGATCGAGAGCGTTCCCGCCGTGCTCCCGCGCGTCGTGTCGGACGGGCTGGGTGTGCGCATCGTTCTTCCCGGAGATCCGGGCTACGAGGACGCAATCGGCGCGGCACCGGACAGGCCGACCACCGAGCTCACTCCACAAGAAGTTTCCGCCGTCATCAGCCGAATAGGAAGCGACGGCCGCATGCGCAGCGACGGCTGACCGTCTAAGCCTCGGCGTTCTTCGGACCGAGCGCCGACTCGATGTCGTCCAGGAGCCGTGCCGTGCAGGACGCCGTGTCGACGACAGGCGCGATGTCTTCCGATACCCGCTTGGCGAGCATGGAGAAGGCGTCAGCGAGCGGGCCGACGTCCGTGCCCGCCACCGGCTCACCGGCGTCCGCGGACGCCACCATCTGGGGGTGAAGCGGAATCCTTCCGATGACCGGCACTCCGATGTCCTCGGCCAACCTGTCGCCTCCCCCTTCACCGAACAGCGCGTAGGACTCGCCGTGCTCGCACTCGAAGGCGGTCATGTTCTCGATGACACCGGCGACCCGTACGTGCGCCCGGCGGAACATGTCGGCGGCACGACCAGCGACCTTCTGGGCGGCGACCGGGGGAGTCGTGACGACCAGAACTTCGGCACGCGGGAGCATTCTGGCAAGACCCATCGGCACGTCACCTGTTCCCGGCGGCATGTCGATCAGCAGGTAATCGATCTCTCCCCAGCGGACATCCTCCAAAAACTGCTGGAGCGCCCTGTTGAGGATCTGCCCGCGCCACATGATCGCCTCGGACTCATCCGCCAGGAAGCCCATCGATACGACCTTCAGCAATCCACTTCCGACGATGAGCTCCATGGGGAGCATCTTGCGCGACTCGTCTCCGCGCAGCTTCCCGGACAGCCCCAGCATGCGAGGCACCGAGAAGCCGGCGATATCCGCATCGATGAGACCCACGACGAAGCCCAGTCGGGCCAGCGAGACCGCCAGATTTACCGTGACTGAAGACTTCCCGACCCCGCCTTTTCCCGACGCGATGGCCACCACCCGGGTCGTCACCGGAAAGTCGACCGTGGCGGCCTTGTCTTCTTGAGCTTTGAGGCGGGCCCGTTCCATGAGCGTCCGCTTTTCGTCGCGGTTCATGGCCGATGTCTGTACGTCCACGGAGGTGACTCCGGGAAGAGCAGCGAGCCGGGTGGTCACGTCTTCGTGGATCTGCCCTCTGAGCGGGCACGATGCGACCGTAAGGGCCACCTCGACCTGCACATTCCCTGAAGCGTCGGCGTTGGCGTCTCTCACCATGCCGAGATCGACGATGTTGTCGCCGAGCTCGGGATCGATCACGCCGCGGAGAGCGTCGAAGAGGGCTTCTTTACTCGGGACCTTGCGCAACGGAGCATCGAGCGAGTCGCGGTGCGCCCTTTCATCTCCGTTGCCGCTGGTCACAGCCTTGAGGTTACCGGGGGTCCCCGGCCGTCCCGGGCTTGTGACCAAACCGGCACGTCGCGGCCGCCGGTGACTGTCGGATACGACCGGGCAGATACCACCGGGCTTGGGCGCAGATACGACCGGGCGTAGCCGCCGAGTATCCTGGATATGTAGGAATCGGCTTACAGGAGGCCTGCTGTGACAACGACGATGACCACGGTCAACATCGGGAAGAGGCCGGACCCGATTGTCCTCACCGATTCCGCGCAGAAGAAAGTCGCCGACCTGCTCGCACAGGAGTCTGCAGAAAGTCCCCTTGTGCTGCGGGTGGCCGTCCGTCCCGGGGGATGCTCGGGGTACAGCTATGAGATGTACTTCGACCCCGAGACGGCCGAGGACGATGTGGTCCGCTCCTACGGGGACGTGACCGTGGCTGTCGACACCGCGAGCGCCCAGCTCCTCAAGGGCTCGACCCTGGATTACAACGACGGCCTCACGGACGCCGGTTTCCACATCTCGAACCCGAACGCGACGCGCACCTGCGGTTGCGGCTCCTCTTTCAGCTGACCGGAACCTCGGTCAACTGACCTCGCCCGGTTCTTCGGGCGCGCCATCTCTCAACTTCACGGTTGACGGGCGCGCTGTAACGGTCGCCGACGATGGCGCCTCCCTACTCGAGGTTCTCCGCGATCGACTGAACATCAAGAGCGCCAAGGACGGCTGCAGCCCTCAGGGCCAGTGCGGATGCTGCACTGTGTGGGTCGACGGCAGTCCGCGGGTCTCGTGCGTCACCCCGGTGCGACGGGTGTCCGGCCGCGATGTGACGACACTCTCTGGACTCCCCCCGCACCAACTTTCCGCCTGGACCGAGGCGTTCACCGCCACCGGGGCCAGCCAATGCGGTTTCTGCACACCGGGGATCATCATGAGGCTTGCTTCGGTCTGTGACCGCAAGCCGAACGCGACAACTGCCGACCTGGCGACGTCGCTCGCCGCCCACCTGTGCCGTTGCACCGGTTGGCGCACGATCCTCGACGCAGCCGAGATAGCGCGCGCCCGGCTGGCAGGTGGATCCGAGCTTGCCGGATCAGAGTCCGCCGCTCACGTCCCGCACCGGGCCTCCGAGCTCGATCCGGATGCCGCGGCTAGAAGAGCGACGATCGAGGGACGTTGCGGCCAGTCTGTCGGCGCTCGAGTTGCCGCGGGACTGGGGGGTTTCGCGGATGACACCGCACCGGATGGTGCCCTCGTTGCAGTTCCCGACGCGTCGCAAGGGTGGTCGGTCGCGGACACGCTCACCGAAGCGCGCGCCAAGGCCGGAAAGGTTCAGGGAAGGAACTCTGGAGCCAGGATCGACTGGCCGGTTGAGCTACCGGCGCATCCCGGTGGGGGCGATTGGGCGCTTTGTCTTCAGACAACGTTCGTAGAACCGGCGTACCTCGAGCCGGACGCCTCATGGTGTGAACCGGGCGGCGTCCCGGTGACCCCGCTCGCGAACGGCGGTGCATTCGGGGGAAAGACCCGAACGCTCGTTACCGAGGCGGCCCGGTCGCTCGCATCAGAGTACGGACGTCCGGTGCGCGTTCTTCTCAACCGCGAGGATGTCGTGCGCCTCGGCCCGAAGAGACCTCCGATCGGTGCCGGATTACAGGCGGATGGAACCGGAATCGTGCGCGTCGGCTGGACGCCGCAATCCGGTGATCCGGATTGTTGGATCGACGGCTTCAACGCGGTCCTGCCGGAGTGCAAGGTCCAAGTGGTCGAGGTACCGGGTCCCCCTGTCTCCTCCGACCCACGCGGCGCGGGATGGGTGGAAGCAGCAATCATCAACGCCGGTTTGGCTGCTGTGTCGAATGCCGAAGTGAACGAGGTCGAGATCACGTCGCCTGACGGTGGACTCGCCCGCGTCTCATTTGGCACCGACGGCCGGGTAAATGTGACCGTTGACGCTGGTGACGTCCTCGACGAGACCGTTCTACGTTCATACTGCATCGGGGCGGTGCATCAGGGTCTCGGATGGGTCAAGCGTGAAGCGATCGCGGTGGACGCGTCGGGTCAGGTGCTCGACCTGACGATCCGTTCGTTCGGGATCCTTCCGGCACGGGACATGCCCCCGGTAGAAGTAAAGGTGCTTTCCCCGCTTGAACAGAAAGCACCAGTGAACGCTTCTGATGCGGTGTTCGCAGCGACGGCGGCGGCGACTTGGATCGCAGCAGGACTTGCGCCACGGTGGCCGCTCGAAGCGCGGGGTTCATAGCAAGCGCGGGGTTCATAGCAAGCAGAGTCGATGGCAAACCCGAAGAGGAGAGTCTCATGAGCAAGCCGGTTGGTCCCTACACCCCCGTCATGAGGGCGGGTCGGTTCGTTGTCTGTTCTGGTCAGGTGGGTCTGGTCCCGGGAGACTCTCCCAAACTCGCTGACGGTTTCGAAGCCCAGGTGCGTCAGTCGATGCAGAACGTCGCAACCGTGCTCAGTGAGCACGGACTCGCCTGGCCCGACGTGTTCAAGACGACGGTGTACCTCACAGACATGTCGGAGTACTCGAACTTCAATTCGATCTATGTCGAAGAGCTCGGCTCGCACCGACCGGCGAGGACTCTCGTCGCAGTTTCAGCACTGCCGGTCGGCGCGCTGGTGGAGATCGAGGCTTGGGCGCTCGCCGAGGATTGATCCCTCAAGTGTGATCGCAGCAGCTATTCACGCTGTCCACGAACCCTGACCGAGTCGGTATCCCACTGACCTGACCGTCTGGATCAGGTGAGCGTGCTCCTCACCGAGCTTTGCGCGGAGACGCCTGATGTGAACGTCGACCGTGCGGGCGCCGCCGTAATACTCGTAACCCCACACTCTGTTGAGCAATGTCTCGCGGGTGAACACCTTTCCGGGCCTCGCCGCAAGAAATCGCAAGAGCTCGTACTCCATGTACGTCAGATCCATGACACGCCCCGACACCGCAGCCTGGTACGTCTCGAGGTTCAACAGGAGCGGGCCGTGTTCGATGATCGCTTCGGACGACCCCCGGCCGGCCTTGCGCAACAGCCTCTCCAGCCTGGCCCCGAGCTCGTCTCCGTGAAGGGGGATGACGCAGAAATCGTCGAAGTCGTCCTCGCGGGAGTTGAGCTCGTGGAGTTGGTCGACCCGCACCACCACTATCAACGGGTTCAACGGATCATCCCCGGTGCGCAGCTGGGTGCACAGGCTGAAGGCGCTCTCCGGACGGGTGTTGGCGCAGATCAGCGCTCCCGCCCAGCCGTCTTCCGGCTCGGCGAGGCGGATCATCTCAGGACCGTCGACCGCCTTCCACACATAACCGGCGCGGTCCAGCACCAATGCGACCTCCGTCGGCAACGGGTCCGGAAAGCACAGAAGCGGCTCCACGCCTAATTCTCGTCGGCTTCGGTCACTCAGCTCAAATCACAGCAGCGGTAGGTACCGGTCGAGCTCGAATTGGCTGATGTGCGTTTTGTAGGCCGACCACTCTTCCCGCTTGTTGCGGATGAACCATTCGAAGACGTGTTCGCCCAGTGTCTCCGCGACCAGCTCGGATCGTTCCATCTCGATGACCGCGTCGTTGAGGCTGCCTGGCAGGGGGCGGATCCCGTCGGCGGCCAGCTCCTCCGGGGTCATGGCGAAGAGGTTCTGCGAGGCCTCGCGAGGTAGCTCGTATTCGTTCTCGATCCCCTTCAGCCCAGCGGCCAGAATGACGGCGAAGGCCAGGTAGGGGTTGCACGCAGAATCGGGAGCCCTGTACTCGACGCGGGTGGACTCGGGCTTGCCCCGCTTCACCACCGGGATCCGGATCAGAGCCGATCGGTTGTTCCGGGCCCATGAAACGTAGATCGGAGCTTCGTAACCCGAGACCAGTCGCTTGTACGAGTTGACCCATTGGTTGGTGACAGCCGTGATCTCAGAGGCGTGTCTCATCAACCCGGCGATGAAACGCTTGGCCACCGTAGACACGAGGTACTCGTCCTCCGGGTCGTAGAAGGCATTGGTGTCGCCTTCGAACAGCGACAGGTGGGTGTGCATCCCCGATCCCTGCACGCCTGCCAGCGGCTTCGGCATGAAGCTCGCGTGGACGCCTTGCCGGTGGGCGGTCTCCTTCACCACCAGTCTGACGGTCATCACCGTGTCGGCCATGGTCAGTGCGTCCGTGTAGCGCAGATCGATCTCGTGCTGGCTCGGCGCGTCCTCGTGTTGGGCGTGCTCGACGGGGATTCCCATCTCCTCCAAGGTGAGGACGCTCTGCTTACGGAGGTCGGTTGCCTTGTCGGTCGCGGTCAGCTCAAAGTAGGAGCCCGAGTCGATGGTTGCCGGGGGGTGTCCGGGGTCGGCGTCGGCGAAATAGAAGTACTCCATCTCAGGAGACGAGAAGAAGGTGAACCCCCGAGAGCGCGCCTTGTCGAGGGTCCGGCGCAGAACGTGACGGGGACAGCCCTCGAACGGAGTGCCGTCGAGGTTGAAGATGTCGCAGAAGACGCTCGCGACGGGGACGTCCGCCGGGTGCCAGGGCAGCACCTGGAAGGTCTTTATGTCGGGCCGGGCCAACACGTCGGATTCCTGGATGCGGCTGAACCCGTCGATGGCCGAGCCATCGAAGGTCATGCCTTCTTCGAGTGCGTTCTCGAGCTCCGCCGGGGTGATGCTGAACGTTTTGGGAGTGCCGAGTACGTCTGTGAACCAGAGCTGCACGAAGCGAATGGCACGCTCTTCCACGGTCCTCAATACGTATTCCTGCTGGCTGCGCATATTGCCTCCGTTGCGCCCTTCAGAGATAGGGCCCATCAGATTGTCTCAGGCCCACGGGTCTTGTCTTTACCTGGGTCATGTGGTTTACAGAGCGTTCACGAACGGGCAATCCGACAGAAACGAGCAGGTGGGAGCCTTGGGGGCGACTGGCCGGGTCGCGGAATGGCCTTTCGGCGCTGATTTCGACTTGTCCGTCTGGCGGGGGTTCGCGACATTGGGCGGGCTCGGTCATCTGGCTACTACCCATCCGGGGACGACCTGCCCGGAGAACTAAGGAGGAGATGTGCAGCAGCGGTCTCCAGCGGAGGTACTCCGTCTGGTCAAAGACGAGGGCGTCGAGATCGTCGACTTCAGGTTCATCGACCTTCCGGGGTTGACCCAGCACTTCTCTGTTCCTGCGCACGCCCTCCGCGAGGACGTCTTCGAAGAGGGGATCGGTTTCGACGGTTCGTCCATCCGTGGGTTCCAGGAGATCCAGGAATCGGACATGCTCCTGTTCCCGGACCCGAACACGGTGGTCCTCGACCCGTTCCGCACTCACAAGACGCTCAACCTCAACTGCTTCGTGCGAGACCCGATCACCCTCGAGTCCTACTCTCGAGACCCGAGATATGTGGCGCAGAAGGCCGAGGCCTACCTGAAGACGACGGGCATCGCGGACACGACCTATTTCGGTCCCGAGGCTGAATTCTTCATCTTCGACGAGGTCCGTTACTCCCAGGACAGCCACTCCGCCTACTACGAGGTCGACTCGATCGAGGGTCACTGGAACACTGACTCGCCGGGCAGAGACGGTTCACCGAACCTCGGTTACAAGATCCGGCCGAAAGAGGGATATTTCCCTGTGCCGCCGGCGGACCACTTTCAGGATCTGCGCTCGGAGATGATCCTGACAATGGAGAGGCTCGGCATCGAGGTCGAGGTTCAGCACCACGAGGTTGCGACCGCCGGTCAGGCCGAGATCGACATGCGATTCGACACTCTGCTGATGATGGCGGACAAGTTGACGCTGTACAAATACATCGTAAAGAACGTCGCCTATGCCGCGGGCTACTCGGCAACGTTCATGCCGAAGCCCCTCTTCCAGGACAACGGTTCGGGAATGCACTGCCACCAGTCACTGTGGAATGGCGACACGCCGCTCTTCTACGGAGACGGCTACGGCGGGCTTTCCGACATCGGACGCTGGTACGTCGGCGGTCTGCTTCGTCACGCTCGTGCGGTACTGGCCTTCGCTGCACCGACAACGAACTCGTACAAGCGTCTGGTCCCCGGCTACGAGGCTCCTGTCAACCTGGTGTACTCGCAGCGGAACCGGTCGGCTGCTTGCCGCATCCCGCTTTACTCGCAGAGCCCGAAGGCTAAGCGCATCGAGTTCCGTTGCCCCGACCCGTCGTGCAACCCATACCTGGCGTTCTCGGCGATGTTGATGGCCGGGCTCGACGGCGTTCTCAACAGAATCGAACCGCCGGACCCGGTGGACAAGGACCTGTACGACCTTCCGCCCGAGGAACTTTCGAAAGTCCCTCAGGTCCCCGCGTCGCTCACAGAGGCTCTCGAAGCACTCGAAGCTGACAACGCCTTCTTGAAGGCTGGCGGAGTGTTCACCGACGACCTCATCGATACGTGGATCGCCTACAAGACGGAGAACGAAGTCGACGCGGTTCGTCTACGGCCTCACCCGTGGGAGTTCATGCTCTACTACGACATCTGAGCCGTTCTGTATCGGGGAGCGTTGGAAGCGCCGTTAACACACGGCCGGCGCACCAGATGCCTATTGCCACTCGACGCTCGCGACGTCGAGGGCGGCGGAGAGCCCCTTCAGATGGAGTTCGCGGCGGTTACGAATGTGGCTGTGGTCACTGAGCGACTCGATGACAGTTGAGGTCACAAGGATCTCTCCACTGTCGGCGGTGGCACCGACACGGGCAGCTTCGTGCACTCCCTTGCCCAAGTAGTCATTGCCGAGGTCGACAGCCTCGGTGGCATGAACACCAATGCGCACCTGCGGAGCGAAGCCATGCTCGCGGCGGTGATCGGCCAGGGTGCGCTGGATCGCAATGCCGCACTCGACGGCGTCTAGGGAATCAGCGAAAGATACGAAGAAACCATCTCCTTCGTGGTTGATTTCCCGACCGTTAGCTGCCTGAAAACACTGACGCAGGGTTCGGTCATGCCAATCCAGCAGGCTTCCCCACGAGTCATCACCCAGGACCTCGACGAGCCTGGTCGAGTCGACAATGTCAGTGAACATCAGAGTCCTGGTGGCCCGGCTCCGCCGAGGTGCTTGGAGCATCGAGCGCACCCGCTCGGCGTCTCGGAGCGCGCCGAGACGTTCGAACGCGCTAAGCGCTGCTCCTAGCTCCTCTGTTGCGTTCGACTCCTGGCCACCAACTCGTAGCGCTCGGGCGATGATGACCCGAGCACGAGCCGCCTCGAACGGCGCGTCGACCTCGCACCACATCCGGCATGCCTCCCGGAGTGAGGTAATCGAGGCCTCTGCGTCGCCTTTGGCCAATTGGACCTGGCCGCGCGCTTCGGCCACAGAGGCGAGGGCGGCGGTGGTGTGGAACGACTTCCCCCATGACTCCAACTCGGCCAAAGCATCGCGGGCGCGGTCGAACTGACCGGCTGCCAAAGCGATGGTCACCGCTGCGGGTAGAACCGAGCCGCGGTCCTCTTGGTGGACGCCGACCATCTGGGCCAACGCGTCGGCAATGCTGGCTAGAGCAGCGTCAGGCTTACCTTCGTCCAACAGCAACAGCGCCAGTCCCGGCTGGGGCAGTCCGCCCAGCTCCTGAGCACGTCGAAAGGCGTCTCGGGCCCCTGATCGATCGCCCCTTCTCCGCCGAATCTCACCGAGCTCGGTCAGAGCCCATCCGGTCGCGATCAGGTTGGCTGGCAACAACTCTTCGATGGCATCGAGGGCGTCTCGCTCCGCGTTGTCAAGATCCCCGCGAAGACGGCGGACTTCAGCGCGATGGAACCGACAAAGACCAGGAAAGCCACTCAACGACTCTCGCTCGGACCATCGCAGCGACGCGTCGGTCCACTCGCCGGCCCGTCGCCAGTCGGCCATGTTGCGGTAGGCCCAGATCGCGCCGCAATAGACCATTCCGGTGGTGTAAGGGTCGCTGGCGGCGCCGCTCATGGCAGCAGCCTCATCGACCAAGGCACGACCCGCTTCGACGTCGCCCCGTGCGATCAACACATGCCCCTCGTCGTGCAAACCGAAGGCTTCTAGATCGATGTCACCCAGCCGACGGCCGATCGCGCTTGCCTCGCGGGCGTGGTCCAAGGCGGACGCTGAATCTTCGTCGGCCCATGTGGCTCGGCCCAGGGCCCACTGCAGGTAGCCGTGGGCAGAGCATTCGGGCTCGTGCTCGAGTAAGCGAGAAGCACGAGCCAGCCAGCCCCCGGCTTCAGAAAGGCTGTTGCGGACGAAGTGTTCACGGCACAGCGACAAGGCGACTCTCGCCGCGAGGCCTAGTTTGCCGACGCGTTCGTAGCGAGCCTCGGCCTGCTCCAAGGCATTGATCATGGCGCTGTACTCACATGCCCAGCGTGCCGCCTCTGCCAGCAGCTCGGCATCTTCGGGTGCAAGCGGCGAGCGCCTCTCGGCCGCCGTCAGCAAATCGAACGCCCCACGCCAATCCCGGCGCTCGTAAGCCGATCGAGCGTCGCTGAGCTCGTCGATGAGGTCGCCCATGAGGTCCCTCCAACTAAGCCACGTACAGTACAGGCCTTCACCGATCCGGGGTCCCTTCCCACGCCTGAGGGGCCGGTCAAAAGGTGGCACCCGACCCGTCGTTCGGGGAGAGGTGGGTTGACCCCGCCTTTCTCCGAGGTGTTGGCCCACTTCTTCCGGAGATCGACTACACACTCCCAGAAGGGGTCGTCCGGACGGGCCGTCTCCGTTGTCTTGACCCGAACTGGCCGGCGCACGGCCGTACGGATACTCAAACGCGCGAGAAGTCACTGACAAGCGCATTGTCCGCGTTGTCCCTGGATGAGATCGACAATCTTGCGGCGGCGCTGGACACGATGCTCACCACGGTCACCCAACTCAGAGCAGAGGAACGCTCTGCCCGCACCAACGACCGTCCACAGCCATGGCTATGTCGCCTCTGCGACTTCGCCGCGTGCGGCCGTAGCGAGGGCAACTGCCCGGTCAACAACGCAGTTAGGACCAGCAACAGGAGCTAGCGCAGACGATCCCACTTCTGCTGTCTGGAGCAGTCCGGCCGGAGTATCTCGAGGCTCTGCTCTGATAACGACATTCAGAACAGATAAATCAGCAGGGACTCGAACTACCTTCGACAAGAGTCGCGGCGTAAATTCCCCCGCCGTCGGGAAAGATGATGTTCCCGCTATACGCCCCCAAGGCTGTCGACCACTTGCCGGAGAAAGTGGTGCCGGCGTCATCACCACCCGTCCAGGTTTCATTGATCTTGTGGGTATTTGATCCGCTACCATCGGCGTAGGAACCCACGTCTCCATATTGGTCTGCGGTCCATGTATTCCCGTCGCCAAACGTCTGCTTTTCGAAGCACCCGGAATTCTCGGTAATGCTCAGCGTCCACACACTTCCGGGACCAACCCCCGGCGCCAAGTACAAGAGCGCACCGCCATCGTTGTCGACTGCTGCACAGAACGTGGCTGACGAACACGAAGCGTCGGTTACATATTTGCTCCCGTCGATGTCGGTTGGCGAGGACCAATCGGTCCCGTTGTACGTAAACGCACGACCTTGAATGCCAGTAGCAACGCAGAAAGTCGGGGAGGAGCAAGACACCGACAGGAGGTGCTTTTCAATAAAGGTGGTCGACCACGAGGTCCCGTTGTACTTGAGAGCGTCGCCGGCAAAGCTATCCGCCATGCAGAACTTGGACGAGGTGCAGGACACCGAGACGATCTGCCTTGAACCGTCGATGTCGGCAGATTTCCAAGTCGATCCGTTGTATTTTATCGCGTTGCCATTGAGGTCAACCGCCATGCAGAACTTGGAAGAGGAGCAGGAAATCCAGTCTAAGGAGTGAGGTTCATCGATCGAGGTTGACGCCCAGGTCGATCCGTCGTACAGAAGGGCATCACCGCTGGAGTCAACTGCCGCACAGAACGTCGAGGAGGCACAGGACACCCAATAGATGTCGTTGGTCCCGTCGATGGAAGATGATGTCCAGGTCGACCCGTTGTAGACAAGAGCGTTACCGTCGTTATCCGTTGCTACACAGAAGGTCGACGAAACGCATGACACCGAGTTGAGAGTGTTGCCAGCATCGATATTCGCCGTCGACCACGCCGGGGCGGAATAGGTGAGAACGTTATGGGCGTCAACGGCAGCGCAGAACCCCGATGGGGCGCACGATACAGAGTAGAGCCAGTTGCCTCCGTCGACGTCGGACGGAGACGTCCAGGCCGCTCCTCCCGTTGTGGAAGGCGCAGACTTCGCAGCCGCCGACGCCCCATCGCTCGTTCCGAAGGCGATGGCAAAAACGCCTAGAACTGACAGCGCCATGACTACCTTGATGGAGGCCCCCGCCAGACTTATAGGCAGCTGTCGCATCATTCCCCCTTGAGATCGTTCCTCAAAAGCGTTGAGGCGCTTCTGTGCGCAAACGGCGGCACTTACCAACTATCGAAGTGAGAGTGTCAAAGTTAACACTCGACAGATTTCAGCGCTCGGTCAAATCGTTCAGCACTCACCGTCATCCCAAAGATAGTGTGCTCGCATAGGTCTCAGCCGTCCGGAATCTTGACCACACTCCGCACGCCATAGGCCAGACATCAGCGGATTGGCCCTGACTCTGTGCTCGGCCTTGTGATGGTGGCTCCATGGCGAATGTGGGCTTTGCGCTCACGTCGGAACTCGCCTGCGCCCCAACCGGTCTTGGCGTTCCATGATCCGTCCAAACTTCTGCATTCTGGAGCCGAGTGGAACGGCACCAGTGCACGGACGCAACCCATCGGCCCGGCATCTGGGAATTCGAGGTGCCGGCCGACAGTCGACATCTCCCTCGTCGGCTTACGTGATCGTCGATCGCGCGGTCGCCTGGAGAATCAATCGCGACAGTCTCCGGGTACCCGTATGGAGCCCATACGACCCGGTGGTCGGTGACGCGTCCGCTCGTGGTTCGGAGATGCCCGTTTCGGGACGCGCCACCATGGGACAGCCGCCCGATCCGTCGGGCCGACCTCGACGGGTGGCTCGAGGAGCCTGATGCTGCTGAGATGGCCTTGTTCGACCCGCCCCCAACCTCGAGCTGAGCTGCCACCCGAGATACCACCTGTGGGTAAGTGACACTTCTGACCACAGGCAGGCCGATTACCTCGTCGGGGTTGTCTTGGCAGGTCTAAAGCAGCCGAAGGCGTTGCCGCGTCGAAGCGCCATTCGTGCCTTCGTCAAGCCTGATCGGGATCACGCAAAGCCGCGGTGATCGCTTTTACCCGGGCGCGGTGCGCGCGGTAACGGACGACTGCCTGACCCGCGGTCATCCGTTCGTTCGCCACCGCCCAGAGCGCAAGGGTCATTGGCCGGGCGATCATGACCGCCGGCAGGCGGGCGTATTCCTCCTCTGACAGCGGGACTGAGCCGGCGTAACGGTCCAACGCTCGACGAGCGCCTGTGGGACCGGCCACGTACAGCAAGAAGACCAACGGCCAGATCCTCGGACCGCGCCCCACCCCGATCCAGTCGATGATCACCGGGGGTTGGTCGCCCTGCGGCACGGCGTTCGGCGGTGTGAGGTCGGGGTGGATCAGCCCTTCGGGTAGTCCGGCGCCGTCATCGGCGCCGGCCAGCGTGTCGACAATCTCGGCGACCGACGTTCCGACCTGGCCACCAAGGGCAAGCGCCTGGTCGATTTCACGCGATGGAGTCGGGCCGAGCCGATGCCAGCCACCGCCAGCCGGCATACCCTCTCCGGATCGGGCGGCGAGCCTGCTGAGAAGGCCCGCGCACCATGCCAGTACAAAACCCGGACCGGGAGCCGGTGACGGCTCGACGTACTCGGTGACAAGCACGTGCCGGTCGTCTCCGAGCGCCAGCACCGGATCGGCACTCAGGCAGCGTTCGGCAGGGAACCGAGTTCCTGCAAGGCGTTGGAGCACATGCGCGGCAGCGTCCACAATCGCGCGTTCGACGCTCGGACCGAACACACGCGCGACGAGGTCGGGTCCCCCGCCTCCAGCATCGAGATGGTGGAGGCGATAAACGTCGACGTCCAACTCACTGTGTAACGACAGCGCCTGGCCCGTTGACTCGGCGACCGCAGTCACCACAGTCTCGGCGTCCTCGATCACGGGATGAACGGGCATTCCTACAGTCTGACAAGCCTGGACCTTCTCGCCCATCAGCGCCGGGACCGAATCGTTGGTCCCTGGGAGGTGGCTGGTATGTCAGCCGAGATCCGGGTCGAGCTCGACTGTGATGGATGACGGCGACGCTGGCGTTCGCTGGATGTTGTAGACACCCCCGACGAGTTGCGTGAGTTGTGATGGGATCGGCACCAGGTGCGGAGTGTCGCTTGTGGAGATGGTCACCCGCAGGCTGTCACCGGCTGCCACGGTCACGAGCGTCGGGAACACCTGGATCTGGTACTCCTCGGTTGCGCCAGGTACCACCGGCTGCGCCGAGGCCTCGGTGTAGGGGTGGTAGGGCAGCAGTGTTTGACCGTTCGACGTCCACGACAGGGACGGATCGGTGGCGCGCAGCGATCCGAGCAGCGCCCCTTCGGTGATGGGGTAGGAGGTGCCGTTCGGTGTGACCACCTCGACCTCGGCTACCCATTCGGTATTGGTTGTGTTCGCGCTGGCGTAGACGGTGGCTGTGATGGGGCCGGCGACGGTGGCCGCGTTGGCGAAGGGAGCGGTGGTATAGCTCGTCTGCCAGGGCCCCAGTTGGCCTGTGTTGTCTGAGTCGACGCACGGAGCGAGGACGTCCGCCTCGCTCGAGGCGATGGACACACCGCCCATCGACCATTGGTCGATTGGCCGGCCACACGCGTTTCCTACGGGGCTCCAGGCGATGGTGTCGCTGCCGGCTGTGGTGGCGGTTGGTTCGGTGGTGCTCAACGAGCCCCCAGAGCCGAAATACATCGTCGTCGGGTTGGATCCGGTGAATGGGTACGTGGTGGTCTCGTCGAAGTTGCCGGTCCCCAGGTCGTAGTAGTGCAACGGGGTCGGTGTGGTGGCCATCCCGGTGTCCTCGCCTTTCAGCCAGGTGTCGAACCACTCGAGCTCAAGTGGGTCGACGTCGACGCTGGAGCCGTTGATGTGCTCCCAGGGCCCGTCGATCAGTTGGTACCGACCGGTGACGGGCTGATTGGGCAGCATCGGGGCGGTGGTCGGACGGCCGTCGTAGGCGTTCTGCAGGGCGGCGTAGTTGAGTGGTTCGCCATTCTGGAAGATGTCGAACTCACCCCCCAGCAGATAGGCGGGGATGCCGTTGGCGACGATCTTCGCCAGGATGTTCGACGGGTTGCGCTGCTGCCAGTAGGTGCCGTCGTAGGATTCGTCACCGCCGCTCAGGACGTTCAGTGTTGTGGCTGCGTGGTAGCTCGCCAGACCGTTGACGTGATCGGTTTCGATGCTGGCAAGGTCAGTGAGCAACTCGGGATCGGTTGCGGTGTCCTCGGCCGGGGTGATCGTGTTCAGGCCGGCTGTCAGGCCCAGGTATGTCTCGGAGAACTCGAAGTCGAGCAGTCCTCCCATAAAGGAGGTATCGCGGTAGATGTCGTTGGCCGAGACGAGCGGGAAGATGGCCTTCAGGGGCGAGTCCTTGCCCACCGCTCCCGCCAGCAGCAGCTGGTCGATGCCGAGATAGGACGGGCCGTAAGTGCCCACCGAACCAGTCGAGTTGGGCAGGTGCGCAGCCCAGTCGAGGACCTTGATGGCGTCCTTTTGCTGGATCGGATCGAACAGGCCCCACTCACCGTTTGAGTCACCGGTGCCCCGGACGTCCATAACCACCTCGATGTAGCCGCGCTGCACCAGATAGTTGTCTGCTCCACCTGTAGGCGAACCACCGCCGGGAGCCGACGCCGAGCCGGGAGCGGACGAGCCTCCCTGGCCCTTGCCGTAGGGGGTCATGGTCAGTAGCACAGGGAATTTGCCCGGCGCCGCTGCGCCGGAAGCCAACGTCGGGTAGATCTCGTTCACCCGGATCGGTGTCCCACCGGCACCAGGGATGGCGATGTCGTTGATAGAAGCGGTGCCATAGACAGCGCTCTCCGGCGTCCAGGTGCTCCCCGGTGCGGCGCTCGCGGCAGTCACGTCTGTCGGCAGTTCGGGGCTGATTCCCGTCAGGCTCGATGGAGCCGACTCGACTGCGGGAGCGCCCGGCGGCGGTGCTGGCGTCGTTGCGCCAGCAGTACTGGCCAAGCAACTGACTAGCCCGCCAGCGAGCAGGATTCCCAAAACTGCGCTTCGTCTCCGTCGAAATACTCGCCTCACTGGGGCCCCTTTCGATTCCCGGACGCTGTACCCAGAAAGAACTCCGAGTACCCCTCGAGGAACTCACCCCGGGTGGCCCGAGGCGGGGACGAGTGTCTTATTTCGTGGCAGCAATGATCTGGTCGACCGCGACCAGGCGATGGAACGTTGAAGCGACGTACACCTGGTCGCCGCGCGGCACCGCCTCTGTCCCAGCCTGCGGCGTCACGAAGACAGAACCCTTATGAAAAGTCGGCGTCGATCGCTTAACCGTGACGCGCATTTTCCGAGACAGGAATATTGAGTCCTCGAAATAATGCGCTAAATGCAAACGATCACCGGAGATGTCGAGCACCTCCGACAGCTCTCCACATACTTGCGTGTGGGTGGGCAACTCCGATCGAAAGCTCACGCGCTTGCGGCCAAGATTTGCGCCGGGACCGTGTGGATCAATTGCTACAACGTCTTCGACGCGGCACTGCCCTTCGGCGGCTACAAGGAGTCTGGGTGGGGCCGCGGCCACGAGGTCCTGGAGGCATACACCGAGGTAAAGGCGGTCTGCGCTCAGCTCTGACGTTGAGGCGCGGTGCTCCCGGATCGTACGAGGTGACGCCAGTCGCTCCGGGGGCATTTCGCGCCGTCTGCCTCACTCCACCTCGTGAACGAACGCCGCGGAACGCAATGGGGACGGACCACCACAATTTCAGCGTCATGGTTCAAACCAAGATCCCCGGTAGTAACGGAGCCTCCGGGTCCGGTCGACGGGCTGGGTTCAAAGCGGGGCCGATCAACTGGTTAGACAGCTGAATAGGCACAAGTTTGGCCTTGCCAAAGGTCAGCTAGCCAATCGCCGTGGCGTACCACTGTCCAGAGTTTTCGTCGCCTCCGAACGTTCCTGGGTGGGCCAAGCTATTGAGACCGGACTTAGTTACGACTCCGGTGAAGTTCGCCTCGAAGATCATGTCGTACAAGTACATGCTGAACTGACTACCGGAGTTTTGCCATGTCCCATGAGACTGTTGGTATTCAGCCGTAGCGTCCCCGTTCGAGTAAAGCTGGAGTACGCCTCCGCCTAACCAACCTCCGGTGCAGTCGGTGCAAGAGATCATCAGGTTGTAGTCGCCCGGAATGACGTGGACAAGATCAAAAGAAAGCTGTGTGTGGTCTTCAGAAATAGCACCTTCCACCGTGATTTGGTGTTGCCCATCAGGTCCCGCGTGCTTGGCTCCTTGCACCTTCCCGCCGCAGCTGAAAGCTCCATCTGCGGTCGCTACAGCACTACACAAGGTGACTTCGCTCGGGCTCGGTGCTGCAAGATCGGTTGCGTAGGTCACGTTGACGGTTTCGCCTGCAGCGAATCCACCGCCTGAGACGGTCAAAGACTCTCCCGGAGGACCTCCGCCTTCGGACAACGAGGCGAATGGAGTTTTGATCCGGCCAATCGAGTCGTTTCCGTAATCGGTGAACCAGATCCCCCCGTCGGGACCTGTCGTAATGCCTTGCGGGTTATCAACTTCATTGCCCGTGTATTGCGAAAGTTCACCCGTTGTGGTGAGTCGCCAGATGCCATCGGTCGTCGTGACCCAGAGGGCACCGTCGGGTCCGGATGCGATTGCCGAGGGATTTATGGGATAGCCGCCGCTAGTACCTAATGAGAAGGTCTGGAACACCCCCGACGTGGTTACGCTTCCGACGTTGTTGGCGCCAGGATCTGTGAACCACAATGCTCCGTCAGACCCAGAAGTGATCTGCTCGGGTGTGATCGTGTTACCGCTGGCATTCGAATAGCTGGTGACCACGCCGGTGGTGGTCAGTTCGCCGATCGTACTGACGTTCGAATCGGAGTTGGTAAACCACAATGCTCCATTGGACCCCGTCGTGATGCCGACGGGTTCAGAGATACTGGAACTCGTGTAGTTAGTCACCACTCCGGAAGTCGTGATACGACCAATGGAGTTGTTCCCGTAGTTGGTGAACCAAAGGGCACCGTCTGGGCCCGAGGTGATCCCGTCGGGTTCGTCAATGCTCGGATCCGTGTAGTTGGTGACCTCTCCGGTTGTCGTGATGCGGCCGATCGAGTTGTTGCCGTAATTGGTGAACCAGAGAGCACCGTCGGATCCCGTGGTTATCTGCGTCGGATCATCGATCGTCGAGCTTG
>JBAPRR010000450.1:0-13252 GCA_049281195.1 Acidimicrobiales bacterium
CGTCGAGGCCACACAACTCTGAGACCCGGAGCCCGCACCCGTATAGGAGCTCCAACACCGCGTGGTCCCTCACCGCGACGGCACCCGCCATGTCGATCGGTGTGCCTGCAGGCGGATCCGTGCGCCACTGCCGTCTGGCGGTGACGGCTCCCGGCACGTCCAAAAGCTCGGTCATCTCGGTCCGGTCAAGCACCCTGGGGAGCCGGGAGCTTCCCGAGTGGGCACTCAGCCGCCGTGCCGGGTCGGTCTTGATGACCCCTGAGGTGGTGAGCCAGGAGAAGTAGGAACGGAGGGCCGCCGCTTTGCGGGCCACCGAGGCTCGGGCGTACTTCCGGGTGGTGAGAAAGGCTAGGTAGCGGCGAAGAACGGCTCTGTCGATGTCATCGGGTCCATCGGCACCCCCCCGCTGTGCCCACTTCACGAAGCCTTCGATGTCTGTGACGTAGGCACGCTGTGTTGCAGTCGCCCGTCCAGCCAGGAATGACCCGAAACCGTCGACCTCCCAGCTCACAGGGAGCAACCTACCGTTGGAATGCCCCATGCCTGAGGCTTTCCTGGGACTAATGTCACCACGCGGCCCACGCGAACGTGGGTGTGGGAAGCCGGGGGGGCTTCAAGGGCGGCCTACCGATCAACCGATAGAACCCCGGCACCGGAAACGGTTCCGGTACCGCGATGCGGACGAAGGGGTAACGATGCCCGATCACATGGACCGTCGATCGTTCCTGGTACGTGGCGCCGCCACGGCAGCGGCCGTGGGTGCCGGAGGGGGCCTGCTCGAGGCCTGCTCGTCGAGCAACTCGGGGGGAACCAAAGGGACGGGAAGCAACAAGCCTGCGGCCAAGAACGTAGGCGTGTCCACAGCGACTCCGAAGTCCGGAGGTGCGCTCATCTTCGGCACCGAGGCCGAAGAGCAGGGTTTCGATCCGGCCAGCGCCAGATACGACGCCACCGGCATCATCTACGCCCGTACCGTCTTCGATCCCCTGACGGTCGTGGCCGCCGACGGCACCATCAAGCCTTACCTGGCACAGGCGGTCACTCCGAACGAGGACTACTCCGAGTGGACCATCACCATGCGACCGAACGTCGTGTTCCACGACGGGACCACTTGCGACGCGACTTCGTTCATCCACAGCCTGGAACACTTTTTGAAAGGCGAGTACAGCTTCACCGCCAAGCCAATCCAGAACTACACCGCGACCGGAGCTCTTACGGCGACGGTGACCATGAACCAGCCCTGGGTTCCCTTCGACGCCTACCTCGCCGGTGGCATCGGCGGCCAGCTGGCGTGGGTCATCCCCGACTCGATGATCAACAACCCGAACGGAACCAACCACCCGATCGGGACCGGTCCTTTCGTATTCAAAGAATGGGTCGTAAACGATCACTTCACCGCGACGAAGAACCCGCACTACTGGAGAGCGGGTCTCCCCTACCTCGACTCGGTCACCTACAAGCCGATTCCGGACGCGCAGTCACGTGATGCTGCCCTCGAGTCCGGTGCGATCCAGGCCATGCACACCGACGACCCCCAGAGCATCAAGCAATTCCGCACCGAGTCCACTATCGGTTATACCGACGACTCAGGTCCCGTTCTCGGGGAGCCTGACATGGGATGCCTCCTCCTGAACCTGTCAAAGGCGCCCTTCAACGATTTGAGGATGCGCCAGGCCACAGCGATGGCGCTGGATCTGGACGCTTACAAGCTGGCCATCAACTTCGGCGTCAACTCTGTATCAGAAGGCGTATTCACCCCTGGGAGTCCCTTCCGTCCCGCGACCTCGAAGTACCCGACCTACAACCCGAGCGGCGCCAGCTCTCTCATCAGCGAACTCAAGAACGACGGCAAGTCGGTCACCTTCACTCTCGCAACGACGCCGGATCAAGCGACGGTGCGTGCCGCCACCTACATCCAGTCAGCCCTCAACACCGCCGGAATGGAGTGCAGCATCGCCGGGCAACAGGTGCAGCAAGCGGAATTGATCAACGACGCTCTCGGTGGCGATTTCCAGGCTGCCGTGTGGAGGCAGTTCGCCGCGGTCGACCCCGACTTGAACTATGTGTTCTGGAGCCCGACGGAGATCCTGGGCTCGCTGGCCATCGACATGACACGCAACAACGACCCACTGGTCGAGTCCGCACTTCAGCAGGGCCGCCGGTCCGCAGTCACCTCTGTGCGCCAACAGGCCTACCAGAAGGTCTCCGAGCGCTTCGACGCCGACATTCCTTACATCTGGCTCGATCGTGCGGTGTGGTGCATCGCCACCCAGCCGCACGTGGAGGACTTCGTGTACCTGACCCTTCCCGCTGGTGGGCAGGCCCTCGGATTCAACCAGGGAACCATCTGGCCTACGCAGATCTGGCTCAGCTAGCGATTGCATGCCCCATCGGGGGTGTGCACGCGACCAGTCCGCGATCGGGGAAGATTGAGCAGTGAGTACCAGAATCCTCCTCGTGGAAGACGACGAGCGAATTCGCGCGTCCATGCGCCTCGGGCTCGAAGAGGAGGGGTACGAGGTAGAAGAGGCGGCCAGCGGCGAGATCGCCATCGAGCGGTTCCTCGAACAACCCCCTGACGTGGTGTTGATAGACCTGATGCTGCCCGGGATGGACGGGTTCGAGTGCTGCCGTCAGATCCGCCGCACGAGCACCGTTCCGGTCATCGTCGTGACGGCGAGGACCGACACCCACGACGTAGTGGCCGGACTCGAGGCGGGTGCCGACGACTACGTCACGAAGCCGTTCGTCGCAAAAGAGCTTTCGGCGCGTATCAGGGCACTGCTCAGGCGGGTGCGCACCCTCGACGAGCCGAGCACGCTCACATTCGGAGACGTAGAGGTCAGCCCGGAAGAGGGAATGGTGAGGCGCGACGGTGTCGAGGTGCACTGCACCCGGACCGAGTTCCGTCTCCTATGCGAGCTGGCAGCCAACCCGGGGAAGGTGCTGAGCCGCGAACAGCTGCTCGACAGGGTCTGGGGGTATGACTACTTCGGCGACGGTCGACTGGTCGACGTCCACGTCAGGCGCCTGAGAACCAAGATAGAGCAGGACCCCGCAAACCCTCGCCACATACTCACGGTGCGAGGGATGGGCTACAAGCTCGCCACCTGAGGAAATAACCGTTGGCCCGCTCCCGTTCCAGATGGTGGCGACCGTGGGCCGGACTGGGGCTCCGCGCCCGGCTCACCCTGACCATCGGTCTCGGAGCCCTGGCACTGGCGGTCTCGATGGCCGGACTCACCTATTTCACCGCCCGGCAGTTCACGCTGAATCAACGCCAAAACACTGATATCCGACAGACGTTCGTGAACGCCAACGAAGTAGTCACCGCGCTTCGAGCGAATGACACCCAGTACCTGAACCTGCTCGACCGGTTGGACACTTCGGGGTCGCGTTCTCTCCTGGTTCACAACGGACTGGTCTATTCGCGTTACCTCGGTCTACAGAACGCGATCCCCGTGTCCATGAAATTGGCTGTCGAGTCAGGACCGCAGGCAGCCACCCAACGCGTCAACGTGGACGGCACCCCTGAGCTGGTGGTCGGAGTATCGCTTCCGAGCGTCAACGCGGAGTATTTCGAGGTCTTCTCTTTGGACGACCTGGCAACGGAATTGAAGTTGCTCGGTTTGGTACTCGCCATCCTTGGGCTTGTGGTTACCGTTGCCGGCGCCGCGATGGGCCGCTTGGCTGCGCGCCGTGTGCTACTGCCTCTGGTGTCGGTGTCGCAGGCTGCGGAGACGATCGCCGGCGGAAGGTTGGACACCCGTCTCGAGACGACCGGCGACGCAGATCTTGCGATCCTGGCGAACTCTTTCAACCGAATGGCGGACGCGCTCCAAGAACGTATTCAGCACGAGGCGCGCTTCACGTCCGATGTGGCGCACGAGCTTCGCTCGCCCCTCACCACACTGGCGGCATCGCTCGGAGTGCTGGATTCGCACCGAGAGGAGCTGACGCCGAAGGGAAGGCGGGCGCTCGAGCTCCTCGATATCGAGGTAGGCCGTTTCAAACGGATGGTCGACGACCTCCTCGAGATAAGCCGCATCGACGCAGGTTCTGCAGAGCTCCTCCTAGACGAAGTCGAAGTAGGAGAGCTCGTCCGTCACTCCGCCATGTCAACCGGCGCAGGGGGAGTTCCGATCGACATATCGCCCGAGATGATGGGAGTGCGGCTCCTTGCGGACAAGAGGCGCATCGAACGGGTGGTAGCCAATCTCGTAGACAATGCGGCACAGTATGCGGGCGGTGCGACCCGTCTGGCAATCGAACCGGCAGTCGGTGCGGTACGAATTGTCGTCGCGGACCACGGGCCCGGAATACCAGCTTCCGAAAGGCAAAAAGTCTTCGAGCGCTTCTACCGCGGACAGGCGGCCGGGCAGCGCGGTACCACCGACGGGACGGGTCTCGGGCTCGCTCTTGTCGCCGAGCACGTCCGGCTCCACGGTGGCCGCGTGTGGGTCGAGGGCGGGGCGGGATCAGAGAACAGGTTCGTCGTGGAGTTACCGCTCGACGGGTCCAACCGGTGGGGTCAGGAAAACGATCACGGCGCCGCACGGCAACGCAGGCGCAAACGGGCGTCGCGAAACGGCACCGTGAGCGACTCGCAAAACGGGACCGAGCGGGAAGCCGTGTTCGGATCGGAGGCAAAGAGGTGACCGAAAGTCGACCACCGCGGTCCCGTCACCGTGACCGCCTTATTGCGCGTTGGAGACTCACCACGGTTCTGGCCGCGGTGGGCGCGATAGCTACCGTGGTTGCCGTGCTGATCGCCGGACTGTCTTTAGGCGGATTCGGGGTGCCGACTGACGGATCTCCGCGGCTCATCAATTCGAATTCGGTGCCCTTCGGTCTGCTCGTAAAAACGTCTCCGCCTTCGCCCCCCTCCTCGGGTCACAAAGGCCATCCTCCACAAAGCGCCGTCTCTTTGTACTTCATCGGTCAAAGCGGTCAACTGGTCCCGGTTCCGGCGTTGATCAACCGACCGGTAACGCTGCTCTCGCAACTCAACGAGTTGCTGACGGGCCCCGGCAACCCGGCTCTCGGAGCTCCGGCCGATGTTCAGACGGCCATCCCTGACGGGACACAGGTGCTTACGGCGAAGGTCTCCAATGGGCTGGCGACGGTAGACCTGACACCTGACATCGAAGGCGCCTCCGGAGAGCAGCTGATCCAGGCGATAGCGCAATTGGTCTTCACCGCGACGACGGCGACGACGTGCCCTTCGGCGTCGAAGATCCACGCAAAGGAGCTCCCCGGCACCACCACGACGACCGCACCCCCAGGGACAACAGTGTCGTTACCGTGCGCCGACCGTGTCGTGTTCCAAGTGAACGGTCAACCCCAGCAGGTTCCGACCTCGACGGGCGTTCAGACGAGCAAGGCCGTCACGCGACTCAACTACTTGTCGTTGAACTCGCTCGGCTAGTTCCGTCAGCCCATTCGACGCGCGGCGCGTCCGCCCAGAGACGTTCGAGGTCGTAATAAGAACGCCTCTCGTCCAAGAAGATGTGGACTACGAAGTCGCCGTAATCCATGAGAACCCAACCGAAGTCGTCCAGTCCCTCGACGCTCAGAGGAGCACGATCGGCCTCGAGCTTCAGCCGCTTTTCGACTTCCTCGAGGATCGTCTTGACCTGGCGTGTATTTCGACCGCTCGTGATGACGAACGCGTCCGTGACTCCGAGAGTGTCGGTCATGGACAGGACTGCAGTGTCCTCTCCCTGTTTCTCATAGGCGGCTCTGGCCGCGGCCAGGCTGCCCTCGGGAACCAGGGCGCGCGTAGCGCTACGGACATTCGGAAAACCAGCTGTCATGCGCGGAAACCCCCCGTGATGCGCAAGGACCCGCCGTCCTTCAAGCGCAAGGACGCATCCTCACGCGGCGGGGCTCAATGACATACGTCGGAACGGTCGGGGCAGGCCTCTGAGAGACCTCTCTGTGCCCACGAGCGTCGTGATCATCTCCCAACAGAGTACAGACCGAGACGACGGATGCAATCGATAGCGGGCTTCGGAATCAGGAAATCCACCGGTCTGCCGTCCCTGAACCGGGCTCTCAGCTCGCTCGAAGACAGATCGATCACCGGCATCTCCACCCTCTGAACGGTCCATCCCTCCGGGTCCGGGGCGATAGGGACCCCCCCACGCTGCACCACTACGAGGGTCGTCTCCCTCTTGACCTCATTCACCCTGTCCCAGGTCTCCAGCTCACTGACGAGGTCGCCGCCCACAATCAGGAACAGCTCGCCCCCGACCCGATCCTTGAGCTCGGTAACCGTGTCCGCGGTATAGCTCGGGCCGCCCCGGTCGATCTCGATCCGACTCGCCTCGACCCCCACCACGCCCTCCACGGCCGAGGAAACCACCTCGAACCGGGCCTCGGCCGGGGTAACGGTACGGTCCTTTTCTTTCTGCCACGGCCTATTCGCGACCACCACTAGAACCCTGTCCAGATCGAGGGCGTGGCGCACACAAACAGCTGCGACGAGATGGCCCACGTGCACGGGGTCGAACGTTCCACCCATGATTCCCGTGCGAGGCGACGGCATTAGCCGAGACTATGCACGGAAACATCGGCGCTCCATTTGAGTCAAGGTCGAGACCCGGCCTCACGACCACCTAAGGTTGTTTCTCATGGCGCTCGGCACAGAAGACCGGGCATGGTCGCCCGGATCATGGAGGGACAAGCCTGCTGCCCAGCAGCCGGTATGGCCCGACCTGGCCGCGCTCGACAGCGCCACAACGGAGATCCGCACCCTTCCACCGCTCGTATTTGCAGGAGAAGCGCGCCGGCTGCGTGCGGCTCTTGGGCAGGTCGCTAGCGGTGACGCATTCCTCCTTCAAGCCGGCGACTGTGCAGAGTCCTTCGCCGAGTTCACCGCCGACTCGATCAGGGACAAGCTCAAGGTCATCCTGCAGATGGCCGTGGTCCTCACCTATGGCGCCGGGGTACCGGTAGTGAAGGTGGGTCGGATCGCCGGCCAGTTCGCAAAGCCGAGATCGAGCGATACCGAGTCCGTGGCCGGCCAGGAGATGCCGTCTTTCAGGGGCCACATGGTCAACGGCGACGAACCCGATCTCGCCTCGCGGATACCTGATCCAGGTCGGATGGTCCGCGCTTACCACCAGTCGGCCTCGACGCTGAACCTGCTGCGCGCGTTCACGACGGGAGGCTTCGCAGATCTTTCTGAAGTTCACTCGTGGAACCAGCAGTTCGTCGCGGCAAGCGAGCAGGGTTTGAGATACGAGAACACCGCGGCGGAGATCGATCGTGCTCTCAGGTTCATGGCGGCGTGCGGTATCGATCTCGGAACTGAAGCCAACCTGCATCAGGTGGAGTTCTTCACCACCCACGAGGCGCTAGTGCTCCCATACGAGGAAGCTCTGACGCGGCGCGATTCACTCACCAATGACTGGTACGACTGCTCCGCTCATATGGTCTGGGCGGGTGAAAGGACCCGACAGATCGACGGCGCTCACATCGAGTTTCTGTCAGGGATCTGCAATCCGGTGGCGGTGAAGATCGGGCCCGACGCGACCGCGGACGATGTGCTGTCGCTCTGCGAACGTTTGAACCCGGCGCGGATCGCCGGCCGTTTGACGTTGATAACCCGAATGGGTGCGTCGCGGGTGGCCACTCAGCTGCCGCCGATCCTCGAAGCAGTCAGGCGGTCGGGACACCCCGTGGTGTGGGTATGCGACCCGATGCACGGAAACACGTTCATGTCTGACGGCGGCCGCAAGACAAGGCACTTCGACGACATCCTCGAGGAGCTCAAGCAGTTCTTCGATGCGCACCACCATGCGGGGACCTGGCCCGGTGGGGTTCATGTCGAGCTGACCGGTGACGACGTAACCGAATGCCTGGGCGGAGAAGGAGAGATCACCGAAGCTCAACTTCCGGATCGCTATACGACGACATGCGATCCGAGGTTGAACGCGCGTCAGTCGATCGATCTGGCGTTCCGTGTCGCAGATCTTCTGCGTATCTGAATCTTCGGTAACGACGTACACAACTTCAGTGGATGCGCCTCGCGCGTTCCAAACCTCATCGCAGCACAACTTTCTCAGTCACGATGCCTGGTGTTTGCGTATCGTGAGCAGGAGGTTCTGCGAGTGACCGGAAATGGGTCCCCTCGTGTGCCATAAATGTGTTGACCCGAGGCGGCGGCGTGCCGACAATACGGGTAGCCACAATTCACAGCCGCCCCTTTCGCCTCATCGCGCAAACTCTTCCACCCTGAAACCCATGCCAGGCCGATTCGCCAAAACACTCCCCCTCGCCCTCGCCATCCTGCTGCCGGTCGCGCTGTTGTCTCACGGCACGACCCTCAATCCTCAGACAAAAAAGATCAACCATCCGATAACGCACGCTCGCCTCACGAGCTCCCAAGCGAACGGTGTCCCCGCATACTGGGTTGACGCCGCCAACGGCGGTGTATTCGCTTACGGCGGTGCCGGTTTCTACGGATCCGCCGGGAATCTCCACCTTCAAAAGCCGATCGTCGGCATGGCTGCCACACCGAACGGCGGAGGGTACTGGCTCGTAGCGTCCGACGGAGGAGTGTTCGCTTACGGGAACGCGGAGTTCTACGGGTCGATGGGTGGCAAGCATCTGAACGAGCCGATTGTCGGAATGGCCCCCACGCCGAACGGTGGCGGGTATTGGCTCGTGGCCTCCGACGGAGGGATCTTCAGCTTCGGAGACGCCGGGTTCTACGGGTCGATGGGTGGCAAGCATCTGAGCAAGCCGGTAGTGGGAATGGCCGCGACACCGACCGGCGGCGGGTATTGGCTTGTCGCTTCGGACGGAGGGATCTTCACCTTCGGAAACGCGGCGTTCGCCGGATCGATGGGTGGTTCGCGACTGGCGAAACCCATAGTGGCGATGGCTCCCACCTCAGACGGACAGGGCTACTGGATGGTCGGATCGGACGGAGGGATCTTCAGCTTCGGCGACGCGGATTTCGAGGGATCAATGGGCGGTGTGACGCTGGCGTCGCCGGTCACGGGAATGGCTGCGACCCCCGACAGCGGCGGTTACTGGTTCACCTCGGCGAATGGAACTGTGTTCGCGTTCGGAGACGCCAACTACTTCGGCTCCGCCACTGATTCGATAGCCAATGTTGTCGGCATCTCCGAAGGTATAGGTAGCGGGTACGCCGCTCACGACAGCACGTTCCCGCAGGGTGCCTACGGCAACGACATTTCGAATTGGCAGTGTCCGAACGATTTCCCGACCGAAGGCCACAACATCGGCATCGTCCAGGTGAACGGCTGGTCATTCGGATCGGTCAACCCCTGTCTCAGCTCGGAAGCAACGTGGGCCGGTTCGGGTCTCGAGCTTTACATCTTCTTGTCCTACGGAACGCAAGCCACCGGCTCTTCCGAATGCGAGGGAAACCAGGCCTGCAACTATGGATTCGCCGCGGCACAAGACGCATTCTCCGAAGCCCAGAACGCCGGCGTGGACACGGATGTCACCTGGTGGCTGGACATTGAAGAGTCGGACAACAACTGGTCGTCGAACGCGGCTGACAACGCACAGGTCATACAGGGCGCCATCCTCGGTCTGCAGGCGGAGGCGATAGTCAACGTCGGTATCTACTCGAACATCTCCGAGTGGAGCGAGGTGACCGGTGGAAGTGGATACTCGCCATACGTCCCCGAGTGGGTCGCCGAATGGGGATCTAATGACCCACCGTTCAACCCCGAGCAGTACTGCTCCGGATGGACTTTTGCATCGGGTCCCACTTGGATCGTCCAATACACGAACGGCGCAACGACAGATAATTTCGACAGCGACTACGCCTGTTAGCGGGAGGACCCGTTAGCGACGAACGACGTGTGGGCCATCTTTCATCGACTCGAACGGGCCGCCCAGATGTTCGACGTCGTTGTATCTGACCAGCTGCCACCCCCGGTCGTCGTGCTCCCATTCGGTGATCGACGTATACGCGGTCGGCAGGCGTAAAGAGGCATATCGGTCGACCAGGGGAAGGAACGTCGCCATGGTCGCTCTGACGATGCCGCCGTGACACACGACCACTATGAGCGAGCCGGGATGCTCATCGGTGAGGGCCGCCACAGCGCTTGAAGCCCTGTCCACAAATCCGCTCCAGCTCTCGCCTTGCGGAGCCATCTCGATTGTGGGGTCGTCTTGCCAAGGCGCATTCCCGTAGCGATCCTCGAACACCGGCCATTCGAGACCGTCGCTCAACCCGGGATGAAGCTCGCACAAGGAGCACCGGCGAACCGCCTCCAACCGTCCCCCACCTACCGCTGGTGCGATCGTCTCCGCGGTTTGGATCGCACGCGGAAGCAGGCTCGTATAGAACACGTCGGCTGCCGCGAGCTCACCCGTCGATGCCAACCTGTCGCGCAGCTTTCGAGCCTGCTCGAAGCCGCATTCGGTGAGGCCGGTGCAGCCAACGTGTCCTCCAACTATTCCGTTGACATTGCACTGTGACTCGCCGTGCCTGATCAGCACTATGCGCGTACCAGTCACGCGAGGTCCGACACGAAACCCTCGAGCTGTCGCATGTTGCGGCACTCGACCACCTCGTCACAGTGGACCGCATACTCACCGACGATCGAGTCGCCCGTATCCCAATAGGTGCGCGGCTCGGGGTTGAGCCACGAAACGCGGCGGGCGCGGTTCTGAAGCTCGTGGAGCACCCAGGCTTCCGACGCGTGATAGTTGTTGCGCGCATCTCCGAGGACGAGAACGCTCGTGCGCGGAGTCACCTCTTCCCCCCAACGATCCCAGAACACACTCAACGCGTGGCCATAGTCCGAGTGCCCATCGACCCACACCACATCGGCCTCGGTGTTGACCTTGTGGATGGCATCCATCACGTCTTCGGCGCCTTCGAAGAATTGAGTGACCTCGTCGATACCGTCGACGAAGACGAAACTTCGGACCTTAGAGAATTGTGAGCTGATCGCGTACACGAACTGCAGGGTGAAGCGAGCGAAGGCGGCCACCGATCCGGAGATATCGGCGACGACGAAGATCTCGGGCTTCGCGGGCCGAGGATATTTGAACTTTGGATCCATCGGAACTCCGCCGGTGGACAGGGAGTGGCGCATCGTCGAACGGAAGTCGAGTGGTCCTTTGCGTCCATGGCGGCGCTTGCGCGCCAGGCGGACCGCGAGCTTGCGGGTCAGCGGTTGGACGATACGGCGCATCTGTGCCAGCTCTTCACGTGTCGCGTGCATGAAGTCGACATCTTCAGGTAGCGGCTTGCGTATGGAGCGGGCCAGTGCCTCGGCGCCCCTGTCGGCGACGAGCCTGCGGCGTATCTCAGCTTCGATCTCGCCTTTGAAGCGCTCGATGGCGGCTTTGGCCTCATCACGCTCGAGCCGTTCCTCTAACGAGGTGAGGACGCCTGCGGGTGATTCTGCCCGTGCACGCTCCATCATTCTTTCGAGTACCGAATCGAGATCGAGGTTCCGCAAGGTCCGGTAGAGGTAGTAGGTGCCGCCCACCGGGCGGCCGGGCTCCATTCCCGCGAACCGCGAAACCACATAACGGGAAAGGGCCGCCAATTGGGCATCGGTCGGGGAAACGAGCGCCCGGTAGATCAGCTCCGCGAGCTCCTCACGCGACAGTCCCTCACCACCTCCACCGCCGCGGCGGCCGCGCATCTTTGACTGCTGGTCCTCGTCGATGGCGTCGAGCCCGAGCAGCTCGCGGTCGTCGGTATCGGATTCACCGATCGAATATTGAGGCCCCCTCAAGGAAAAATAGACCTCGAAGGCCGTCTCGAACGCCCTCCAGTGAGCGGAAGACTTCACCAGCGTCGCGCCAAGCGCGTACTTGAGAGCCTCGCGGTCTTCGAGCGGTATGTGGCTGACTGCTTCCGCGGCGTCGATGCTCTCGGTGAGCGAAACGGGAAGCCCTGCGGCACGCAGCTCCGAAATGAAACCGTTCAGGACGTCGAGCATCGGAGGTTAGGACGCAGCTCCCGTCACCGCGTCGAGATCGAGCTCCTTCGCCACCCGGTCGAGGTCGGTCTTGTACTTGAGGAGCACGTTCAATGTGTTGCGCGCAAGCTCGGCGTCGATGGTCTCGACCCCGAGAAGAACCAGGGTCCGCGCCCAGTCGAGTGTCTCGGAAACCGACGGAGCCTTTTTGAGCTCGAGCGCTCTGATGGACCGCACTATCCGTGCCACCTGGTCAGCGATCTCCGCCGATGCGCCGGGCACCCGCGTCGCCACGATCTCGCGTTCACGCTCCATCGTCGGGTAGTCGAGGTGGAGATAGAGGCAGCGTCTCTTGAGCGCCTCAGAAAGCTCGCGGGTGTTGTTGGAGGTGAGGTACACGAGAGGTATCCGCGTCGCCTTCACGGTCCCCAGCTCCGGAACGGAGACCTGATATTCGGAGAGCACCTCCAACAACAGGGCCTCGGTCTCGAGCTCGACTCGGTCTACCTCGTCGATCAGGAGCACCACCTGCTCGTCGGATCGGATCGCCTCGAGCAAGGGCCTGGTGAGAAGGAACTCCTCGGAGAAGATGTCGTCCTCCAGGGCACGCCACGTCAAGTCCCCACCGGTTTCGGATCCCTCGACGACCTGCTGGGCCTGGATACGTAACAGCTGCTTTTTGTAGTTCCACTCGTACAGGGCCTTCGATTCATCGAGGCCCTCGTAGCACTGCAGACGGATCAGCCGGCTCCCTGTCACACGGGCCACCGACTTCGCGAGCTCGGTCTTACCGGTGCCGGCGGGTCCCTCGACCAGCACCGGCTTTGCCAGACGGTCAGCGAGATAGACGACTCCCGCGATCCCCTCGTCCGCCAGGTAGCCGCTTCGCGCCAAGCGCTCACGAGCGTCAGTAATGGACGCGAAGCGTGGAGCGTCGGGCTCGGGAAATGCAAGGGTCTCCGTCATGGTCCTCTCTATCGGATATGTCCGTCACCAACGACCAGATATTTGACGCAGGTGAGAGCTTCCAGACCCATCGGCCCACGAGCGTGGAGCTTTTGGGTCGAGATGCCGATCTCGGCACCCAGCCCGAGCTCACTGCCGTCGACGAACCGAGTCGAAGCGTTAACCAGCACCGCGGCCGCGTCGACCCGCTTGACGAATGCCTCCGCAGCGCGGAGATCGTCGGTCACGATCGCCTCTGAGTGACCAGATCCAAACTTGGCGATGTGATCGATGGCGGCGTCGAGATGATCCACAACCGCCACCGACATCTTCAATGACAGGAACTCGGTCGCGAAATCGCTTTCGGAGGCGGACTC
>JBAPRR010000451.1:0-33895 GCA_049281195.1 Acidimicrobiales bacterium
TCAGCCATCGTGCAGTGGACGAGACTGCCGGTGAGCCGCCGGGCACGGCATCCAACTACTTCCGATCGCGCGACGAGATGCTCGACGCGGTGGCTCGCCGCATAGTCGATCTGCACCTCGCCGAGATGAACGCCTCCGCAGACTCCATACAAGAGCAAGACGGCGCCGTCGACCTGTCGCAGATCGCCGCGATGATCGGATTTTCCTTGTACTCCGCGGCAACTTCGCACCGCACGCGCTTCATCGCCATCTACGAGTTGACCTTGGAGCAGACCCGCAGACCGGCACTGAGGGAGTCGCTGTCGTGCATCGCCCGCACAACTCTGGACGCGACCGTGGCGCATCACCGGATGCTCGGGCTGGACTCCACGCCGGCGCAGGTGAAAGAGCTCATGACCCTCTTCGGCGGAGCACTCTTCGCACTGGTCACCGGACCACCCGAGGAGGTCACGCCGGAGGCGACGAGGATCCTGGCGAGGGCGATGGTCGAAGGCGTTCTTAGAGGAAGATAGCGAGATGGACACAGCCGTAGAAGAGCTGGTCGACTTGGAGCGGTACCCGTTGTTCGATCTGGACGCCGCGTTAGCCGGAGCGGTGATCGAAGACGCGCGCGCCCAGCTGGCGGATGTGGGGTTCGTCGAGCTGGAAGGGTTCGTACACCCGACCGGGGTGGCGCAACTGGTCGCCGACGCAGAACAGCTTGCCGGCCGTGCTCATCACTCGGTCGGCGTCGGGACCGCCTACCTCGAGGTCCCTCCGGCAGATCTGCCGGACGATCATCCTCGCCGGTGGAAGGGGCGCTTCGGTGTTCAGGTGGTGCCCTACGACGTGATCCCGTACGCATCGCCGTTGAGGCGGCTGTACGAATCCGATCAGGTGTTGGACCTCATCGCCAGGATCGTCGGCGAGGAGAGCCTCTACCGCTACGGGGATCCATTCGGCGCCCTCAACCTTTCCGTGATGGGAGACGGCGACGAATTGCAATGGCACTTCGATCAAACGGACTTTGTGGTGTCACTCGCGATCCAGTCGGCGGATAGCGGGGGTGACTTCGAAGTTGCGCCGTTCGTACGCGGAGACGCACACCACGCGTACGACGACGTCGCATCGATCCTCAACGGAACTGCGAACGGCAACAAGCCAGTGACGACAATCGCGATGAACCCGGGGACACTTCTCGTCTTCATGGGCCGGAACTCGGTGCACCGGGTGAGCCCGATATCCGGCACCCGGCTACGCCACGTCGGACTGCTGGCGTATGACACGAAAGAAGCGAGCACCGGCAGCGATCTTCTGCGCCAGAGCCGTTACGGGCGCACAGTCGCATTCGTCGAGCCCCCGATTGAATGGCCGATCTAGTCGTGAGCGCAGAGTCGTGAGCACAGATCCTGATTTCGTCACCCAGATCGGAGAGGCATTCGTGGGAGAGGGGGCCGAGGCCGCCCACCTCAACACCGTCCTCGGACTGCGCGGAGGACCCGTCGAGACGGCATGGGCCACCGCTCTCGCCACGCCGAGGCAGGGGCATCAGGCATTTTTGACCGTGGTGCAGCCGGGGATCGCCGCAAAACCACCCACGCTGTTCGTGAACAAGGCACCACTCGTAACGGAAAGCCATTCGCAGCTCACCTGGGGCGCCGCCCAAGCGGGAGTGGCCGCCGGAGTGATGGACGCCGTAGCGGAAGGGACAATCGACAGTTCGTCCGTGGACGAACTACTTCTGATCGCCGCGGTGTGGGTGGCTCCCGACGCAACGGATGCCCTGGCCGTGTACACGAACAATCGTCAGGCCACTCGTCTGGCCCTGGCCGCAGGATCAAGGCGGCTGCCACTCATCGAAGACGCCATGAGCGCAGCACAGGCGCCTTTCAATCCGTTCTTCATTCCCGGCGAATAAGCCGAACTGCAGCTTTCCGGCGACCCTACAGCCGGCCAGTAGGGTGGCTGACGGTGGCGTCCTCCCCCGTAGCTACACCCTTGGTCAGCCGCGACACCGGCCAGACTGACGGCCCCCTCGTCGTAGCAACCGACCTCGTAAAGATGTTCGGCGACTTTGTGGCGGTCGATCACATCAACTTCGAGATCGCCAAAGGCGAGTCCTACGGATTCCTTGGTCCGAACGGAGCCGGGAAGACCTCGACGATGCGGATGATCTCGTGCATGTCCCCTCTTTCGGGGGGAACCCTGCGGGTTCTCGGTATGGATCCGGCCACAGACGGTGCGAAGATCCGTGGCCGCATCGGCCTCGTGCCTCAAGAAGACAGCCTGGATCTCGAGCTGACCGTCTTGGACAACCTGATGATCTACGGGCGCTACTTCGATCTGCCGCGCAAGCTCATTCGCGAGCGCGCCGAGCGTCTTTTGGACTTTGCACAGCTGACCGAGCGCGCCCACGACAAGGTCGACCCGTTGTCGGGAGGGATGAAGCGCCGGCTCACCATCGCGCGGTCTCTCATCTCGGACCCTGAGCTTCTGATCCTCGACGAGCCGACAACCGGTCTCGACCCGCAGGCCCGACACCTTCTGTGGGACAGGCTGTACCGGCTGAAACAACAAGGTGTCACGCTCGTCATCACCACCCACTACATGGACGAGGCCGAACAGCTCTGCGACCGTCTCGCGGTCATGGATCACGGGAAGTTCGCCGCGGAAGGGGCGCCGCGCGATCTGATCGACCGCTACGCGACGCGCGAAGTGCTCGAGGTGCGGTTCGGGCCCGACGAACACGAAAGGCTCGCTCCGATGGTCGAGGGCCTGGCCGACCGCATCGAGGTCCTCCCCGACCGCCTCCTTCTCTACACGGAAGACGGCGACAACGCTCTTCGCCATGTGCACGAGCTCGGCCTCCAACCGGTGAGCGCACTCGTCAGGCGCGCCACCCTCGAAGACGTCTTCTTGAAGCTCACGGGCCGCACGCTCGTCGACTGATCGCCTACGCACATGGCAATGGACATGGAGACGCCGGGGCTCATGAAGGCCCGCGGTACCCACACCCCTCCTTCGTGGCGGGCGCTCGGGTACTGGGCCTATTCCTACAAAAGGACGTGGCGCGGTTCGGTCGCGACGAGCTTCCTAATCCCCATCCTCTACCTCGCGGCGATGGGCGTGGGCCTCGGCTCACTGGTGGACAAGCACACGCATGCCGTCGACGGCGTCACCTATCTGCATTTTTTGGCTCCGGGGCTGCTCGCGTCGACCGCCATGCAGATCGGTGCGAACGAGTCGATGTACCCCATCATGGGTGCGATCAAGTGGATCCGCACCTACTTCGCGATGCTCGCCACTCCGTTGAAGGTGACCGACGTACTGCTCGGCACCCTTACCTGGATAGCGGTCAGGTTGACGATCGTCGCGTCGATCTACCTGGCGGTCATCGCCCTTTTCGGGGTGCCGCAGTCACCGCTCGCGATCCTCGCCCTACCGGCAGCGGTCCTCACCGGGCTGGCATTCGCATGTCCGATCGCAGCTTTCAGCGCGACCTGCACCAACGACACCTGGTTCTCGAGCATCTACCGCTTCGGGGTGATCCCGCTCTTTTTGTTCTCGGGAACCTTCTTTCCGATCAGTCAGCTACCCGGATGGTTGCAGCCCCTGGCTTACGCCACTCCGCTGTACCACGGTGTGGTGCTGTGCCGTTCGCTGGTGCTCGGGCAGGTCAACTGGGCCGTGCTCCCCGTACACGTCGGCTACCTGGTGGCTCTCGTCATAGTGGGCTATCTGGTCGCACGGAGAACGTTCAGGCGAAGGCTGATCACGTGAAGGCCCGAGAAACAAGCCTCAGTCCGGGCCTTCATCCCGGAATCCTCCTACGGCTCACGCCTCTGGCACTGATCACCCGGCCCCGGGCGCGCCGCCTCGTCGAGCGCAACATCTTGGTCTACAGACGCCAATGGATGATCTTTTTGTCCGGCTTCTTCGAGCCCTTCTTTTATCTGCTTTCGATCGGCGTGGGGCTGAACAAGCTTGTGGGTGGACTGCACATAGGCACGCAGGTGGTGAAGTACACCGCATACGTGGCACCGGGGTTGCTCGCGTCTTCTGCGATGAACGGAGCGGTGTTCGACTCGACCTTCAACATCTATTTCAAGCTGAAGATCGCGCATACCTACGACGCAGTTCTTTCCACACCGCTCGATGTCGGCGACCTGGCGATCGGGGAAGTCACCTGGGCGCTGATGCGCGGCTCGTTCTACTCGGGGACCTTCCTGTGCGTCATGGCGATCCTTGGTTATGTGCTCACGCCGTGGGTGATCCTGTGCTACCCGGCCGCGATGCTGATCAGCTTTGCGTTCGCGGGAGCCGGCATGTCTGCGACGTCTTACATGCGCAGCTGGCAGGACTTCGACATGGTGTCGCTGGCCATCCTGCCGCTGTTTCTGTTTTCGGGGACGTTCTACCCCTTGACCGTTTACCCCGGATGGCTGCAGCTGGTGGTGCGGATCACGCCTCTGTACCAAGGAGTGGCCCTCATCCGCGGTCTGGACGCCGGTTTCTTCACGTGGTCACTTCTGGCTCATGCGCTGTATCTACTGGCCATGGGAACCACCGGCATGGCGATCACTTCGCGCAGGCTCGGGAAGCTCCTGCTTCCCTGACCGGCGTGGCTCGCCTTGAACTCTTCCTTTTTTCGACCTCGACGGGAATGCAGTTTGCATTGGCCCAGGCGTCTTGTCGGATGCCCGTTACCTGCCATGAGACTTCCTGTCCCGCCTTGCCTCCGGCGATGGAGAAGGACCTGTCTTCTACCTTGCGGGATGTGCAGTTCCGGCGCAGGACCACCGATCGCAGTGAGTTGGTAGCGGAAGTCCCGGTTCAGGGGCCTCGAACCAGTCCGGCAGTTCCACCGTCGCCGGGTCGAGGGGATGGTCCTTTGCAGAGTTGTCTCTAAGCCATCGTTAATAGCCGGTTTTCCCGTCGATCCTTTCGCGCAACAAATCGGCGTGGCCGTTGTGCCGCGCGTACTCCTCGATCATGTGCACGATCACCCAGCGCGCCGACACCTGGTCGCCGCTCCTACGCGTGGTACCGGCGTCGTCCAGGGAACCGAGACCTGAAACCGTCCGGCGCGACAGGGCGCACTGGTCATGCCAGGTCTGAATATCAGCTTCCGGATCTGCCCGGTCGACGCCTTCGAAGTCGGCGTCGGGATCCTCCTCTGTGCAGTAGATGAGAGGTTCGTCCTTTCCCGCCAGGCAGCGCTGGAACCACGAATGCTCCACCTCCGCCATATGGCGCACCAGACCGATGAGTGACATGACAGACGGAGCAACGGAGCGTTTGCGCAGTTGCTCGGCACTCAACCCGGCGCACTTTTTGGCCAGCGTGGCCCGCTGCCATTCGAGCCAGTTCTCCAAGTTCGTGCGTTCATCCGCCAGATAAGGCGGATAGATGCGTTCCCCTGTCACGGGTGCAAAAGCTATGCCACAACAACACGTCTGGAGCAGAGCCGGCCAGGTGCCGGGCAGGGCAGGGAAATTCCCCCGGCCCATACACGAGAGGCACGTTTTTGCACCTACGGTGGTAAACGTGCTTGTCCTGGCCGCCAACCCCGAGCTCGACCGGCACAACACCGGGTCCGAACATCCCGAGCAGCCGGCACGCCTGCGCGCCGCGTTGAGCGGCATCGATGCCGCAGACGTGCGTGATGCGGTGGTCCAGGCACCCCCGCGAAAAGCCACCTCAGAAGAGCTGAATCTCGTTCACCCTCAGCCTTACCTCGATGCTCTCAGGGTGTTCTGCGAAGCCGGAGGCGGCGCTCTCGACCCCGACACCATCTCCGTCCCCGGCTCGTGGGATACGGCATTGCTGGCGGCCGGCGGGGGCCTCGCAACCATCGACCTTTTGTCAGACGGAGCGGGCGATTTCGGGTTCGTCGCGGCGCGTCCTCCCGGGCACCATGCCTCCGCCGACCGGGCCATGGGCTTCTGCCTGCTCAACAACATCGCCGTGTCCGCGGCCCATCTGGCACAGCGCGGCGAGCGGGTGGCGATCATCGACTGGGACGTCCACCACGGAAACGGGACCCAGGACATCTTCTGGGACGACGATCGGGTCCTTTACGTGTCCACTCACCAGTCCCCGCTGTTCCCCGGTACCGGGGCGGCGGACCAGACAGGCGGCGAGAATGCCGAGGGGTTGACCGTCAACATCCCCCTTCCTCCCGGAGCAACCGGGGACGTCGTCCGCCGAGCGCTCGAGGTGGTGGCCGCGCCCGTGGTCCGGCGCTTCGAGCCCACCTGGGTTCTCGTGTCCGCCGGCTTCGACGCGCACCGGGCCGACCCCCTGGCAAACCTGAGACTCACCTCGTCGGACTTCGCCGACATCGCTTCCACCGTCTCCCATTTTTCACCCCAGCCCGGCCGGATGATCCTCTTCTTGGAGGGCGGCTACGACCTTGATGCGCTCCGGATGTCCGTAGGGGCCACTCTCGGTGCACTGCTCGGGAGCCCTTACCGGCCCGAACTCCCGTCGAGCGGCGGTCCAGGCGGGGAGATGATCGAGATGGCCCGGCGTTTCCACGAAGACGTCTGAGGGCCGATTGAGGGCATTTCGAAGGCTCTCCCAGGCCCCCTAGCTGGCCGAACGTAGCTCAAGGGTCCGCTTCGCGATGTCGATCACAGAAACGTGGGAGTCGTGCCGCGGAGGCTCTGGTGGATTGGCGCGCTGATCTGCGGGGTCACGACCGGATTGTTTCTTCTGGTCATGCTCTTCAACCCCCTGGGGATCACGTTTACCACCTGGCTCGACGACATCGGAGAAGGCGTCGCGGCCGCGTTTGCCGCGGTGTGCTGCGCCTTTGTGCTGCGGCGGGTCACCGGACCCAGCCGCGTCGCGTGGTGCCTGCTGGCCGCGGCGTCTGCTTCATGGGCCATCGGCGAGGGTATCTGGTGCTGGTACCAGCTCGTCCGCAACATCGAGGTCCCTTTCCCCTCTTTCGCGGACCTGTTCTTCCTCCTCGCCGTCCCCCTCATGACGGCGGGGGTGCTCGTCTTGGGCAAGGTCTCCGGTGCCGTCACCCACGGCGTGAAGGCACTGCTCGAAGGAGCGATCATCGCCGGATCGCTCCTGTTCGTCAGCTGGGCCACCGCGCTGAGCACCGTTTTGAACACCGGTGGAGAAGGCGTCTTCGCAAAGACGGTGGGCCTGGCCTACCCGGTGGGAGACATCGTGACCGCCACCGTCGCTCTGGCCGCGCTCAGCAGAGCCAAAGGCGCCTATCGCAGGCAGCTCGGACTGCTCGCCGGGGGAGTGATCTTCCTCGCGCTTTCCGACAGCATGTTCGCCTACCTCACCCAGAACGGCACCTACGGAAACGGGAACTGGATGGACACCGGGTGGGTGGCGGGCTTTTTGCTTATCGGCATCGCCGCGCTCGCTCCAGGGAATCGCGAGAGCTCTGAATCCCGAGAGCGGGGAGAAACCCCTCTGCAGCTGGCCCTCCCTTACATTCCGCTGTCTTTCGCCGGTCTCACCGCAGGCATCGAAGAGGCCACCGGGCGTTCCATCGGGGGGACGTTGCTCACCATCGGGGTCGCCACCACCGCGTTGGTGCTGGCGCGGCAGTTCTTCACCCTCGTCGACAACCAGAAGCTCAACCGGAAACTCGAATCCACCGTGGCATCCCTCGAAGCGCGCGAGATCGACCTGGCCCGCCAGGCTTTCCACGATCCGCTAACCAGTCTGTGCAATCGCGTCCTGTTGACCGACCGCCTCAATCACGCCATCGACAGGCACAAACGTGACGGCGCGACGCTCGCGGTGATCTTGTGCGACCTCGACGAGTTCAAGTCGGTGAACGACACCCTCGGACATCTGGCCGGAGACGATGTCCTCAAACAGGTGGCCGAGCGGCTGAAGCTGTCGGTACGACAGGCCGACACCATCGCGCGCATCGGTGGCGACGAGTTTGCGTTGCTGCTCGAGAACCTCCCCTCGCATGACGATGCGCTGCGCGCGGTGGAACGCATCGGCCAGATGCTGCGCACCCCGTTCCAGCTCGACAGAAGCGAGGTGACCACGACCACGAGCGTCGGCGTTGTCTTCGCCCCTACCTCAGAGGCGCCGGACCCGAACGCAGACGATCTGCTGCGCAGTGCTGACATCGCCATGTACGAGGCGAAGTACAGCGGCAAGAACTGCTTCAGGGTCTTCGAGCCGAACATGCTCGACGGGGTCCTGTCCAAGTTGCAGCTGAAGAGCGAGCTCGGATCCCTCGGTAACCACCTGGGACAGTTGACTCTTCACTTCCAGCCGATGATCAGCGCCAAGAATGGCAGGCTCACAGGCGTCGAGGCGCTCATGCGCTGGCAGCACCCGACCAGGGGCTTACTCTTCCCGCCGTCGTTCATGTCGTACGCAGAAGAAGCCGGTGCGATCGTGCCGATCGGAGCTGCCGCCATCGACATGGCCTGCGCGCAGGCGGTTGCATGGAGGGACCTCGGCATCGCCTGTCCCTCGATGGCGGTGAACCTGTCGCCGAGACAGCTCCACGACTCGGGCGCCATCGACATGATCAGAAGGGCCCTCGAAAAGTACAGCCTCGATCCTGAAGATCTCACCATCGAGGTCACCGAGAGCATCACGATGCGCGGAGCGGACCTCGCGGTGGCGCGGCTGCATGAGTTGAAGGACCTCGGGGTGTCGATCTCGATCGACGACTTCGGGACGGGCTGGTCGTCGCTCGCGCAGCTCCGCCATCTGCCCGTCGACTTCGTCAAGTTCAACCACTCGTTCACAGCAGAGGTGGCCACCGATCGCGACGCCGCATTGCTGATCACGTTCATGAACAAGCTCGCCCACTCGCTCGGTCTCGAGACCGTTGCAGAAGGGGTCGAGAACGCCGAGCAGCTCGAAGCGATCCAGGATCTGGGTTGCGACCATGTGCAGGGATTCCACATCGCTCGCCCGCAACCGGTTTCACAGGCCACCGAGCTCATCCGCGCATACAGATCGCACTCCAGACGGTCGCTACGCGATCTCGAATCACCCGGCTCGCGCCAGGCTCTCAGCCCCGCCTAACGTCGGGCCGGTGAAAGCACTCGCCGCCCGCCTGAACGCTCACGGATCGCCGCTACAGATCGAGGAGATCGATCTCCCTGAACCGAAAGACGAAGAAGTCGTGGTGGACCTCGTTTGGGGATCGGTGAATCCGGTCGACCGATACGGCGCGCTCGGCCTTGCCGCCGGTGACGGCCCGGTCCCGCGCACATTGGGGACCGAGGCGTCAGGCGTCTCCGAAAAGACGGACGTGATCATCCATGGCGCAGGCGTGGGCACGCAGAGAGACGGGGTGTGGGCGACGGCCGCCGTAGTGCCCCGCGCCGCTCTCACCCGGGTCCCTGACGGCGTCCCCCTCGACCAGGCCGCCGCGTGCGGGATCGCCGGTGCCACCGCATGGCGGGTGGTGAACCAGGTGGAGGTGGGTTCTTCCGACAAGGTGCTCGTGTTCGGTGCGTCAGGTGGGGTCGGAAGCTTGATCGTCTCTTACGCGCACTCGCTCGGGGCGACTGTCTTCGGACAGACAGAAAAAGAGTCGAACCGCCAATGGATCCTCGCCCAGGGCGCAGATGGCGTGCTCGTGACGGGCGCTGACTCCCTGGCCGACAAGGTCGGGGATCTCGAGCTGACGGTCGTGTTCGACTGTCTGGGCGGCGGCTACACCGGGGAAGCGATCAAGGTGCTCACCAACTACGGGAGACTCTCGATCTTCGGCACCTCTGCCGGGACCACCGGTGAGATCCCCATCCAGATGCTCTACCGCAAGAGCCTCACCGTGCACGGTTACGGCGGTCTGATCGCATCGCACGAGAGCCTCGCCGAGGCGAAGGCCGGAGCCCTCGAAGCGGTGCAAGCCGCAACGATGCGCGTCGAGATCGGCGCCACGGTCCCTCTCTCAGAGGTCAACACCGCTTTCGAACTTCTTGTGAGTCGTGAGGTGAGCGGGAAGATCCTTCTGGACCTGACTCAGGGTGCTTCCTGATTCAGCGCCCAGACCGACTCAGGGGGTTGTCTGACCCGGCCACTGGATGCTGTTCACAGTGGGGTCCCCGAACAATGCCGGTAGTGAGTCGGCGATGCTCGTGTGGTGATCGGTCAGGTCGATCTGACCCTTGCCGTCGCCGAACGCCACCTTGACCCCGACGCAGAAGGTCACGATGGCAAGACCGTTTCGTACCGCAGCCATCACGATTATGCGCTGAGTCTGGTTAGACCCGTCTCCCGAGTTCCCCGTGAAGTCGTAGGCGGCGCCGTAACCGGGTTGGTAACCGACCATCGCTCCCGGAATCACGTAAGCGAGCTGCGCGCCGCTCGCGTTGTTGTTGACGATCGAGTCGACGACCTGCTCCGCGGTCTGTGACCCGTTCTGATCCGGGACCCCGGCCACCTGCAGATACCCGAACTGCGTGCTCCCCTCGGAGTAGTTGACGGTCAGCTGGTTGTTGGCATCCGACTGCGAAGCCTTGATGCCCGGGGCCACGTTCACGATCGTGACCGCGAAGCCGTACTTGGCGTTTTTGTACACGGGCCAGTTCTGCACCGGTATCCCTGTCGGCGGTTCGCTCAAGCACGCAGTTGTCGTGCAGGTGGTCGGTTTCGATGGGGGAGCGACCACGCCGATGACGGCAAACACCGCTCCGAGCCCGACCAGTACGCCGAGCAGCCCCGCCAGCACGTGATGGTGGCCGAGCTTGCGTGTCCCTGCTACCCGCTGGCCGCCTGCCGCCGGATACGAATACGCCGGCCACGGTTGCTGGCCCTGCTGAAACTGCTGCTGTTGCTGCTGCGGGGGACCCGCTGTGGGCCAGCCCGGCCTCACGACAGGAACCGTGCTCATGACTCCTCCGCAGTCGACAGCTTGGGGGTCATCCCGCCCGGCTGGATCGGGTTGGCCTCACGTTCGCGGTGCGACCGCGCTGTCGCATGGAGTGCCACGCCGCACTGCGGGCAGAACGGCATTGCTGGGACCAGATGGTGGCAGTGGGTGCAGGTGACCGGCGCCCCGATGGCGAAGTCGTGGTGCTCGTGCAAGAGCACGTGGTGCAGTCCGACCCGAAGAGCGATGGCCATCACGACCACTGCCGCAAGATGGACGACCACCACGACAGGCTGCTCGAGACGCGCGATGTCGGTGTAGCCCAGTCCCACCTGGACCAACAGGGCCACGATCACCGCCAGTACAGGCGACGTGAGCCACAGCCCACCTGCCGCCGTGCGGTCAGAACCGCTGCGCCTCCTCACCCAGATCGTGGCTCCGAAGAGGCCGGTGGCAAATGCCGCCACCAACGGGACGCTGATACCGCGGATGAGCGCCTGGCTTATTACGTCCACGAAAGGCTGGTTCGAGAACACCCCGCCGGTGAACTGCGAAGACAGCTCTGCGATGGTGGCGGCCGCGGTGAAACCGAGCGCTCCGGAAGCGCCGATCACAAAGCCGTCGAGCGACTCTGTCGAGCGCCTCCTTATCAGGAGCAGCACGACGGGGACGAACATGAGCAGCTGGCCCACCACGGGGACGATCACTGCGGCGGCGAACGCGCTGTGGTTGGTCAAAGTGGGCTGGAGAACAGGCACCAGGTTGCGCTGGACGTAGGGCCCACCGATCTGCGCCCACCCGATCCCCAGCCCTATCCCCAGTAGAAGCGTGACGAAGGTGGGGATGATGACGTCGTCGCCGTAGGGGCCGACCTCGAGGATGTACAGCTGGAAGAGCACCGGGATGCCTACCGCAGCCACTGCGATAAGAGCGGTCTCGAAGCGTGCGATCGCCAGCACCACGAGCAGAGCCGTGAGCCAGAACGCCGCCACCCTGAACACCACCCGGGAGCGGTGCGAAAGGTGCGGAAAGAGTGTCGAGACGATGCTGATCCTGAAAAGAGGTTCGTCGGGGAACGCGGCGTAGGAGTGCATACGGCCGGCCGCCGATTTGCCGGAGCTGGCGTGGACAAGATGTGCGCCGCACGATCCACAGAAGTGACCAGCCGGCACCACCTGCCCGCAGTGCGGGCAGTGCACCGTCGGGAGCACCGGCAGGTTGGCCAGATCGTCTGTCACGGGCAGGTCGTCGGGGCTCACGGCGTTCCTGTCTTTTCGAACGCCAGGATGTAGACGGCCAGGGCGGCCGTGTCAGGGGTACCTACCCCGGTGATCGGGTTGTAGCCCGGACCGGCCTGGTAGAAGACATTTCCTCCCACCGTCACCTGATGGAACGGTGAAGGCGACAGGTTGGTGTCTGCGGCCAGCTTGTAGAAGAGCGGGTTGGCAAAACCGATGGGGCTCTGTCCGTTCTGCTTCAGGTACTGGTCCAACAGAACCGTGAGCCCGGCCCAGATGGGAGCGGACAACGAGGTGCCGCCGCTCGACTGGAGCTGCCCGTTGGAGATCATGGCGATACCTGTCACCGGATCGGCATCGGCGCCCACGTCAGGCACCTCACGCATGTCGGGCACCCCTCCTGAGCCCACTCCGGGCCCGGTCTGCCACGATGGCCGGCTGACGATCGTAGATACGCCGCCGCCGGATCCCTGCGACATCATCGGGCTCGACCAAGTCGTCTCGCCGACGTAGGAGCCGGTAGAGGTGGTGCTCAACGTCGTCCCCCCTACTCCGGTGACATTAGGTGCCACCGCGGGGAAGACCACTCCTTTGGCGCTCGTGAGCGAGTCGGCACCGAAGCTGCCGCAGTCGGCACCACCGGTGTCGCCGCTCGAAGCGAAGATGGTCGATCCGGACGACTCGGCCTGCTGCGCGGCGTTCGAGATCGCCTGGATGTCGCTCGAGTTGGAACCTAGCTCGCAGATTCCGAGGCTGGCGCTGATGATTGCGCCCGGGAAATCGGTGCTGGCATCGGTTATCGCCTGGGCCAGAAGGCCGGCGGCATCGGTCGAGTTAGATGCTCCCGGAGTCGTGGCCAGGTTGAAGTACACCAGCTTCGCCTGGGGGGCTTCTGCATGGACGGTCTCGATGTCCATGTCCGCCTCGCCGCTTTCGCTCGCGCCGCCACTGCCGTCACCGCCGGAGATGACCAGGTTCGGCGCCGGCAGACCGAACTTGTTGTCATATGCCTGCAGGTCGGCCGTCTCCACCGGACCGCTCTCCATGAACACGACGGTCTCGCCTTGGCCCTGAAGGCCGCTCGAAGCGAGCCCCGAAGCCTCGTACGCCTGGAGAAGCTCGGACGGGTCGAGGCCGGGCGTGGGAACGAAGTCGGGGGACATCAATTCTTCCACCGGCCGGCCGTAGTTGGTGATGCTTCCGATGCCGGACACCTCTGTGCGAAGTGCAACCGGCATCACCGCCTGACTGGTGGCGGCGTAGAAGGACTCGCCGGTGCGCGACCGGAAGTTGTCGATGGAAACGCCGAACGCCCGTGCCACGTTGCGGGCGGTTCCGTCGAGCAGGGCGAAACGAGCGCCATGGTCCCAGGTCATCCCCAGGTGGTGCGCGTTGGCCCACGACCCGAGCACGATCGGACGCATCGACGAGCGCAGAGTCACCAACACGGTGATCGAGCGGCTGTTCGATTCGCCGAGATCTGTCGAAAGCTGAAGGAGGCGAGCCCAGGGCTCAGACGAAGGTGCAAGATCGCTTCTGACCGGGGATGCGGTGGGATACGGTCGGTTTTGCGATACCGACGGGACCGCAATCGCGAAGCCGACCACAGCGGTGACAGCCGCAACCACGGTGCCTGCGACCACAAAGGTCCGGCGCCGTCCCCGCCCGAATCCGCCCGTCATTGTGCCTGTTGCTCCACTTCTGGATGCTCTGTCCGTTCCGCCACACAGAGCGTAGACCCGTCTGGGTCAGCTTTGGTCGTCTATCCAGCTCCATTTGACGTCGGATACCTCGATCTCGGGGTGAGACCACACGAAACGCTCCACGTTCTCGAGGACATCTGTCACGTGTGCGGCATCGCCGCCCACCGCACTGAACGCGAGAGCGGCCCTCTGACGCAGATCCTGAAAGTCGACCTCGGCCGCAGCCACCGAGTAGCGCCGGCGCGCCGTATCGAGGATGTGGCGGACCACGGAACGCTTGTCCTTGAGCGATCGGCTCTGCGAGATGTGAATGTCCACTGACAAGACGGCGGCGTGCACTTGCTGTTCAGATCCCGATCGTCAGTTGGTCAGATGGTGAGATCGTCAGATGGTCGTCTTGCCTTCGCGGACGAACGCGGCTGCGCCGTCCAAAAAGCCGTGCAGGTTGTCGAACTTGCCCTTGGCGATGTCGAAGAACCACGACGGCGCGTATACCTGCAATGCGCCCGAAGCGATCCCCTCCATGACCGCGTCCACAAGCTCTGAGACAGGCTGCGGGTCCACGCCGGCGTGCGGTGGGTCGTTGTCGGGAAGCGAGAACAGCTCGGTCTCGAAGAGCCCCGGGTATACAACCATCAGATTCACACCGGTATCCCACAGGTCGATGGCCATCGCCTCCGAGAACACCGCCAGCGCAGCCTTGGACGCGTCGTACGCTGACTCTCCCGGGGACGACAGCGTCGCGGCGACAGACGATACGTTCACGATCAGACCGTCATTGCGTTCGAGCATCTGTGGGAGGAGCGCGAGGGTCAACCGCACCGGTGACAGGTAATTGATCGCCATCACGTCGGAGACCGTCTGCATGTCGAGCTTGGTGACATGCCGGCGCTTCGGGATGCCGGCGTTGTTGACGAGAACGTCCACCCCGCCGAGCTCCGAAATTGCGTCGGAAGCGAGGCGGTCCACCTCGTCGTCATCACGCAGGTCCACCACCCACATCCGGCTTTCCGGGCTGTGCTCCCGGCACGCCGCGAGGGTCTCCGCCAGGCGCTCGGAGCGCCGCGCGCAGATCCCCACCACCGCCTTGTGGCGGGCGACCTCGACGGCGAGCGCGGCGCCGATCCCCGACGAGGCTCCCGTTACGAGCACCCTCTTGCCCTCGAGCGAAAAACTCATCGGTCCGTCCTCCTCTTCTCCGGCCTGTTTCTTCTGCGGGCTGTATCCGTGCGATGTGGCCCGCCCGGAAGACCCCGGACGCTATAGCGTCACGCGGGATTACGGAGAGGCGGTGGTGAAGGTCGACAGGCGATCCTTCATGGTGAACGGTCTGCGCGCCGGCGCGGTGGTGGCAGCCGTGGGGAGCGTCGCATACGACGAGTGGTCGGTAACCCAGCCGGCCGCCACCCCTGCCGCGGCGAAAACGCCCGGATCACCCGTCGAACTGACCACAAACGGGGACACATTCCCGGTGGGGGTCGATCCCGACGACGTGAGCTTCGCCTGGAAGATCTACGACCCCACACGTGGTGCACGCCAGACCGGGTACAGGGTGAGACTGACCCTCCTGAGCGCGTCACCGGACGCCACCCCGGTGTGGGAATCGGGATCGGTGATCTCCGGTCGCCAAGCCTTCGTCGCCTACACCGGGCCCGCGCTCGAACCGGACACCAGATACGGCTTCACGGTTTCCACCCGCAACGCGCACGGCGCCTGGAGCGCCGAATCGGGCCCTGGTTCCTTCATCACCGGGCTCAGAGACAGCGACTGGAACGCAGAATGGCTGAGACCGGGCCCCGCCGATACCGGACTCGAGAAATACACCTACCTCCGCAGACAGTTCACCCTGCCTGAAGGTGCGGTCGACCACGCCATCGTCTACACCGCGGCCGCGCACAAGTACCAGCTCTGGCTCAATGCTTCGTTGATCGATACCGGTACCAGCTTCTGCTTTCCCGACGAGCAGTACTACCAAGCAACAGACGTGACCGCGCATGTGAGAAGCGGCCCGGAAAACGTGCTCGGATTCCTCCACCATTGGTATGGCGGGGGGAAAGCCCGCCCCACCTCGGTCCCCGGCCTTCTCGCGCACCTGTCGGTCGTGTATGCAGACGGAAGGCACGTCGTCGTGGGCACGGACGGCACCTGGCGACAGCGTCTGGCCGAGTGGCTGCCCGCCCCGCAACGCAACAACGACGGCGGCGACTTCGTAGAGATCATCGACGGGCGCCTGAGCCCGATCGGCTGGGCCGGTGCCGGCTATGACGACAACGCGTGGGAGCAGGCCGTGGTGATGGGGCCGGTGGGGACCGTGCCGTTCACCCGGATGTTCGCCCAGAGAACCCGGATAACCGAGTTGCCCATCGAGCCCGTGTCGGTCACCACCCTCGAAGACGCAAGCGTGGTGATCGACTTCGGGAAGATCTACGCCGCGAGACCGGTAGTGGAGTTCCACCACGGGATATCGGGCCGGACGGTCTCCATGCACGTCGGGTACGTGCTCGACCCCGATGGCCACGTATCGACGACGCACGCCACTCAGCAGACCAATCTGGCCTTCTATTACACGCAACGGGACGGATCGCAGAAGTTCGACCCGTACACATTCCTGGGTTTCCGCTATCTCGAGATCGACGGCGCCGGAGAACCGATCGGAAGCGATCAGGTGACGGCGATGGCACGGCACTGCAAGATGCCCGACAATCCGAACGCCACCTTCACTTCATCGGACAAGATCCTCGACTCGGTGTGGGACATGTGCGCGAGATCCGGGCTGTACGTGACACACGAGGAGTTCGTCGATACCCCGACGCGCGAGAAGGGACAGTTCCTGTGGGACTCGTGCAGCGAGTCCCAGGTGATATTGCGCAGCATCGGGGAGTCGAACCTGAGCTTTCAGGCTCTGCGCGACTTCTCGCGTTCGCAGAAGCGCTTCTGGTCCGACGGCCGCGTGAGCGACATCTATCCCACCGCATATGGACCACAGAGTTACGTGAGCTTCACCGCGCTTTATCCGGAGTGGGTGTGGCGCTACTACGCGAGCACCGGTGACACCAAGACGATGCAACTGCTCCATCCCACCTTGGAGAAGTTGAGCGACTACCTGTACGAGGCGGTCGTGCCGTCGACCGGTCTCGTCACCGGACGGCCCCTGTACCCGAGCGCCGACAGCAACTACGCCTACGACTTCAACACCAACGCAGACACCTCGATCAACATCGGCTCCGCCAACGGCCTCGCCCGCATAGGTGATGTGGCAGACGTGGTGGGGGACACGTCGGGTGCTCTGGTACATCGGCAGCGCTCCGAGACTGTGGCTGCGGCGATCAACAAGTACCTGAGGCGTCCAAACGGCCTCTACGCCGACGGCCTCAGATCTGACGGCACGTTGTCACCGCACTCGTCTCAACTCGTCAATCTGCAGGCTCTCGCGTACGGGTTCGTGCCCGACCCGGACAGAAGGTTCGTCGGAGAGTACGTGGCGAGCCTCGGCATCTCCGTGGAGCCCGACGAGGGGATGAACCTTCTGCGCGCCCTTCACTACGCCGGCCTCGACGGTGAGGTGGTGGAGACGTTGACCAACGCGTCGCGCCCGGGATGGGCGTGGATACTCGCCCACGGGGGGACCTTCTGCTGGGAGGCCTGGGTCTTGAGCGACCTGATCGGGGACAGCATGTCGCACGGGTGGGGCTCCTCTGCACTTGTGGCCATGCAAGAAGTCCTTCTCGGTTGTGTGCCCGCCATGCCGAGCATCGGAGAGCCGGTCACCGCTCTCGACATAACGCCCGCATTCTCGGTGCTTCAAAGGGCCTCGGGCGCGATACCGACCGTCGCCGGAACTGCTTCTGTGGCCTGGACACAGTCCTCGAGCGCCATCACCTTGGCCCTTATGCTTCCGGCGAACTCTTCTGCCACCCTTCACCTGCCGGCGTCTTCGAGCAGCGCCGTGTCCGTTGATTCCGGACCTGTTCACACCGCGGATGGGATAAGCGTGATCGGAGCAGGCGGTGGCGAGGTGACACTGGCGGTCGGCGCGGGTACCTACCAGTTCGATGTCAAGAAGAGCTGACCTTGATCATGAAGAGCTGACCTTGGCCGTCAGCTCCCTGACCACGTTGGCCCCTGAATCTGCGTAGTAGATCGTTGCGTCCGGTCCGACGGCTATCCCTTGGGGATAGAGAACCTCGGGATCCACCCATTTGGTGCTCTCGAATCCGGTGCCGGTGGGAAGCGCCCCGGCGAGCGTGTACATGTTCCCCGGCGTCATTTTCGTTGCGCCTTCTGTAACCGGAACATTCGGGACGATCCTGATGGCACTGCTGTACGTATCAGCTATGTAAACGTTGCCCGCATCGTCGAGTGCCACATAGGTCGGCGAGTTGAGCTCAGCGACCTGCCCGGTGGCCGATTGCCCGTCCACCAGGTAGGGGCCGTAGAAACCGAAACCCGCCACGACCGCCAAGCGCCCGGTGGAGACCGCGGTGCCGTAATAGGTCCCGGAGACCGAAGGGAGATCTGTGATCTCCTCGCCGCCCTGGTCAGCGATGACGACATTTTCGTGGGGCCCGATCGCCACGTCGGTCGGGTCCCAGAGCTCTGATCGAAGAGCCGGTCCGCCGTCCCCGGTCTGCCCGCAGGTTCCGGTTCCGGCGACGGTATAGATGTCGCCTTCAGTCATGGGGATCCCCCACTCGGCTCCGTCGTGCGAAGGAACCTCGCGGATGACGCAGTTCGACGTGTCAGCGATGAAGAGGTCGCCGAACGCGTCGAGAGCGATTCCCGTCGGATTGTTCAGCTCCGCGTCACCGGCGGCATGGCCTTCGCCGGTGTAACCGGATCGCCCGTTCCCGGCGAATATCTGGGGCTTATCACTCGCTGCCGGGACCTCGAGGACCACGTCGTCAGTGGGGTTGGCAACAAACACGTCGCCTGCCGAGTCGACAGCTAACGAAGTGGCGAAGCCGACGTTCGCCGTCTTTGCCGCCGAACCGGAGCATTTCCCTCCCGCGACGACGTAGGCACGGTTGGCCGTCATCGCCATCGAATGCTGCGTCCCCGCTCGGGCCGGCACTTCTACGATCGCGCAGTCCCCCGTGTCCGCGATGTATACGTCGCCGTTGTGGTCGACGGCGACGCCGGTCGGGCCGTCCAATTCTGCAGACGTGGCCACACCACCGAGGCCTGCGTCCCCCGCATTGCCTGTGCCCATCACGGTCACGGCTCCCGGACCTTCGGCGAAGGTCGACGCGTCCGCCGACGCTTGATTCGTCTCGGTGTTTCGGCTCTGGCGCGCCGTGACCACGCTCAGGCGGTTATCGGGACGTTGCGCGGACGACGCGCTCGAGGCCGTCGCCGCGATCGATACGACAAGCCCGCAAGTAGCGAACACCACGATGCTCGTCGCCACGAACTTGCTGCGGCGCGTCCGGAGATCTTTCGCGGTGGGTGCAGCTGGCAATGTCGGCTCGATGGCCAATCCTTGCACGGCCCTCACAAGTGCGCCGGGTCGGCGATCAGACCGGCGCTCACACGCCGAGATCCGTGCCGGCGGGAGGAATCCGCCCGGAAGCAATGGCAGAAACCAGGTCGGCCAATCGGCGCGGTGCAGTCACCACCGCGGAGGATTGCAGGGCCTCCCCCGTCCACCACCGGAAGTCGGTCACGTACTCGGCCTTTACAGCCTGGCGAGTGGCGTCCGCCACCTCGAAAGGCCGGACTCGCGCCAGGAACCACCGCTCGCGCTGAGTCACCCAAGGGCCGCTGTTGAACGCCAGCGTGTGGCTGCGCCATCCGATCTCGGGTCCGATCTCGATGTCGTCGCGTCCGAGCTCCTCGCTCAACTCGCGTGCCGCGCCCTGTCGATGGTTCTCTCCCGCCTCGAGACCACCGCCCGGCGTAGCCCACCATTCGTATCCGGCCTTGTCGGTGAACCGGACGAGCAGGGTGCGCCCTTCGTCGTCCATCACCAGGACCCGGGCCGCCTGCCGCGCCGGCTCGACTTCGTACTGAAGAGGCAGGTCGACGACCAGGAATCCCTCGTTCCAGTCATCGAGGCGATCTGTGACCTCACCGGTAGGGGAGATCACCGCGGCCAGGCCGGGGAAGTCCTCGTCACTGGTCGCTCCCGCTTGCGTGGACATGGCCACCCACACGGAGTCGTTCGAAGCGTGGCGCCTGGCAGAGGCGAGTCCCTTCTTCTCCCACCATTCGAAACCGTCGCGCCAGGCCCGATCGTCGGTTCTTCTTCCGTGCAGACCCGGCGCGGAGCTAAAACAGATCAGCTGCGCCCCGGCCCGGGCCGCGGCGTCGAACGGAGCGTCGACGTCTCCTTCGGCACAGATGGCGATCCCGAACTTGAGCGAACCGAAGCGGAAGACCGAGTTTCCGGTTCCCTGGGAGAATGCCTCCCCCTCACCGAGGTGTCGTTTGCGCTGTACCCCCATCAACCTGCCTTGCGAGGCATAGACCTGGGTAATGAAGTTCCCGCTCGCGTTGTGCTCAGCTATACCGAACACCGCTCCGACTGAATGAGCTTGCGTGTACCTGACCAGTTGCATGACTACTTCTGAGTCGAGGCGGACGAGCTTGTGGCGATCTGTCGAGGGATCGACAGATCCGGTCAGAGACATCTCGGGGAACACGCAGATGTGACAGCCGCGATCCGACGCTTCCGCCATCAACCTCCGGTGAGTCTCGAGGTTCTCTGCCAGTGCCCCTTTCTCGCAGCGGATGGCAGCGACACCAAGCCGCAAAGGAAGAGGCTCGAAACCCCGGGCCAAGGTTCAGACGCCCCATAGCCGGCGCCGCAGACCCGAGGAGCGTGCGATGGGCCTATCCGTGGCGGTGACGACGGATTCGGCGGAACCCACGATGATCACCTTCTTCTTCGCTCGCGTGACCGCGGTGTAAAGCAGCTCGCGGGTGAGAATCGGAGATGTGGGCTCAGGCAGGATCAGCGCCACCGTGTCGAACTGAGACCCCTGGCTTTTGTGGACCGTCATCGCGTACATCGTCTCTATCGCCTCCAACCGGCTCGGGCTCACCTGGAGTACCTTCCCTGCGGCCTGTTCGAATGCCGCGACCGTGTGACCGTTCCCATCCCTCATGACGACGCCGGTGTCCCCATTGAAGAGGCCCAGCGCGTAGTCGTTGGCGGTGACGAGCAATGGCCGCCCCACATACCAGGACCCGATGGGCATAAAGCCGTCAACATCGGAGGCGAGCCAATGTTCGATCCGTGTGGCCCACGTGGTGGCGCCGGCGACACCTCTTCTGTGCGCACACAGCAACCGGAATGATCCGAGCGCCTCGATCGCCCGGATCGCCTCTCCCTTTTCGGCCGCCTCGAGCACAGTGCCCCCCGCCGTCACCGCTTCTGTTCGAACGACGCTGCCGTCGAGAAGGTTCTCCAGAGAACTACCGGCGCCGGAAGAGCCCGGGTCCGAGGGGATCCAGATCACATCGTCCAGCCCTGCAGAGATGGTGTCCAAAACCTCGGACTGGTCACCAGTGCGGACCGCGCCCGCCAGGCGGGCGATCCCGGCGCCGAACCGGTGCACCGTTCTGAGGACGACAATCCCGTCGCCCACCGGCGTGGGGCCACCCGAACTTTCGAGGACCGGAGGTTCCGAGGCGTCCGGCGCCACACCGGTGATGTCTTCGAGCAACCCGGAAGATTCCGCCCTCATGACCAGGCCATGGCTCGCCGGACCGACAACGTCACCGAGGACGGTTCCTGCTTCGACCGAAGCGAGCTGCTCCGGATCACCGACCAGGATGAGACGGGCATCGGGCTTAACCGCCTCCACCAACCTGGCCATCATCGACAGCGGGACCATCGACGTTTCGTCCACGACAATCACGTCGTGCGGGAGAGGGTTCATCTGGTTGTGGCGAAACCGCGTGCTGCTGTCCGGCATGTTTACGAGCAGTCGGTGGATCGTCGACCCCGAAAGCTCGCTCAGGTGCTGCTTGATCCGTTCATCGGTGTCGAGCGTGGCGGCTACCTGGTGCACGGACTGCTCGAGGCGCGTCGCGGCCTTTCCCGTCGGAGCCGCTATTGCGATCAGGGGCAGGTTCGAACCGCCCAGGGCCTGCTCGTCGATCAGGGCCAGGATCCGTGCCACCGTCGTCGTCTTTCCCGTTCCGGGGCCGCCGGCGATCACCGCGAAGCGGCGCAGCAGTGCGGACACCGATGCCAACTTCTGCAAGGTGTCGGTGTCTTCACCGAGCAGGCGGTCGATCCCATCGGCGAGGACAGATGTGTCCAGGTCAACCGTTGTGTGTCCGGCACGCTTCACCAACTCCGCTGCCACACGGCGCTCGTCTAGCCAGTAGCGATCGAGGTAGAGGACCGATCCTTCCAGGTGCAGTGGTCTGCCCTCTCCGACCATGGGAGACGACTTCAGGCGATCGATCCAAGCCTTGGGGTCGGGCCACGGAAGACTCGCTATATCTGTCGGCGAATCGACGTCCGCGTCGGCGGTGGTTCTGATGGTGGAGAGATCAACGCACGTGTGACCAAGGCGGGGGGCACGCACACAGAACGCAACACCGAGAAGTATCAGTTCGTCCTCGAACAATGCGCCATGGAGCGACGACGCCAGCTTCCCCAGCTCCGATGCGACGTGAACGTCAGCGGCGATCAGCACCCCGGCTTCGTTGAACGTCCTGAGCAGTCCGGTTGCCCGGGTTGCGATCCGGACATCAGAACCGGGACCGTCGTCAGACTGCTCGTCCACCATCGCGACAGCCGGTACCGATGTGGTGACGTCGCTCATCTGACGGGTCCGGTGTCGAACAGGTCGCTCAATCCTTCGACCAGCGCTGCAGGTGGTTTCCATGCCCACACTCCGCATGGCTGGCCGCCGACGGCGGGGAAAGTGGCATTGCTCATCCCCCGGACGAACAGATAGAGAACGCCGGCCAGGTGCTCCGAGGCCCGATACATGGGATCGCGCCAACGCATGTAGCGATGGAGCGCGACGGTGTAGAGGATCGCCTGCAGCGGGTAGTGCGCACGCCACATCTCGGTGGCGAGAGCCTGAGGCCGGTAGTGCCACGCGGTCAGCTCCTCCGAGATCGGCGCGAGCCGGTTGGTCTTGTAGTCGGCGATGACGAGACGCCGGTCGGGCAAGCGGACGACGAGGTCGATGCTTCCGGTCAGATATCCGTGAAGGTCCCCGGAAAGATGTGGATCGTCGAGCCTGTCCGCATACCGGTACATGGGGTCCGACACCTCGAGATGGGTCCGCAGTACTGAGGCGACATCGTGCATCGATATCGCGGAGACCGCGTCGTCTCCTCCGGCGATGGGGAGCTCGAATCCCACCTCATCGAGGCGGTCAGAACGGGCGACCTGCCTGAGCGTGATGCCGTTCGCCACAGGACCGAGTGGCGTGTTGATGGCGATATCGAGGCCCCGCGCCAGCACCTGGGGATCGCCGAGATCACCGGAGCCCTTCATGACGGTCGAATCGATCGCCCTGTTCAACTCGGCCTCAAGATCAGGTGCGGCGAAGTCGGCCTCCTCGAACACCGAGTGCACGAACGTGCCGAACGACACGCCACCTGGCATCTCAGAAAGCTCGACAGGCAACGCTTTCAAGTCTTCGATGACAGGATCGGTCGTCGCTCGGCTGGTGCCTGCCTCGACCGAAGCGGCCTGCTCTGCGCCGGGCACCTCGTCGGTGATCAGGTTCTCCTCCGGCTCGCTTCCCACCACCGGCTCGTGAGCGGCGGCGGTGATACCCGAGTACGAAGTCCTCCGCCACACCTCGTCGAATCGCCGGTCGAAGACCGACACGTCGAGGTCCTCCGACGCGTCGGCATCAGTCGGTCTCCACTTGGCGCCATGGTCGGGATCTGCCGGCTCGACGGCGATGCACCCGTTCGACCCCGCCGCGATCCGTTCGAAGACCTCCCACGCCTCTGTGTCCGACTTCGGATTCCTCTTCGGCTTCTCGTCGATCGAGCCGTCGGAATCCTTCGAAAAGATCAGGCGGGTCAATGGGGAGAAGCCACCCGAATTTGCGCCGGCCCACCAGATCACGGCCTGATGCCGGGCTCTCGTGAGCGCGACGTACAACAGGCGCAGGCTCTCACCGCGTTGCTCGTAGCAGCTGTAGCCCTTGTGGTCCGCAAACCCGACGCAGTTGCCGCCGACATCCACGGTCAAGGCGTTACCGGCGTCCGGATCGTGAAACACTGGGACCGGATCGGGCCTTTCGTAACCGTCCCATAGATACGGGCAGTAGACGATCGGAAACTCGAGGCCCTTGCTGCGGTGGATCGTGAGTATCTGAACGGCATCGGCGTCGGACTCGAGTCGGAGGCTGCGATCCTCGTCGTCCTTCTCGTTCTTCGCTTCTTTGATTCGCTTTCTGAGCCACGCGGTGAGCGCGGTAGAACCGAGGTTTCCTTCTACCGTGGCCGCGTGGAGCAGCCTCGCCACGTGGAATAGATCGGTCAGGTAACGCTCGCCTGCGACCAGGGTGAGAACTCTCGCCGGCAGGCCATACGACGACACGTGCTCGACAAGTGCCGATACACCCCTGCTCCTCAGCACCTCGGACCATCTGGCCAACCGCCAGTGGAGGTCCTCCCACCTGTCGTCTCCGGCCGTGGCGAGATCCGTGGCGCTCCATCCGATGAAAGGCGTCAAAGCCGCTGCTGCAGCCAGTTTGCGCGAGGTGGGCTTTTCTGTGGCCACGAGAAGGGTCACCCAGTCGGACGCGGGAACCGATTCGAAGACGCTTCCACCGCCGGCCACAACCGCGGGAACACCGGTCTCGATCAGGGCGTCGCGAGCCTTCGCGGCGTGGTTGTTCGTGCGCACCAGCACCGCGATGTCGCCGGGATTGACCGCACTCCAGGTGGCCGAGCCGTCGAGGCTCCGCTCTGCAATCCGTGCTCCTGACCCCAAAAGGGCGGTGATGTCGAGGGCCAGATCGCGTGCGATGTAGCGCTGCGCCTCGGCCGACTTGGCCGAGCCGTCCGCATTGGTTGCCACACGGCGCCGGTCGAGGATCCGTATGCGAAGGGGCTCGTTGTGTGGAGCTCCTTCCAGTCCGTGGGTCTGACCCGTCGGTGCCGCGGAAACGGGGTGGTACCTGATGTCGCGATCACCGAGCTGCGCGTTTTCGAACAGCGCGTCGTAGGCCTCGATCAACGGTCGATCGCTACGCCAGTTCGTACTCAAGGTGGCGTGCGACGTGGCGGACTTGGCAGCCGCAAGGTACGCGTAGATATCCGCGCCCCTGAAGGCGTAGATCGCCTGCTTCGGATCGCCGATGAGGACCAGGGTCGAGTCCGAAAAAGCGCGCCGCAGAATGTCCCATTGCACGGGGTCGGTGTCCTGGAACTCGTCGACCAGAACGATCTCGTAACTGTCGGACAACCGCCTGCAGGCCGCCGCTCCCCGTCTCGGATCTCCCAGCGCCTCGGACAGGCGCGTCAACAGGTCGTCGTAAGTGAGGATCCCGAGCACCCGCTTACGGTTGGTCATCTCGCGGACAACAGCGTCTGCGAGGCGACGACGCATCCTCGGAAGCACATGGGTGGTCGACAGGTCAGGTGCGATGATCGCCGATGAGTTACCCACAACTTTGTTTGCGATCTCCATCGCATCTTTGAGCTTGAAGCGGGTGTCGGAATCCGACTTCCAGAACTTCCGGATGAAGAGGTCCTCGACTACCTCTTCCAAAAGGTCCGTCGTGTTCTCGACGAGCTTCACGTCCCGATCGACGTCACCGGAGACACCGAGCCCCATCAAGACGTGGAGACAGAATCCATGAGTGGTATCGATAGTCGCCGAATCGAAGTTGGAGATGGCGAGCAAGAGATTGAGGTGGCGGCGCTCCACCTCGGCATCGGTGCCCCGAGCAAGAAGTTGGACGACCTCGTCTTCCACCTTGGCCCCGTCCATCGCCTGAGCGAGACCCGACGCGGTCTCGACCAGCCGGTGTCGAACCCGGTCCCGAAGCTCCCCTGTGGCCATGCGGGTGAACGTCACCACCAGAAGCTTTTCGAGCGGGGTCCCCTCCGCCACGTACCGGGCGACTAAAGCGGCGATGGTGAATGTTTTGCCGGTCCCCGCGCTCGCCTCGAGCAGGGTGACGCCTTTAGGCAGAGGGCCACAGACGTCGAACGGTTCGGGCTCCGCTTGGCGCTTCGACTCATACTGGGGTACAGCCGTGTCGTCGACCCCCGTGTCCTCGACCGCCGTGTCGTCGAACCCCCCGTCGTCGTTCACGGCCCCGCCCGGAAACGGGATGATCACTGCGTCGCGCTTGATCCGGGCCATCAGTCCTTGACCTGTTCAACCGCGAGGATCGGGTCCCATAGCCGTCTGGCCCAACGACCCAGCCTGGTCGATTCGTCACTGGCCCAGCCCGGTCCCAGCTCGTCGTCTCTGAATTGCGCAGAAAGCAGATCTTCGAATGGTGCGACTCCACCGAAGACGATCTGGTGCTCGGCCTTCTGGTCCTCGTGTTCGCGTTCGTATTCGGACTGCCACTCCTTTCGGGCAGCCTTTTCGGTGTCGTGACCCTTCGATGCCGCCTGGGCCCACGCCGCGGACGTTTTGCAATAAAGAGGAGGGGGCTCGCGCATGGAGCGGAGGTAGAGATCCACGATCTGCTCGAGGTAGTTCGTCGCCACGCTTTGCCGCTCGCTCGCGGTCTCTCCTAATACGCCGATGCGTGCGATCGACACGCTCGGTCCCGTGCTTGCATCGCCGTCGGAACCTCGCGCGTATGTGATGGCTTCGAACGGCTTCTCCGGATACGCGCTCGTGAGGCAGAGCAGCCTGAGCCATGAGTTCAACCGTTGCGACGGCGACATCCGCGAGTACGTGACGTTCTTGACAACATCGTCTCTGACGCCGGGAACGGTCCCCACCACCCGGTAACCGGACGGAAGCGACAGATTCACCGCCAGGGACTCCGGTGACCCTTCCGCGAAGGCCACGCTGACCAGATGCTCGATAGAGGGTGTCATGTCATCGAGGATGGGATCCGACAGCGATCCCGGAGGGAGGCTCCCGCGGGCTTGCTCGGCCATTATGCAGGCGTCGAGTGAGCTTCCCGAAAGCATCGCGTTCACGATCCGGTCCCCGATCGCCCAGCGTTCGAGGGCGTCGAGAGTGACGGGAAGAGCGTCGTCGACGTCCTCGGATTTCGACTCGACGTTCACATTGAGCCTGGTGATCAGAAAGGCACGAACCGGCGAACGCATGTAGGACTCGAGGACTCGGAGCTCGACGGTGGTGTCGTCGATCGGTGCAAGAGCCTCCGGTAGGAAAGGCCGCTTACGAACCGACATGGCGTTTCGGCCGGCCGCGGCGAGAGCACCGTCGAGATTGGAACGATCGAAGCTCCATGGCGTGGTCCCCATCAAGCGGCCGCGTATGAAATTGCGTGCATCGAACGGCTGAAGGGGATGGTGGATGATCAGATGACTGCTGGCCTTGTGCCCGTTCGCCAGGACCGCGGTCTGATCGATGACGTCGATCAGCTCGCCGACAGGGACCGCGGGCGGCCGGACAAGATTGCTCCGCTCGTCGCGTCCGGTATAGGTGATGACGAGGTTGTCCTTCGCCGCGAGCAGGGCGTCGAGAATCAGCTGCCGATCCTCTGACCGCGCGTCGTGGTCCCCGATCTGAGGGTCGGCGAGCACGAGGTCATCGCCATCGCGCTCCGGACTGCGCGGGAATGCGCCGTCATCGAGTCCGAGCAGGCACACGACCCGGTGGGGAACCGAACGCATCGGCACCAGCGTGCACACGGTCAGGTGACCGGTGCGGAAATTCGCTCTTGTAGGACGGCCGCGCAGACGGTCCTCGAGCACCGCTCTGATGTCGCCGATGCTCAACTCGGACTGGCAGGTGATCCCGTCTGACGTCGCTTCTTCCACCAGATTCGCAAGTACCTGATCGAGCTGTGCCGATTGCCACTCGTCTCCGAACGCCGCTCTGGCGATGCTGTAGACGGAGCTCGAGATTGACTTGGCCCATCCCGACACGGACTTCGGACGCCAGAGCTCGTCGACAGCCGTGGCGATGCGGTCGATCAGCTCGGCCAAACGTCCGGCCAGCTCGATACTGCCGCTACCGACGTCGTCCAACGGTAAGACGTCTCCGAAGAGCCGCTCTCCTTCGTCCGCCATCGAAACGCCGACCAGCAGACGGGCGATGCCGAATTCCCATGTGTTCGCTTGGAGACCTTCGAGGCTGAAAGGTGAACGGTGCGCCGAATCGATGCCCCACCGGATCCCCGTTTTGATGACCCACTTGGTGATCGTTTCGAGGTCGTCGTCGTCGAAACCGAACAACCGCCTGACCGGAGGGGATCCGATCAGGTCGAGAACCTCAGTAGCGGTGACTCTGCCCCCCGCCATGGCCAAAAGCCGCGAGACCACTGCGAACAGTGGGTTCACCTGACGGATCGAACGGTCGGCAAGCCGCACACGTAGGTCGGGGTTCTCCGGTGACTCGCCAGTATCGGAGACGTCGTGCTGCGAATCGAAAGCGGCGTGGATCAAAGGTGCGTACGTCTCGATGTCGGGACACATGACAAGAACGTCGCGCGGCTCGAGACCCGGGTTCTCTTCGAAGAGATGAAGGATTGCATGACGCAGGACCTCGACCTGACGGGCGCGGCCGTGACACGCATGGATCTGGATGCTGCGATCCGATTCGTCAAGCACGATCCGGTGGTCGTCCCCTCCAGACAGGGGTGCACCGCTCGGGAGGATGTTCGCCCGCACAGAAGCTTGAATGTGTTCGAGAAGATTCGTCGGGGGCGAGACCATCGGGTTGTGAACGTCTTCGGAGTCGCCTTCCAACGCTCCGAGCAAGACGAGCTGCATCTCGCGGCTGTCGCGCCCCCAAGATGCGAGCAGGGGGTTCAAAGCCTCCGACACGGTCAGGTCCTTGCTCCTCTTCACCCCCCGGTCGGGCTTGGGGCCGTCGCAGATGCGATCCCAGAGGGCGAACGAGGGATGGAGGAGAAAGAGGTGCACCTCGCGGATGTTCGCCAAGGCGATCAGGACATCGACGTAGCTGGCGGGAAGGCTCGTGAGACCGAACAGCGACAGGCGCTCGGGGATGCCGGGAACGTCCGCGCCCTCTCGTAAGAGAGCGCACGCCCCCGGCAGCCTCTCAGCGGGGCTCGGTGTTCCTATGCGCCCACGCAGCTCGAGCCACAGGCGGGACTGCCAGCGGGCATCCGAGCCCCAAGCTCCCCCGGATCCGGCGGCCCACTGCCTGATCATGTCGGGCCTGTGCACCGAATAGCGGTCGTAGAGGTCCGCCATATGCCTGACGGTGGCGAAGCGCCGTTGCTCCCCCTCCGGGGCAGCTTTCTTCAGGTGGGTGGCGAAATCGCTGAGCCAGTCCTGGTCGAGGCTGCTCTCTACGACCTGCAGGAGCGGCCACACGGACCGCTCGGGCACCCACGGGTCGGTGGCCCGGTCGATCCCCGATGCCGCCGACAGGGCAGTTCCCACGAGAGTCCCTGGGAACGGGAAGTCGACGTTCGCGCAGATCCCGTCGGTTCGGCCCGAACTGGTCCCCAGGCGACCGGAAAGTTGCTGGGTGAGCCACCTTTCGATGCCCCGGGTAGGGACCGCGACGACTTCGGGCGCCATGACGTCGGACAGCGGCTCTGAGAGCAGGTCCCCGAGCATCGAAACGAGGAGGTCGGCCCGTTCGGCCCGGTGGATATGAAGCACCGGTCAAGGGTACTTAGCGGCCGTGTCACTCCAGGTCCTACGTCTGGACCTCCGGTGAGGGGTGGCCCGGGCCGAAAGCACGTCGCCAGGTTTCACGCTCCCCGTTCCCAAGTGGCAAGGTGCTAGCAGCCAACGGAGCTGCTGGAGGACCGTCTTACTTTGCCCGACGTCAGGTATGTCATCTTGTCCGACCTCCACTTCGGAGCCGAGAACAGCATCCTCACCGCGATCTGCGATCCGAAAGATCCGCGTGCCGATCCGTCGATCTGTTCTCCGGTCCTCCAGGCGTTCGGCGACTGTCTGAGGGAGCTGGTAGCCGCGAACGAGGGCGCCGAACCCCCCACCCTGGTCCTTGCGGGCGACATACTGGAGCTCGCCCTGTCCGACGACGAGGTCGCCGCGGCGGTATTCGAGCAATTCACCGAGCTCGTAATTGGTGACGACCCGATATTCGCTGACGAGATCTTCTTCGTTCCCGGAAACCACGACCATCACCTGTGGGAAACAGCGCGCGAAGGCCTATACGCGGAGCAATTGCGTGCGCTCCCCGAGAACGACCCGATACCCCCGCCCGAGCACGCAACTTGTCTGTTCTTCGAACAGAGCGATCCGCGCCTGCAGGCGAACCTCCTTTCAGCGGTCATTCAAAGAAGACATAAATCCACAAAGGCCCACGTCCGCGTGATGTATCCGAATCTCGGCATGGTGACACCCGACGAGTCGAGGTGTGTGATCGTTCACCACGGTCACTACATCGAGTCCATGTACCAGCTGATGTCGAGCCTCAACCAGATCATGTTCAACAAACCGCTTCCGCGCGACATCATGCAGCTGGAGGGGGACAACTTCGCCTGGATCGACTTCTTCTGGTCCTCTCTCGGCCGATCGGGCGAGGTCGGCCAAGACGTTAATCGGATCTACGACATGCTCCAGAGCGAGAAGGCCATGGATCGCCTCGTTCTTACCGTGGCCACTGCGATATCCGAGCGGGCTCCCGGAGGAAGGGCTCGCAAGTGGATGACGCGCAAGGTCATGCGCGACCTGTTCACCCATCTCGCCAAGCGGGCCGGACGCCTGGAGCGGCACAATCCGACATCGCCCCTCAGTGCAAACGCACAAAAGGGTCTCCAGGCCTACCTGGAGGGCCCTTTGTTCGCGCAGGTCTCGCACGAGCTCGGCCGGGTCCCGGAGACCACCCTTGTCTTCGGGCACACGCACAAACCATTCGAGACGACGAAGCAGGCCGCGGGATTCAACGGCGAGGTCAACCTCGCCAACACCGGCGGTTGGGTCATTGACACAGTCGAGACGAACCCGCTTCAAGGAGCAGCCGCCGTCGTTGTCGACGAAGATCTACAGGTGGCTTCAGTCCGCCTGTACGACCAGCAGGATCAGGCATCGGAATACAAGGTGCGCGTCGCTCCTGTGACCGCGGCAGATTCCCAGTTGATAAAAAGGCTTTCCGGGATCGTTCAGCCGGACAAGGGCTCGTGGCAGGCCCTTTCTGAGGCGGTATCCGTTGCGGTTCCCGAGCGCCATCAAGCACTTCAGACCATCATCGAACGGTCCACCCCGTCATGACGGAGTCGGTCGACTTCCATTTCGACCCCATGTGCCCTTTTGCGTACCAGGCATCGTTGTGGATACGAACGGTTCGCGAGCACACGGGCATTGAAGTCGCTTGGCGATTCTTCAGCCTGGAGGAGATCAACAGGGAAGAGGGAAAGAAGCATCCCTGGGAACGTCCCTGGTCGTACGGTTGGTCTCTGATGAGGATCGGTGCGCTGCTCAGGCGGCAGGACATGGGTGAGCTCGACGACTGGTATTACGCGATCGGGACGGCCCTGCACCGCGACGGCCGCAAACCCCACGATCCCGAGGTCGCCAGATCGCTTCTCGAAGAGATCGGTCTCGAGCCCGACCTTTTGGATCAGGCAATTGCCGATCCGACCACCCACGACGAGGTGATCGCCGATCACCAACGAGTCACGGATCTCGGAGGCTTCGGAGTACCGACCTTGATTTTCCCAGACGGACAAGCACTTTTCGGACCCGTCATCAAAGAGCCTCCGCAGCCGGAGCACTCGATGAAACTGTGGGAACTGGTCACGTCCTGGCTGGAGTTTCCAAATCTCTACGAGATCCAGCGTCCGAAGACCACCCAGCACGTTGCCGACATCACAGAAGCACTACAGCCTTACCTGGCGGGGCGCGACTGGGAGAGCATCGACCGGGGCCGCAAGATCAAGATCCCCAAGACGAAGGGAGGCGACAAACAATGACCGAGTCGTCGCTCTCTAAGGCACGAATAGTTGGGGCCCTGGACGAGGAATGGCACTTCATTGCCGAGCTCATGGCGCGCCAGACGGATCAGGCGTGGAAGCTTCCGGCCAAAACGCTTCCCGGTTGGTCGGTGCAGGACATAGTGGCGCACATCATCGGAACCGAAGCCGCTCTTCTCGGCGAAACGGCCCCCGAGGCCACACGTGATCTCAAAGAGATTCCTCACGTGAAAAACGACATCGGGGTTTTGAACGAGCAGTGGATCGACTCCATGAGGAGCATGAGCCCTTCACAGGTGCTCGACCGTTTTTCCGAAGTCACGTCCAAGAGGGCAGAAGCACTGAACACGATGAGCCAGGAGGAATTCGACGCTCCATCTTGGACTCCCGCGGGCCAGGGAACATACGGCCGGTTCATGCAGATCCGCGTTTACGACTGCTGGCTGCACGAACAGGACATCAGAGACACCCTCGATCAACCTGGCCACGTCACCGGTGCGCCCGCCGAAATATCACTCGACGAGATAACCACCGCTCTCGGTTACGTGGTGGGCAAAAAGGCCGGAGCACCGGATAAAAGCAGTGTCATGTTCGACATCGCCGGTGGGGTGAGCCGGCAGATCTGTATGGCTGTAGACGGACGTGCAGCGGTCGTCGACAGCTTGAGCGGCGCTCCGACAACCGTCCTCGAGATCCCCTTCAACTTGTTCGTCCGTCTGACAGGTGGGCGCGTTGACCCGGAAGAATCACTTGCCGAGATCGGGATCCGTGGCGACCAGGCCCTCGGACGTCGCGTCGTCGAATCTCTTCCGTTCACGGTCTGACCGGGCCTTAGGTATCAAACACTCCTGCAGTCGTACCAGGCGTAGACCTGCGAATCACTGCACCAGGAATTGACGATCTCGAAGCCCGTCTCGGCGAGCATCGGCTCGATCAGCCATGTGAATGTCGAGTACTCCTCGCGCAGATGGGTCACATACTCTTCGGCGGACCAGCCGATGCCGGGCTCTATCGATGCATTCCGCAGCCACTCCCGATGACCTGCTCCGTCGCATCGGGCGTGAACGAGAAGAACAGATCGCGCGGATGCAAGATGCCTCCGGTGCGGAGCAGATCGTGGATCTTCTGAAGTGAGATGACCTTCCAGAAGTCCGGAATCTGATGCAAGGTGTGCCGCGAGTGAACGAAGTCGGGCGGATCACCCGCGTGCTGATACGAGAGCACGCCGGCGTGCACCACCTCGACGTTCTTGATCCCGAGCGCGGAGATCCTGTTCCTCATCAGCTGAACCATCGCCGGAGAAACATCGATCGCGATAACTCGACCTGCGACCAACGCCGCCGCGATGGCGAAGGAGCCCGTACCGCCCCCGATGTCCACGACGGTGCTCTCATGGCCGAGACCCAGGCCGATCAGGCGATCGACGACCTCCTCGAAATCGGTACGCGACATTTCGTCGTAAGCGGCTACATAGTTCGCATCGAGATGCTCGGGTCCCGCATGCATCATCTCGTCGAGCATCCACCCAGGCGTCGTCCGATTCTGGTCCGGATCGGTCCCCTCCGGTTCGAGTTGCATCGGCTCAAGAGTCCGTTCGGTACTGGAGTGAACGTGCGATGTCCCACTCATGGTGGGTCACGTCGTGAGAATTGGAATGGACGACGTCGTCGACCGTCAGTTCCCCGCGCTCCGAGTGCAAGAGCGTCCGACCACTGCGCGATGCGATCACGACGGCATTGTGCCAGTCGTCGACCGCTCGCTCCAAGCCCCACAACACCACTCGCAGGTCCAGCTGCGGATATCTGCGGGCCTCCCCGAGCAGATCGCCGTCATAGCCGGCGACCAGTCGATCTGCTCCGAGCGCGAGCCCTGCCAGTCGCTCCGCCCAGATCCGCAGATTGTCGCTTAAGTGAGCGACATAGGCGCTCACATTCCACGCCAGGTCGGGGTGCTTGGCTCTCGCATCAGACGGCTTCAGAGTCTGAGCCAACCGCGCATGCAAGCCGAGCACGATCTGTATGCCTTCTTCGGAGGTGATCGACCAGTGGTAGCCGCATTCACGGCAAGGATCCCCGAAGATCGGTGGTCCCCAGATGATCAGACCCCTGGAGGGTTGACGATCACGAC
>JBAPRR010000452.1:0-2592 GCA_049281195.1 Acidimicrobiales bacterium
CGGTAGGCACGCGATTCTCGGAGGTGACGAGATCCTGGGGGATCAGGGAGCTCCGAATCCCACCCTGCGCTCTTGTTCGGGCGCTCCGACCTCGATGTAGGCGATCCGGGCCACCGGAACCACGACGAGGCGCCCGCGGCGATCGGTGAGCTGTAGAACCCCGTCCGAATTGCCGAGAGTGGATTCGATGTTCTTGAGGAGATCACCACGATCTGCTTCCTCGGGGAGCACGACCTCGAGCTCCTTCATCGTCTGGACGATCCCTATCCGCACGTCCACGCGCTCGTTCCTCCGATCAATATCGTCAAAATCGCCGCCCAGCTGCCCTGTGATGGCGCCGCGGCATTTATCGCGGTTTTCCGACGACGATACAGCGGTGGGGCACACTGGCAGCTTGGTGGACGTCTCGCGACCCCACCAGGAGGATTGCTATGAACACCGGCTCTGAGGCCCAGGACGGCCCAGCATCGCACTCAGGCCCACCAGCGGCCGCCGGCCCCGGTCCCGATGATGACCGTGCTATCGGGAATCAGGGCCTCCAGACCGAACGTGGACGCATCTGGGCAGGAACCATGGCCGGTCACGAGGCGATGCGCGGTTTCCGCACGGCACACATCGACTCCTTCGCCTCGGTCACAGAGCCGCACGGAAAGCACGGCGAGTACCGCGGACCGCGATTCGACCCGGATCAACGGGTCCTGACGCGTGAAGCCCGCGAGCAGGCGGAGGAGCACATGCTCGCCCCTGGCGCCACACGCTCACGCGGGGCCGGGAACCGATTCACCGACGAGGAGCCCGACGAGCTACGTACCTGCTTCGAGCGAGATAGGGATCGAATCCTCCACTCGACCTCGTTCAGACGGTTGGCCGGAAAGACCCAGGTGTTCATCTTCCCGGAGGATCACCAGAGAACAAGGCTGACCCACGCACTCGAGGTGGCCCAGGTGGCCACCTCGATCGCAAGTGCGTTGCGGCTCAACGTGACCTTGGCAGAGGCGATCGCACTGGGACACGACTGCGGGCACGGTCCGGCCGGCCATGCAAGCGAGGACGCGCTGGCCGGATTTCTGCCCGAGGGATTCGACCACGCGTTGTGGGGCGCGGACGTATCGCTCGCCGGGCTGAACCTGTGTAAGGAAACCCTCGACGGGATCCGTAACCACTCGTGGTCACGACCGGCTCCCGAAACACCAGAAGGAGAGGTCGTCAGCTGGGCCGACCGCATCGCATACGTATGTCACGACTGGGAGGACGCCGTCTCTACCGGAATCGTGAGCCCGTCGATGCTTCCGCTCGAAGTACAGAAGAGGTGCGGAACCGAGCGCTCCAGGCAGCTCGGTGCGTTCATCCACGGGATCGTCACCGCAACCGCCTCAACCGGCCGGATCTGCATGGACGAAGAGCTCGCCGATGCTCTGGCTGTGTTTCGCCGTGTCGACTACGAGAACATCTACCTGCGACCGGCCTCGGTGACGCAAGGCGCCGCGGTGGTGGAGGTGCTTCGAGGACTGGTGGAGTATTTCTCGGATAGGCCCAACGCTGTACCGAGTGCACGCGATGCAGGCGTCGCCGCGGGATCAGAGGCCGCGACGCGGATCGCGGTCACCTACGTGGCCGGCATGACCGACCGGTTCGCCATGGTCGCGGCCGTCTCGGAGCTCGGTTGGGATCCGGCCCGGCTGCCTCAGGGAGTGGGCGACTGGCGCCGGCGTTGATCGCTCAGCGGACGGCGAGCTCGGTTCGATAGATGCGCGCCGGCCCGAGTGAGTCGATCTTTTCGGCCAGTTGGGCGAAAGCCCGAGCGGCCTCGCCGTCGGGATCGACCACGGCCACCGGAGTCCCCTCGTCCCCGGCCTGACGCAACTTCGGCACCAGCGGCAGCTTTCCGAGCAGCGGCACTCCCAGTGCTTCAGCAAGCGAGTCGCCGCCGCCCGAGCCGAACAACTCGTAGCGCGTCCCTTCGTCGCCGGTGAACCACGACATGTTCTCGATCACGCCGCGAACCGGAAGCTTCAACGTTTTCGCGGCAATCGCGGAACGTTGCGCCACGCGTTGCGCCGCGGCCTGCGGAGTGGTCACCACCACTATCTCGGTCCGCGGCAGGTACTGACCGAGCGAGAGCGCCACGTCGCCCGTTCCCGGTGGCATGTCGATGAGCAGGTAGTCGGGCTCACCCCAATACGCGTCTACGAGAAATTGCTCCAGCGCCTTGTGAAGCATGGGGCCTCGCCAGATGACCGGTTGATCGTCGGGGACGAAGAACCCCATCGAAAGGATGCGCACGCCGTGCACCACCGGGGGAACGAGTAGATCGCCGATGCTGGCCGGATCGCGATCCACGCCGAGCATGGCCGGAACAGAGAACCCGTAGACGTCCGCGTCCAGAAGACCGACCTCGCGTCCTTTTTGGGCCAGCGCCACCGCAAGGTTCACCGCCACCGATGACTTGCCTACGCCACCCTTTCCCGACGAGATGCCGATGACCCGGGTCCGAGAGGTCGGGATCATGAAACGGTTGGGCCGGCCCTCTTCGTGACCGAGTGGCTTGGGTGCTCCGCCGCCGGTCGGGCCGCCGTGGGAGTGGGACTGGGG
>JBAPRR010000453.1:0-10720 GCA_049281195.1 Acidimicrobiales bacterium
CCAACAAGCAACAGGGCGCGGTGGTGGGCCTCCACTACCACCTCCATCAAGCTGACTATTGGTACGTGCTCGTCGGTACGGCCCGGGTGGTGCTGCACGACCTGAGAGAAGGGTCACCGACCGTAGGTGCGACTTTGTCCATGGACTTCGTCGGATCAGAGAACCGGGGACTGTTCATCCCTCCGGGCGTGGCTCACGGATTCGCTTCTCTCACGGACATACTTCTGTGGTACCTGGTCGACGGTTACTACAACCCGAACGACGAGCTCGGTGTGGCCTGGGATGATCCGGAGATAGCAGGCGATTGGGGTCTCGAGTCGCCGGTCCTTTCCAATCGGGATCAATCCAATCCCCTCCGACGTGACATTGAACCCGCACTCCGCCCCCGCTACGGGTTGCGGACCTGACACGTTGGCCTCAAGCCGGTGAGGTTCGGCATCTTCTATGAGCACCAGCTGCCGCGTCCGTGGGAAGCGGGAGACGAGCACCGCCTCCTGACCGACGCCCTAGAGCAGATCGAGCTCGCCGACCGTCTGGGTTTCGATTACGTGTGGGAGGTCGAGCATCACTTTTTAGAGGAGTACTCGCACTCGTCTGCCCCTGAGGTGTTTCTCGGAGCGGTGAGCCAGAGGACCTCCCATATCCGGATCGGTCACGGCATCGTGCAGTTGCCTCCCAACTTCAACCACCCGGCCCGGATCGCAGAACGAATCGCCACACTGGACCTGATATCGGGGGGACGGGTGGACTTCGGGACCGGTGAAGCGGGCTCGGAAGCTGAGCTCGGCGGGTTCGGAATCGTCAGGGCGGAGAAGCGCGATCAGTGGACCGAAGCGATCGATGTGGTGACGCGGATGCTCACAGAGGAACCGTTCGCCGGCCACGACGGCAGGTGGATCAAGGTCCCGCCGCGAAACGTCATCCCGAAGCCACTTCAAAAGCCGCATCCACCTTTATGGGTGGCCTGCAGCAGGCGCGAGACCATCCACCTCGCCGCCACGAAAGGCATTGGCGCGCTGACCTTCGCCTTCGTTGAAGCCGACGAAGCGCAGATGTGGGTCAAGGATTATTACGAGACCTTCGCGTCCGAGCAGTGCGTACCCGCCGGGTTCGAGGTGAACCCGCAGATCGCCTGCGTCCTTCCTTTCATGTGCAACGAGGACGAGCAGACCGCGATCGACCGGGGCCTCGACGGGTGTCATTTCTTCGGGTACTCCCTCGCCCACTACTACGTCTTCGGCGACCACAAGCCTGGGAAGACCGACGTTTGGGAAGAGTTCCTGGCCAATCGCGACAAGTTCGGCTTCAGCCGCGAGGTCGCTTCGCGCACCGGCGACGTGCTCGGAGCTCAGATTCTCGAGCAGGGCGTCGGGTCCCTCAGAGGGGCCATCGGCACCCCTGATCAGATCCGTGACCTGGTCCGCCGCTACGAGGAGGCCGGCGTCGATCAGCTGATCTTCGTCAGCCAGGCGGGCCGTAACCGCCACGAGGACATCTGCGAGTCGATGGAACTATTCGCTCGTGAGGTAATGGGGGAGTTCCACGACCGGGCCGAGGAGGCCGAGCGGGCCAAATCGAAGCGTCTGGCGAAGGCCAGAGATGAAGCCCTCGCCAGGCGCCCACCGAAACGGTTCGTGCCAGATGACTACTCGTTCCGTCCTGCGCCGTTCCAGTTCTGACCTCGCCGGCGACGCGTATCAACCGTTCGGCTTCTGCGCGACATGCAGATCACCGGCATCTGCCTGGGACGATCCCCCGCATTTTGAGCGCGGTCCGTGGTGACTCTGTTTGCGGTTGAATGGGGGCGATGACGGCCGGTCTCGTAGCCGCTGGCATCGTCGTACTCGCAGCCATCGTGATCGCGCTCAGATGGCGGTCGGGTTCCGGCGAGCAGCAGGCACTTCGCCACTACCAGCATGCTCTGGACACCCTCAAAACGGTCAACGACCGCTTGGAGCCCTCCCGTCTGGATGCACCCACCGGGATTCCGGCGCCGCCGCGCACTGAAACCGCGAGAAGTGGAACCGGCGAGGCCGGCTCGCGGTCTCCCGCATCTGCCACCGGCGCCGTGCCCCGGGCTTCAGGCTTGACCCATGTCGAGTCACGGATCGCGCCGCCGCGCCCGTCCATCCCGCGGGCTACCTCCGCCCGCGCGATTGCCGAGGCGCGCGCTTCCTCATCGGCGGTAGCCAGAACGGCCCCGCCAACTGAGAAGGCCGAGCCGCAACGCGCATCGGGAGCCCGACAGGATCACGACCTTCACACCCCTCTGGTCTTCGATGACGACGGCGCCGGGCCCGAACCGGGCGCAGAAGCCCAAGCCCTCGGGACCCAGACGCCGACACGCGCTTCGATGAGGGCGTTGCAACGCAGCGCACGTCCGCCCTCGAGGGTGCCGGCGGCGTTGGGGGTTTTCGTGGTCGTAGTGGTAATCGCGGTCCTGGCTGTTCTGGCGTTCAAGATCGATCCCGGTCACCACACAACCACCCCGACCACGACAGCTCACCATCGGACCACCACCCCGTCGAGCACGGTGACCAAGTTGTCGACGATCCCCACGACCACCACTACCACCGCACCTCCATCGGTGCAGCCCGATGGGTTCACCGCCACCACGCAGGGCGCCACCTACCCGGCTCCTTCGACCTCTTACAAGGTCACCCTGGCAAGCTCCGGTGAATGCTGGGTGTATGCCCAGCTCCCTTCAACCGGCGCCGTGGTGTGGACGGGCGAATTGGGCGAGGGCCAGTCGCAGGTTCTGAACGCCACCGGAGAGCTGGTCGTCCAATTGGGCCACGCCAATACCATGAGTGTGATGCTCAACGGCGTGCCGGTGCGGTACCCCGCGGGTTTTCAGGCGGTTTTCACCATGAAGTTCGTACCGTCGACCACCTGAGGATCGTTCAGGCCAGGCCGAGCGAGTCGAGGATCGCCGACAGCGCGAGTGCTTCCTGCTTCCACGAGTCGTATCGTCCCGACGGCCCACCGTGACCCGCACCCATCTCCATCTTCAAAAGCACCCGTGATTCCGGGCTGGCGGCGCGGAGCCTCTGCACCCACTTCGCAGGTTCCCAGTAGCCCACCCTCGGGTCGGACAGTCCGCCCGTGGCATAGATGTCGGGGTACCTGACGCCATCTTTGACGTTGTCGTAGGGCGAGTACGACTTCATCTCGAAGTAGACCTCGGTGCTCTCGACGGGATTTCCCCATTCCTCCCACTCGGTGACCGTCAGGGGAATGGTGGCGTCGAGCATGGTCGTAAGAACGTCGACGAACGGGACGTGAGCATCGATCGCCTTGAACAGATCCGGCGCCATGTTGGTGACCGCACCCATCAATAGGCCTCCTGCCGACGCACCCCTGGCCGCAATTCGATCGGGGCTCATCCAATTTTCGGCAATCAGGTACCGCGTGCACGCGATGAAGTCCGTGAAGGTGTTGCGCTTCTTCAGCATCTTCCCGTCGTCGTACCAACGACGTCCCATCTCTCCGCCGCCTCGGATATGCGCGATGGCGTACACGAAGCCCCTGTCGAGAAGGGATAGTCGGATAGAGGAGAAGGTCGGATCGATCGATGCCTCGTAGGCGCCGTACCCGTAGACGACACCCGGCGCGGAGCCGTCTGTAGGAGTGTCTTTGTGCTTGACCAGTGATATGGGAACCAAGGTCCCGTCTTCTGCTGTGGCCCACAACCGCTCGCTCACGTACTGGGCCGGGTCGTATCCGCCGAGCACCGGCTGACGCTTTCTAACGACGGACTCGCGGCTCGTCAGGTCCAGGTCGAGAACAGTCCGTGGCGTAATCAGTGACGAGTACTCGTAGCGAAGCATCCTCGAGGACGATTCAGGGTTCGGGCCTATCGAAGACGTGGACGGCACCTCGTCGACGGGTACCAGCCAACCTTCGTCGATCGGTGTCGACAGGTCGCCCGCGAGCGCATGAACGCGAATGCGCGGCATGGCGTCCGTTCTTTCCGCGCAGGCCAGAAAGTCGTCGAACACGTCGATGCCCTCTAGGCGGACATCGGATCGGTGAGGGATAACTTCGAACCAGCTCCGCTCATCCACACGTGAGGCCAGCATCTTGAAGTTGGGCGCGTCCTCGTTGGACACCATGATCAGAAAGCCGTGATGGTGGTCGATGTCGTACTCGATCTCATCGCGTCTCTCCTCGACGACGCTGAATCCGTCCGAGGGATCATCTGCACTGGCGATCGAAACCTCCGAGCTCAAGTGAGAATGCGACGAGGCGACGATGAGTTTTCCGTCCTTCGTCCGCCTCAGCTCAAGAAAGAAGCGTTCGTCGGGTTCCTCGTGCATGAGGGTGTCAGAGGAGACGTCCGTCCCGAGACGGTGAGTCCAGATCTGGTATGGGCGATTGGTGGCATCCGCCCGCTGGTAGAGGAACGTGGTGTTGTCGTTGGCCCACGCTGATCCGTAGCTGACCTCGGGGATCTCGTCTCCGAGGTGCTCACCCGTGGTCAGGTCCTTGAAGCGCAGGCTGAATCGTTCTCCGCCGGTCGTGTCCGTGGCATACGCGAGCAGGTCGTGTCCCGGGCTCACGTCGAAGACCCCGATGGCCAGGTAGTCGTGGCCCTGCGCCAACTCGTTCTCGTCGATGAGGACCTGCTCGTCCGGCCAACGTTCCGGAGTTTCCGCCCGAACGGCGTCAGGCATCGGGGGGACGCCGGGTTCGCGGCCCGGGCCTTCCAGCGGCACGCGACTGTGGATCGGGTAGGCCAGGCCTTCGACCGTGCGCGTGAGGTACCACCAGGGGCCTTTTCTCACCGGCACGGACAGGTCCGTCTCCTCGATCCTGGATTTGATCTCCTCGAACAGCAGGTCCTTCAGGCCGTCGAGGTGGGCGGTCGCAGCTTCGGTGTAGGCGTTCTCGGCCGTCAGGTGCTCTACGACCCGAGGATCCTCACGATCGCGCAGCCATGCGAAATCGTCTTCCCGCTCGTCTCCATGGGCCTCGATGACCGAGGGGCGGCGCTCGGCCACCGGGGGTGTCAGTCGGGATCCGTCGCTTCGGGGTGCATCTTCTGTCATTGGTCGATGATCCCAGAAGATGCCCCGGTGCTGCTCCTTTGCCCCGGGGCCCTCGAGATTGCCAAGGTTGTTACTATCTAGGTAGGAGAAATCCAACAGCAGGTAGGTAGGAGAACCAGCGGTCGGTCGGCATGCCCGGGGGAAGGGCAGCAGGCACAGTCTGGGAGATCCCCCAGAGGGAGCATTTAATGGCCAGCACGGAGCTCGATCTCGGTCGGTACTCGCTCGGGTGGAGCGACGTAGAGGACTACGTCTTCAAGCCGAAGAAGGGCTTGTCAGAGGCAGTGGTCCGCGAGATGTCGGAGATGAAGAACGAGCCGGATTGGATGCGCTCGTTCCGCCTCCGCGCCCTCAAGCGGTTCGAAGCAAAGCCGATGAAGGCCTGGTTCGCGGTGAACATGCCCCAGCTGGACTTCGACGACATCTTCTATTACATCAAGCCCACCGATCACCAGGTCAACTCCTGGGAGGACCTGCCCGAGGCGATCAGGACCACCTACGACAAACTCGGGATCCCGCAGGCCGAGCGCAAATATCTCGCCGGCGTGACAGCCCAGTACGAGTCCGAGGTGGTGTTCCACAGAAACCGCGAAGACCTGGAGAGGTTGGGGGTCCTCTTCTGCGACATGGACACCGCGGTGCGCGAACACCCCGAGCTCGTCCGCAAGTGGTTCGGCAAAGTGATCCCGCCGAACGACAACAAGTTCGCAGCTCTCAACTCGGCCGTGTGGTCCGGTGGTTCTTTCATCTACGTGCCGCCCGGTGTGAACGTCGACATGCCCCTTCAGGCTTACTTCCGGATCAACGCCGAAAACATGGGGCAGTTCGAAAGGACGCTGATAATCGCCGACGAGGGATCGCAGGTCCACTACGTGGAGGGTTGCTCTGCACCCGTCTACTCCACAGACTCGCTTCACTCGGCCGTGGTCGAACTGGTCGCCCTGCCGGGCAGCCGGATCACGTACACGACCATCCAGAACTGGTCCAACAACGTCTACAACCTCGTGACCAAGAGGGCCCGTGCAGAAGCAGAGGCCCACGTCGAGTGGATCGACGGGAACATCGGCTCGCGTCTCACGATGAAGTACCCGTCGGTCTGGTTGATGGGACCCAAAGCCTCGGGTGAGGTTCTGAGCGTGGCCTACTCGGGCGCGGGCCAGCACCAGGACGCCGGGGCCAAGATGGTTCACGTGGCCCCCGAGACCACCTCCACCATCGTTTCCAAGTCGATCTCGAAAGACGGCGGCATCTCCACCTACCGGGGTCTCGTAAGAGTGGAGGAGGGCGCGAAGAAATCCAAAAGCTTCGTCCGCTGCGACGCACTCATCCTCGACGACCACTCGATCTCCGAAACGAAGCCGACGATGGAGGTCGCCGAGCGCGACGCCCAGATAGGTCACGAGGCGACGGTCTCGAAGATCGGCGAGGACCAGCTCTTCTACCTGATGAGCCGCGGCCTTTCGGAAAGTCAGGCCATGGGCATGATCGTGAACGGCTTCATCGAACCCATAACGAAGACGCTACCGATGGAGTACGCGGTCGAGTGGAGCCGCCTGATCGAGCTGCAGATGGAGGGTTCGGTCGGCTGATACAGCGGCCTGACGACACGGTCGGCGGGGATATTCGCGCTGTCGCGCCGGCGTGGTTAATGCGAGGATTGTTACCGTGCCGATGCGAGAAGAGTGCAAGCACTTCCAGAGCAGGACCTACGCCTCCGGCGAGGTAGCGCGTTTCTGCGAGCTGGACCTCGCCCCCGAGGCACCTTGGAGATGTCCCGAGAACTGTCCCCGGTATGAACGTCGCTTCGCCGACGTGGGATGGGATCACGGCAGCCTGATCGAGCCGCCCATAGAAGACGAGCCCGCCGGAGACGCTACGGAGATAGCGAGCCTCCTCGATCAGGCGGAGGACATAGTCAACGCAGTGGTGCCCGATGCCCTGGCCGAAGCGGAGAAACGTCACGCCGAGGAGGAAAAGCGCCAGAAGGGCCGCAAATGGCCCTGGAAGCGAAAGGGCTGAACCTCCGTAGCTGAGACAGGGCCTGTCAGTTCCCTGTGAATTTGGGGCTGCGCTTCTCTATGAACGCGGTGACTGCTTCTGTCAGATCGTCGGACTGCAGGAACCCGGAGTTCCACACGGCCACGTAGTCGAGTCCTTCTGCGATCGCTTTACGGTCCGCCGCTTGAAGCACGCTCTTCGTACCTTGAACTGCGAGCGGAGAGTTGGAAGCGATCTCGTGTGCGATCGCATTTGCCGCCTTCAAGCAGGCATCTGCATCTGCGGCGACATCGTTCACGAGTCCGATCTCTCTCGCTCTTTGAGCCGTGATGTCCTTGCCCGTGTAGGCGAGCTCGGCGACATGCCCCGCTCCGATGATGCGTGGGAGGCGCTGCAGGCTCCCGAGGTCGGCCACGATCGCCATCTTCGTCTCGCGGACCGAAAAGACGGCGTCGGCACTCGCGATCCGGATGTCGCATGCCGAGATCAGATCGACGCCACCTCCTATGCAGTAGCCGTGAATCGCCGCGATGACGGGCTTCGGGCAATCGGCCACCGCGGAGATCGACGCCTGCATCCGCACCACCTCGCCTCGGGCCTGCTGAGCCTGGCCGGCCTTGGAGCGGCGTGGAGCGTCGGGGGAAAGGTCTCCTCCCGCGAGCATTGCGCCCATCTGCTTCAGATCGAGCCCCACGCTGAAGTGCGGCCCTTTTGCCGCGATCACCACGGCTCGCACGCTTCTGTCATTTGACAGCTCGGCCATCGCCACAGGGAGATCGGCCCAAAAAGCTTGGCCCATGGCGTTTCGAGCCTGTGGCCGGTCCAGCCACAGGGTGGCCACATCCTCGTCGCGCTCGGTGCTCAGGACCTCGGAGTTCATGAGCGAAACCTTACGCTGCGCATGCCCGATTCAGACCCGACGAGACGTGCCCGGGCCAAGATGAGCTGCGGAAACGCCAGGTAGAATGGGAGCCAGCGCTACCGGTCATCCGGATCTTCAGCTCGATTCCACCGAGCGGGGACGCGCCCAAATCGCAGGCAGGAGCCGAAACCGTTGACATTCACCGCCGACGCGCATCGAGCGGTCACATCGAGAGCCCCAGAGCCGGGTTGGATCACAAAACGCCGATCCGATGCCTTCGAACGCTTTGGCGCGGCAGGTTTGCCCACCGAAGCCGACGACCTGTGGAAGTACAGCGGGATCGAGGACCTCGATCTGGCCTCTTACGCGCCGTGGCGGGCCGCATGGAGCGGGTCTTTTGTTGAAACGTTGCAGGAAAGGGCGAGGAGTATTGCGTCCGCCTTCGGTGAACGATCCGCGCTGCTCTTCACATTCGGGGGACAGCTGGTCGGGGCAGAAGGAAATGACCCGGACAGAGGCACGAGCATCTTCAGTGACGTTGAGCTCGGCGAGGAGCCCGGGCGCATCCTTACCCGACGTGATGCATTCGACGACCTTCACGATGCGTTCGTCCTGGACGGCATTCACTTCGAAGTAAAGAGCAAGCACGTTGTCGACCAGCCGATAGTGGTGGTCCACTTCGTAGGAGTAACAGACCAGTGGACCGAGTCGACGCTCGCTCCGGCGTTCTTCCCGCATTTGCGGATCCACGCGGGCGCGTCATCCGAGCTGAAGGTGATCGAAGTAATCACCGGATTCGCAGATGAACCGGGTCGCGGTCTTGTCCTCCCGGCGACTGAGCTCGATGTAGAAGACAACGCGCATGTCACCTACGCGTATCTGCAGTTGCTTCCACCAGGTTGGAAGCATCTCGGAGTTCAGGCGGCACGAGTGGGTCGCGACGCAACTCTGCAATGCTTTTCGGCCAGTCTCGGAGCGTCGACAGGCCGGGTCCGTGCGGACGCCGAGCTGCTCGGGGAAAGCTCAGAAGCCGTAATGGTGGCCGGGTTTCTGGGAAGCGATGACCAGGTTCACGATTTGAGGACGATTCAGGACCACGTCGCACCGCGAACGCGGAGCCAGCTACTTTGCATGGGCGCGGTGCTCGACGAGTCGAGGTCCGCGTACGTGGGCCTCACCCGGGTCAGAAACGGGGCGCACGGGGCAGACGCCTTCCAGACGAACCGCAACCTGGTCCTGTCAGAAGGTGCGCACGCAGACTCGGTCCCGAACCTCGACATCCAGGAGAACGACGTCCGCTGCAGCCACGCATCGACGGTCGGTCCTATCGACGAGGATCAGCGCTACTACCTCGAGTCACGCGGGATAGACCCCGAGGTGGCCGAGCGGTTGATCGTTCTCGGATTCTTCAGGGACCTGTCACTCCGGGTTCCGGTGAAATCCGTCGGAAGATGGTTCGTCGACGCGGTTTCCAGGCGTTTTTCCGCCCACGACCCAGATGCAGTTGAGAGCACCAAGGCCGTTGAGAGCACAACGGCCGTTGAAAACACAGAGTCGGGTGAGAGCTGAGATGGTCCGAGTGTGCAGCCGTGGCGATCTCGAGCCCGGCACCGCGCAACGTTTCGAAGTCGACGGCAAAGCGGTCGCGGTGGTCAGAATCGGAGACGAGTTCTTCTGCATCGCCGACCGCTGCAGCCACGAGGACTACTCGTTGTCGGAGGGCGAAGTGCTCACAGACGAGTGCGAGATCGAGTGCTGGAAGCACGGCTCCACGTTCGATCTCCGAACCGGTGACCCGTGCTCATTGCCCGCGACGAAGCCCGTGAGCGTCTTTCCGGTGAAGGTCGAGGGTGACGACGTGATGGTGGACCTGTGATGGTGGATCTGTGATGAGCAACGCAGAACATTTGCTGCGCATCAGCGAGCTGCGCGCCGGTGTCGCCGGGAGAGAGGTGTTGAAGGGCGTCGACCTGACCCTGCGCTCGGGCGAGGTGCACGCCGTAATGGGTCCGAACGGGTCGGGCAAGAGCACTCTGGCCCACGTCATCATGGGGCGTCCCGGCTACGAGGTTCTGGGTGGGAGCGTCACCATCGACGGGGTGGAGCTGCTCGACCTGCCCGCGTGGCGACGCGCCAGGCTGGGTCTGTTTCTCGCCCCTCAGGATCCGGTGGAGGTTCCTGGAGTCCCGCTATCGAGCGTGCTCGACGAGGCGCTCCTCGCGCTCACCGAACCGGCGTTGGTAGGGGCGGCTGCCCAGACCCTGGCCACCGAGGGCGCGTACGGACCGTCTGAGATCCAGACCGCAGAAGCTCACAGGGTGGGGCTCGATCCCAACTTTTTGGAGCGCGCCGTGAACGTGGACCTTTCCGGTGGCGAGCGCAAGCGCAGCGAAGTTCTTCAACTGTCTGTTTTAAAACCCGCCTTCGCCCTGTTGGACGAGCTCGATTCGGGGCTCGATGTCGACGGCCTCAGAGCAGTTGGTAACAGGGTTCACCAGGGGGTCGACGAATGGGCGATGGGGGTGATCGCGATCACCCACTACCGCCGGCTGCTCACGGCTCTCCAGCCTGACGCAATTCACGTTTTGGTGGACGGCCGGATCGTGAAAAGCGGTGGTCCCGAGCTCGCCGAGGAGCTGGAGCGCACCGGGTACGGGGCCTACCTGAGCTGACGTTTTGTCCCCCGGAGGACACCGTCAAGACTTCCTCCAGCCCGGAGGCCACCGAGCCGATGAATTAGCGACCCACACCGGGGCTGGCACCCCGGCCTCCGGTTCGAACCGGAACCGGGAACCGTGCGATGCGGGAT
>JBAPRR010000454.1:0-29063 GCA_049281195.1 Acidimicrobiales bacterium
CGAGCGATCCCTGCACCGTCGCCGGCTCATGCCGGGACACTTCTCGGCGTGACTGATGTACCTGGGTCATTGCGAAGCTAATTCGCCAGGTCGGTCAGAGAAGCGTCCGGGTCGGGCGGGGTGCGAACACGCTCGGCGAACAAAGCAGCGACAAGGCATGCCCCGGCCCCGACGAGTAGTGCTATGCGAGGACCGCTTGCAGCGATAATCCAGCCGGTCAGTATGGATCCGATCGGAGTGGTGCCGATGTACACGAACACCCACAGAGCCATGATCCGCCCGCGGTAAGCGGATGAGGAATGCAGTTGCAGGGTCGTAGAGGCCAACGTCACAAATGAGAACGCTGCGGCTCCCGTTACGATCAGTGCGACACAGGCTAATACGACATTCGGGGCACCTGCGGTCGCAGCTAAGCAGAGGGCGAAAGCCAACGAAGCGACCATCAGGTACCTCCGACGGGGATGGCGGATGAGCCCGACGCCAAGGGATCCGGCGACCGATCCGAGGCTCAGCATGGTGGAAAGGAGGCCGTAGGTGCCGCCTGAGCCGTGAAATGTGGTGCGCGCGAGTACGGGCAGGATGACCGCAAAGTTGAATGACAGGAGCCCCACGATGGACATCATCAGCAGCGGCAACCAAAGCTGTTGTCGGCTCCGGGCGTAACGCAACCCGTCTCTAAATTTGTCGTCGCGCCGAGCAGGTCGGCTTCGAGTGTTGAGCGGACGTATCGCAATCAAGGCAGCTACGAAGCCAACGTAGGAAACGGCGTTTACCGCGAAACAAGGAGTCGTCCCGACTGTCACGATAAGTGCACCAGCAAGTGCGGGACCTACAACTCGGGCACTATTCATGATGACGCCATTCAGGCTCACGGCGCTCGATAGGTCGTTTAATTCCACGAGCCGGCTGACGAATGCTTGACGAGCGGGCGAATCGATGATCTGGACGAAGCCGCCGATGACGTTGATCGTGATGACCAGACGAACGCTGGCCGATCCCTCCGCGGCGACAATCCAGAGAACGGCGGCAAGGACTCCGAAAGCGGTTTGCGTGACGATGAGCAGCTTGCGGAGATCGACACGATCTGCGACGACACCGCCCCATGGTCCGAAGACGAGCGACGGCAGGCCTCCAACGGCCAACACGAGTCCGAGGGAACTGGCCGAACCAGTGAGCTTCAACACCAACCAGCCGATAGCTGTTTGCTGCAAGAAGGTGCCGCTCGATGAGATCACCTGCCCAATGAAGTAAAGGCGGAAAGGACGTGATCTAAGGGCTCGAAACGAACCTTTTCGCGGACCGGTCAGAGGAATACTGCCTTGTGGAGCCGCTTCTGGGACCGCTGCCAGCGCGTCGCGATCCATGGCCGGTGGGCGATCTCAGTATGTTCGGCGTGTGCCGGGTCGAAGTCCGATCTTCGGCAACTCGAGAACGAGCCCGCCCTCACCGGCAACGCCGGCTCGCGACGATCGCGGGTCTGTCTGCCACAAAGGGGGCGCAGGGCTCACGGATTGCTCACCGTACGTCTGGCGATACACCAAATTCCGTCAATTTTAAGGACCTTTTGAACGATCGTCGAAACGTTCTGCACGACCGGAGGAGGTCCCGGGTCGAGAATCAACAGGGTCGAGGAGGCAATTGCCTGCCACGGGTGACCGGGTACACGCTCGATCACAGCGTTGATGGTCAGATGGAAGCTGGCGGGGCCTTCGGAGGCCCATACCGCTCCTACCGCGTCAGCCAATGCCTGGCGGCCTCTGTGCTCGCCCTTCTCCCCGTCCAAGATTCCGTCCTCGGCGAAAAGGGCCACATACGCGGCGGCGTCCCGGCGGGTGGCCGCGTTATCGGCTCGAGCTAGCAGTTCGAGAATGTCGAGGCGGTCGTCTGCGGAGAGCGTCACCCTGCGCTACCGCCGTTCGGGCGTAACCAGCGATCGATCTGCTGCACGAGCTTCGGCGGAAAGATCTCCTTCGGGACAAGTCCGTGGACAGCTTTAGGTGGGATCGACGTGTAGGCCGATCCGGTCTGGTGGGAGTACTGGGTCACCCGGAAACTGACCGCCATGCTGCAAAGCGCATAGGCCTCGCCCTCGGAGATACCCGAGGCCGCGTGCAACCATCTGATCAACTCGCGAAGACAAGCCACGATGGCATCGTCGAGGGAGTCACCGAAACCGATCCCGATCCAGTGGTTGGCCGTTTCCCCCAAAGGTGCCGTGAGGTCAACATGCTTGTGGAGGTCGTATCGGATCTGGAGGTCTTCGGCCGCCGTTTCGATGGCCGTCTGGTCGACAACCCCGTCGCCTTGGAGGGCATGAACATCACCGACCCAGACTCGTGCGCCGGCTTTGGCTACCGGCAAGAACAGTGACGAGCCGACGGTCAGGTTTCTCAGCACGAGGTTCCCGCCGTAGGGGCCAGAAAGGATGGCGCTCACCGAATCCGCGCCAGCCGGCTCGACGGCCATGACACCGAGGAAGGGTGCGAGCGGCAGGGTGATCCCCTGCACATACTCAGTGTGGGTCCGGTCAGCATCAAAGCGGAAGTAGTGGACGTAAGGCTCGGTGAAGTCGCTTGGGAGCGCTCCGACGCCGAGCGGAAACGAGTTCCACCCCCAATCACGAGTGCGCAGCGCGACGAGCTTGCATTCGACAATGTCGCCTAGTTGTGCACCCGTGACCTCGACTGGTCCCAACATCGAATAGGGCCCATTCGGGTAGCGGTGACGAAGTGGCTCACGCTCGGCGAAGGTCATCCCGAACGTTGCCTCGTTGCCCCAGTGTGTCCAGGTGTTCGGATAGCTGACAACATCCCCTGGGGCGATCGTGGCGACGGGGGGCGCGCTCGGGTCGAGATAACCGGACCGAACCGTCTGAGTTGTGGACTCCACGACATGAACCGTCATGGTTCCAACCACCTTTTCGGCGCCTCCGTGCTGCCGTCGCTGATCACAACATGTCCGTGGCAGTGATGGTCCATCGCTTCCCCGGAGTCAAGGCTGGGCGCCTGCGGCGAGCCATCTTGTGAACAGATCGACTTGTTCTTTCGGCCATGGTCCGTCACAGGGCATCGAGCCGTCGCGTAAATGAGCAGAGATGGCGTCGCCGTGGGCGGCGACATCTGTGGCCGACCACAGATCGAAGGCCTTGCTCATGGAGGTACGGTCCTTCTCGCGAAACAGAGGCTTGATGTCGCGCTCGAAGCTCAAAGCGGTCTCTGACATTTGTAGTACCTCCTCGCCTCTCGATGCGTTGGCATCTGCGTGCGACACCGCGGGGATCTCCAGCGGCGTTCACGGGTGTTCAATGTGCCGGCAGTGCAGCCAAACCATATTGACTCATGATGGGCATCCAGTGCATGAAGGCGCTTCGCGACTACCTACCTTCGAGGGACCGTCATGAACTGGGAATCTGCGGGGAGCTGCTTGACTTCGACTCGACAACGTGCAGTGTCAGTTCAGCCTTTACACCGACTCACGAGTAAGAGATTCTGATTGCGTCTCACAGATAGGTAGGCGTGGCGCCACGTCCAGATAGGAGGACCTGAGAATGGGCACGATCACCACGACCGACGGCACCGAGATCTTCTACAAGGACTGGGGGTCGGGCCAACCGATCGTGTTCAGTCACGGTTGGCCACTTTCGGCTGACGACTGGGACACCCAGATGTTGTTCTTTCTGCAGCATGGCTTCCGCGTCATCGCCAGCGACCGGCGTGGGCACGGCCGCTCTACGCAGACGAGCGGAGGCCACGACATGGATCATTACGCCGATGACCTCGCCGCAGTCACTGAACACCTCGATCTTCACGACGCTGTTCACGTCGGCCATTCGACGGGCGGCGGAGAAGTCGCCCGCTACATCAGCCGCCACGGTGAGAGCCGCGTGGCGAAGGCTGTACTCATCAGTTCGGTGCCCCCCCTCATGGTCCAGACAGAGTCGAATCCAGGCGGGCTACCGAAAAGCGTGTTCGACGATCTTCAGGCCCAGCTTGCCGCGAATCGTTCCGTGTTCTACCGGGCTTTGCCCTCTGGGCCGTTCTACGGCTTCAACCGGCCCGGTGTCGAACCCTCGGAGGCGATTATCGAAAACTGGTGGCGGCAAGGGATGATGGGAGGAGCGAAGGCACAATACGACGGCGTAGTCGCGTTCTCTCAGACTGATTTCACCGAAGACCTAAAAAAAATAAGCGTGCCGGTTCTGGTGATGCACGGAGACGACGACCAGATCGTCCCTTATGCGGATTCCGGGCCACTGTCCGCGAAGCTCGTGCAGAACGGGACTCTGAAGACCTACGCCGGATTCCCACATGGGATGCCGACCACCCAGGCCTCGACGATCAACCCCGATCTGCTGGAGTTCATCCAGTCCTGACTGGTCATTCAGCAATCTAGGTGTCAGGGAGTTCCTGACAATGTAAGGTAGCTCCTGACAAGCCAAGGCGTACAGCAGAGGGGCACCCGATGGCTATCGCGGAAGAGAGTGCAACGGCGTCCTGCTCGTTCTGTCTCAAACAGAGCCACGAAGTTGTGAAACTGGTTGCTGGTCCCGGGGTCTTCATCTGTGATGAGTGCGTAGATCTATGTCGGGGGATCATCGGCAACCCACCAACGTTGCCGCCGCACCTGACGTCCTGGGAAGACGATCTTGACCTCCAAGGAGTGCTTGCGAGCCTTCCCCGGATGGCAGCGGCGGGTATGCAGGTCGAAAGGAATCTCTCGCGTTTCGTGAACAAAGCGCGAGATCTGGGCGCCACGTGGGCAGCCATCGGAACGTCTTTGGGGATGACGCGGCAGTCGGCGTGGGAGCGATTCTCCGGCGGCGAGTAAGCGCAGAAGGGTCGCGCCCTCCTGCCCCGCAAGATCGCACGCCGAAAAACACTCAGTCAGAAAATGTGACCTTCAGCTTCGCTTTGTAGTTCATCGTGTCGTTCTTGTTGGAGAGGCCCCACTTCAGCTTGTAGCCGGGAAATGCGCCGCTCTCGCAGTAGTCGACGACGGCCCCGGCGGCAATCGGAGTGGACGGGGCACGGTTGATTGTCATGTACTCGGTCTTCGTCCCCGTGTTGGTGACGGTGAACGAGACGAATCCCGTCCCGCATCCATTGGAGGTGTCCTCGGGGGCAGTCAAGGCGTGCGGATTGTAGACCGCGTAAATTCCATTTCCAACGATGTTGACATTTTGCTGCTGTGGGTGGAGTAGGGGTCTCGCAGCCACGACCCGGACGATCAGGACGCTCGTAGAGGCACCCGCTGGCACGGCCAAGCCAAGTATCGGAAGACCGATCAGCGACATGATTCCGAGTCGGTTCATTAATCTCTGCCCGATCTGCCTCCCGGTCCGTGTTTAAAGACCTTCTCCGCCCCGTTGGCCTGTCGAAGTGTTGCCGCCACCAAGGCACCGGTCAATTCTCAAATTTCGATAAGAAAGGACGAGTGATGCCTCGTTCGTTTGGTCTGCTTGGTAAGCGCGGCGCAACCTCGACGAGCGTCAGGCCCAGACGTCAGATCTCACTGCGGGCGCTGTTCGAGCCCAGCTAATCTCCGGGGGCTTGTGGAAGGAGGACGGATTGTGGTTGTTCCCCAGCTCCCTGACATAGAGACAGATCGCCTTGTCTTACGCGGACCTACAGCTACGGACCTGGACGATTGGGTGACCACGGTCTGGGGCGATTCTGAGGCCATGAGATACATGCCTACGAGCAGCGATCCACCGGATGTGCGCGCCGCCGCGACGCTGGAATTTTTCAATCTGCTCAGAGAGCAGCAACATGTGGGCGCTTGGATGGTAACCAATAGGACGGATGGCCGATTCATGGGCCACGCGATCCTCGCCCACAGAGACGCCTTTGACGAACCCGAGCTCGGCTATGCATTGGGAAAGGAGTTCTGGGGCAAAGGCTACGCGACTGAAGCTGCAAGAGCAGTCGTTCGCTACGGGCTAAAGCAAGCAAACCTGTCGAGGATCTTTGCCGTGGTATTTCCTGAAAACGAACCGTCGTGGCGAATCCTGAAGCGTCTCGGCTTCTCATACGAGAAAGACGTCACTCACTACGACCTTCCTCTGGCGTATTACGCATTGAACCGCGACGATTTCATCGACCAGTGACCGACGACTCCATGTGTCGTTGGCGTTGACTTCACCCCGCAATCAGCCAGATCAATCGAACGACGCAGCGCTAAGAGTTCGAAACTTCTGCCTCCTCTGGAGTCAGCAGCAGATCCTCGATCTGGTATAGATCGTTCCAGCCGTCCAACAGTTCTTGGCGGGAGTCGTATCGCTTCAACTCTTCGCTCGAGCGATCAATTACGGCAAGACGATACCCAAGCTGCTCGAAATACCCTAGGTAAGAGAAGGCGGTTGTTTTCGAGTTTCTCCGCAACATCTCTTGACTGAGCTCTGTGATGACTATGGGTCGGCATTCCTCGATCAGTTTGTGGGCGCCGGCCACAACTCGGTCTTCAGCGCCTTCCACATCTAGCTTGAGTAGATCAATCGGTCCGTCGACCAAGTCCTCGAGTCGGAACGTCGGCACCACAACACCGGGATGCGACAACAGATCATCATTGTCGACGAAGCCGCCGTTGGATCCGATGTGTTTCGAGTAATAAGCCCAGCCCGGGTTGGCGTCGCAAGCCACCGGAAACAGGACGATATTGGTCCGTTGGTTGAGGCGCATCGAGGTCAACAGGAGCCGACAGTTTTCTGAGCTGGGTTCGACCGCGATGACGCGTCCCTCGGGGCCTACGAGATCCGAAGCCAATAAGGCGTAGTAACCAACATTTGCTCCCACGTCCACGACCGTCATTCCCGGTGTGCAGATCCGCTTGAACAACGCTGTGATATGGGGCTCGTAGACACCGAGCTGAAGTTGCAATGAGACAGATCGATCTGCGAGATCGCAAAGCAGATCTACGTCATCGACTTTGACCAGCCTTGCGTCATCGTTGGTCAGTTGGATTGAGAATCGCGAAGGCGCAAGCTGATATTCAATCGCCCCCAGCATTCTGCGAATCGTTGAAGGGCTCGTAAGTTCCCCTTCACCTGCTTTATCGATCAGCCGACGAAAGTTGGGATCGTCCAATACCGGGTACAACAACTCGACCAGCTCTTCGTACGTCAGTCCTCGCTGAGGCAGTACTCCACCGAGCCGGTGGACCGCCCGTACACGGAGCTCATGGCGCAACCGATCCCGCTCGGCGCGGCCGGCCACACTCCGCAGGCGTTCGGTTCCTCGTTGGACCCACCGGGACCATCGGTCATCGCTCGACGCGTTCATTGGCCCGGATACTACGGGTAACTGGACATGCTCCGGGAGGGTGCTAGTGCTTTTCAACTCACTTCCTGAGGTTGTCGATCCCTTGAAGAAGTGCGTTCAGTGCAAATCTGAATTCCAGATCGCTGTCCTCACCGGCAAGGAGCTCTGCGTTAGCAACAACGTCGGGATAACGATCTGGATCCTGGCTTGCAAAGAGTCTCTGCAGCGCCTTTCGATCCGCAGCGGTTCCGTTTCGGCGCTGGATCTCCAGCTGAACGCTCGCAACTGTGAAGTGGACGATCGCTAGGTACGCCCGAATGGCCGACTCAGCGTCGAGCCCTGCCTTGAGAAAGCCGCGCAGAACCCTTTGACGGCCCGCCATCGAATTGGGACCGAGCATCTGCGCTTCGACCATCAGAGGAACGACATTGGTGTGATCGAGCAAGTGTTCCCTGAACTTGACCGCAAGCCACCGAGCCCGTTCCTGCCATGCAAGACCTGGCGGGGGCTCTTGAGTCCCGAGTGGCTCGAGGAAGCGATCGACGACGAGAGCGATGATCTCCTCGCGCGTCGCGACGTGCCGGTAAAGGGACGCGGGGCCGGTTCCAAGCACTTCCGCCAACCGCCGGATGGTGAGTCGTTCCGCTCCTTCGGCCTCGACAACGGCGAGAGCCTGTTCGATGATCCGTTCGACGGTGAGGCCGTCTTTGCGATTGCGACGCTGGACCGAGCGTTGACCTCGTTCCAACCACCATGCAGGGGTGCCCGCTACGTCCGCGTCGGGCCTGGTGACCATGAAACCAAAGGCTACTCGACACGCGAACATTGTTCGCATTAGGCTATGCGATCAGCGTTCGCGTTCGAGAGGAAATGGCCATGAATGACAGTTTGGCGACTGCCAGTGCAAGGACTCATGCGGAGGCGTATCCGTTCAATCCCGGTGAGCACCTTGGCCGACTCCTCGCTGACGTCGGATTGTCCACTGGCGACACAGGCGGCGCGGTCAGTTTTGCCGGCACCGACCCGATCCTCACGAGCCACCTCCGGCTCGGATCCTGTATCGGGCTTCCCATCATGGGATGTGCGGTGGCTGCAGTTGCCTTGTGGAAGCTCCGGACCGGCCAGAGCCAAGATCTCGCACTTGATCTGAGGCAGGCGGTGCACGGAATAACTCCGCACGCGTTTTGGCACCCCACGCTGAACGGCGAAATGGCACCGCATCCTTTGATAATCGACAACCCCTTCTTGCTCGACACCTATCGCACAAACGACGGAAGAACAGTGATGATCTCCGCGGTATACCCGCACCAGGTCGCGAAGTGGTGCCGCTTTCTGGATGTTCCGCCGGACCGCGGTCGCGTATCGGAAGCTGCCGGTAAGTGGGACGCCGCGCCCCTAGAAGATGCTGCAAACAGCGAATCTCTTCCGATATGCATCGTTCGCACCCCAGAAGAGTGGGAAACACACCCTCAGGGTCGCTGGCTGGCACAGCAACCCGTCATCACGATGGAAAAGATCGGTGACGCTCCACCGCGACCGCTTTCTGCCGAACCGCAAAGGCCACTGGACGGGATCCGTGTGCTGTCGTTCACTCATGCCGTTGCTGGGCCGACAGTCGGCCGAACTCTCGCCGAACAGGGCGCCCAGGTTCTCTGCGCGACGCGCCCGAACGACTACGAGCACGATTTCATTTACTGCGAAGCGAATCTCGGATCCCGCAGCGCGTACATCGATCTGACCACTGATAGCGGTAGAACCCGTGCCGATGAGCTGCTCGTGAGTACGGATGTAGTCGTCAACAACCACAGGCACGGAAAGCTGGAGGCGCTGGGCCTGAGCACCGATCTGCTTGCGAGCAGATACCCGGGAATCATCTCCGTCTCAGTAACCTGCTACGGACACGGCGGACCTTGGGCCGCGCGTGGAGGCTTCGACATGAACGGGTCTGCCGCAGCTGGGTTGATGACACTCGAAGGCACGCCCGACCTTCCGAGGCTGCCGGTTACGGGCCTCATCAATGACTTCATAACTGGGTACATGGGTGCGATTGGTGCCACCGCAGCCATCCGCAGACAGGCAATCGAAGGAGGAAGTTGGTCGGTCAACGTGAGCCTGACCCGTACCGCCATGTGGTACCTGTCGCTCGGCCTTGTCGACCCTTCAGATGCCGGGAGCACCGAGGAGCATTCGCTACACGAACCTCGGGCTTATGACGCACGTAGCCCACTGGGCGATGTACACGTACTGGCACCACCGGTGGATTTTTCCTTGACCCCACCGAGATGGCCGGACCCTCCGTTGGTGCCGCGCGGATCGAGCCGGCCCACCTGGGACTTTTGACCTTGGCGGAATAATTCCGCCAGGAGGGTCTGCCAAATGACCACCGCGTCATTCTCGGAGGCACCGCCCGGCCTCGAAGCGGTCCTGGCAAACAGGCAGCGCATGTCCCCGGCGGTGGATGAGACTGAAGGGTGGAACCGCTACCGACGGTACGTGAGTTCATGGTTCGCATGGCATGGCCCCCCGAGGTGTGTGTCACCGAGTTCTGTGTCACATCAACGCACGTCGACCGCACCATCGATATAGTCCCGGCAGCAGGGGCAGATATTTAAAGGGGCTATCAGAAACCGGAGGGGCAAGTATGCGTAAACGTTTGAAGCTGTCCGCGATCACTTTAGGAGCGACGATCCTGTTATCGGCCACGGCCTTGGTGGCAGCCATCCCAGCAGCTGCGGGATCCGGCCAGGCAACCTCGAAGTCTCCGAGCCGCGCTCAGATGGTCGCGGTCGCGAAGGACTACTTGAGCCACATCAACGTATCTGACCCGATGCACCGCATCGGCACAGACACCGGTCACGTCACGAACGGGATTACCTCGCTCTCAAGTGGCAACTGGTCGGGATACGCCGACTACAGCAGCACCAAGAACGCATTCAGTGCGGTGAGCAGTTCGTGGGTGGAGCCGAAAGCCGTAACTTGCGGCTCAGGGATCTCCCTTGCGGCGTTCTGGGTCGGCATCGATGGGATCTCCAACGCCGATCCCACCGTTCAGCAGGACGGGACCATCATTGAATGCGACAATGGGTCACTACTCTATGCAGACTGGTGGGAGACCTACCCCGGTAACGCTGTGCAGATCGAGAACGACGTGAATCCTGGCGATTCGATATCGGCGAGTGTCACCTACTCGGGCAACAAATACGCCATGTCCGTTACGGACTCGACCCACTCGTCTGACAGTTTCTCGACATCTCAGCCATGTGGCGCATCGACGTGTGAGAACGAGAGCGCCGAGTGGATCGCTGAGGCACCGTGCTGCAAGTCCGGTAGCAGCGTCTACAACCTCGTCGACTTCAACAAGTGGAAAACGACGGACGCGGCAACCACCTACGAGGGTTCGTCCGGACCGATAACCGAAGCTCCGAACGGTTACGAGATCACCATGGTCGACTCGAGCAACCGGACCATGGCCGCACCTGGCGCTCTTTCGGATGGTGGGACCAAGTTCAAGGTCAAGTGGGCGAGGTCCAACTAATTATTTTGATGTAGACGATCCAAGCGCCGTCTCAGCCTTCAGACCGTCGGTGCTCGGCCAGAAGAATCTGCCGCCGAGTTTGATACCAACGATCGAGGGCTGAGACGGCGGGAAGATCGTCTGACGTTTGCCTGCCGCATTGCAGCCGAAGTATTGATTCGTACCGGCGCGGTAGTTGGCATAACCACTCCCACTCGGGGCTGTGACTTTTTCGTCCGGAATGCTGGCGCACCAGTAGACCTGCGTACCTATGTGTGTGACCTTCCCAGTGGTCAGATCGAGCAGCTGGTAGGAGCCGGCCGTCTCGACTACGACGTGATCAGCGTCGACGAAGGGGATGTTTCCGTCCATCATCGCTTCGGCGTTCTGGACGGGCACACTCCATTTGATCTTTCCCGTGGTGACATCGAAGCCCTCGATCTTCAAGGTCAGTCCAGAGAAGTCACTAGCGGAAGTCCCTTTCACAATTCCCGAGAAGTCACAGATGACAGGCGAGGAAAAGATCTCGAGCGTCCCTTCGCAGTTGTACAGACCCGGGTCGGTCCACTTTGTCTTTCCCGTGGCAATGGAGAACCCCGAGGTCGTCGCTAGACCAGCGTCCCAGGTGTCACCTTCCAAACTTGGACTGAGGCTCCCGACATCAAGTCCACCGAACCGGTCAATATTCCAGCCCTCGTTAGCGTTGTCACTCGTCGATCCAAAAATTGAAGCTGCCGGCCTTGTCCAGAGCACCTGGCCTTTACTGCCTATTTGGACCAGCGTCGTCGTCCCCTGAGCCCATGTTTGGTAGACCAGGGCACCGAGGTTCCGCTCGACGTTCGGGTCGGTTCGGATCACATCTCCGTTCGTTGTGCTGACTTGAATCAGATCGTTAGATTCGACTGTCTGCCAGGACAGACAGAAGGCATGTTGACCGCACGGAGTGGGTGAGTCGCCCACGGCACCGTTTCCGTCGAACGTCCACACAACGTGGCCCGTCGCAATATTCACTCCCAGGAGATTGACGAATGGGCTGTTCTTCCCAACCGACTGCATGTCTACGACGATGTTCCCGAAGACCGAGGGATCGAAGGCTTGACCGGGTGTCGTCATGGATTGTGAATACGGCAATTTCCACAGCACGTCTTCGGTGACGGGATCAATCGACGATAGTTCCAACAAGTGATCAGGCTTGATATCGATGACCAGCAGGCGACCGTCAGCAACAACAGGTCCCCCGAGGATCCGAAGTGAGGTCATCCGCGTTGCTGCTATCACGAGCCGCGCTCTGTTCGGTGACGGCGATTTCGGCGAAGACACGCCGAAGAAGACCCCTACAGCTACTCCAATCAAGAGTACGAGGGCGAGAGTGACGGGGATCGTCTTGTTAGGTGTTCTCTCTTTCTGCGAACCGGATTGTGCGATGAACGTAGGTCCAATTCCGTAGTTCGCCGTCGATGACCCGACAGGAGGAGAGGCCGGCGGTGGGGGCGTTGGAGCGGGCACCGCCAGAGGTGGTTCCATCCCGAGCGCGGGAGGCTGGATCGGATCTTCTTCGCTCATGACCGCATTGGCCCTCCTCTGGAGTGAGTTCGGCAGGTTCGGCGATCACCTTGAGACTTGCCAGTTCGTCTAAACGAGCGCCTCTCACGAATAAATCGTCCGATACAAATCTCCGTGGGTAAAACCCGTCAGCGTCGCTGAACCGCCGCTGCGGACACGATCGACCCTCGGCCAGGGCCGAACGTCACAGAAGCTTGAATGCAGTTATCGGCTCCTGAAATCCCTTCAGGGTGAGAGTCTCGAGTTGCTCAAATGCAATGCCGTCGTCGACACTTCTCCGGGTCCGCTCCGAGACCACGGCTGTGGCGGGTTCTGCGGAGCTCACCAGCCTTGATGCGAGGTTGACGTCAGGCCCGTAGACATCGCCGAACACCGAGATCACCTCACCGGTAGCCAGGCCGACCCGCACAGGGGGAAGGCGGCCATCCCTCGCCTCGACAAGATTCGAAGCAATCCGGCACGCATCGGTCGCGTCCTCGGTCACGAACATCACTTCGTCGCCGATCGTTTTGATGATCAGCCCGCGGGCCTTGGTTATGACATCGGCGGTCCACTGGTCGAATTCCATCAGCACTGTGGTCAGTTGCCGGACGGACAGGTTGCTCGTTGTCGCGGTGAACCCGACGAGATCGACGAAGCCGACCGTGCGAAGCATCGTGACGGCGGATCGCTCTTCGTCGGTTGACCACACTCGCTCGGTTACGGCGACGATCTGTCGCCGAAGGATTGCCTCTAGCGCTTGCATCAAAGCGGGTAAGGATGTATCGGCAATGTCCGCGTACTGCCTGACAATTTCTGCATATGGTGTTCCGGCGTCGCGATGTGGCAACTGGACCTGGAGACGGAACGCTGCAACAAGAGTTTCTGCCAGCCGGGTCATGCCGTTTCCCGCAACACGGGCTATCTGCGTCGCGGCTTCGTCGCCCAGAAGACCCGGTATTGTCGCGGTCAGCAGCTCAACCGCCCCCACTTCGTTCGTTGTGAGAAGGGACTCGGGCGTAGAAGGAAGCCCTGCGATCGTCATCAAACGCTCGACATTCGCCACGTTCGCACCTGACCGATTCGTAGAATCCAGCAGAGCCTCCCTCCCCCGCGGCCTTAGGATCAGATCGAGCGCGAGCTCACCTAGGTTGGTCGACTCGAGCACCTCGGGTGCAGTTGCCCCGAGCGAAATTATGTATCGGACCAGCTCACGAAGATCGTCGAGGCTGGTTGTCGAACGGTCCCGGAGGCCTCGCGCGATGAGGTGATCGGCGTCCAACTCTTCCCCTGTCGTCACGGATCCAGTGTTGCTCACCCGAGGGACACGACCGGCGTTTTCGTAAGAGGGGTGACGGTTTCGAGGATGCCGCCAACCTCACGCCGTTACCCTTGGACGGATGGTCTCCTTGGTACCGCCTCATTTCGTGGCGACCAGCCTCGCTGGCGAAGGGTGGAAGCAGATAGGTGAACTTGGCCTGGCGCTCCTTCTGTCTGCTCTCATCGGGATCGAACGCGAGATACGTCAGAAGAGCGCTGGGCTCAGAACCCACACGCTGGTCGGCGTGGGTGCAGCCCTTTTCATGCTCATCAGCAAGTACGGGTTCAATGACGTCCTCGAGCCCGGCCGTGTCGTCTTGGACCCCTCTCGAGTCGCCGCTCAGATAGTCACGGGCGTCGGGTTCCTCGGCGCCGGGCTAATTTTCGTAAGGCGTGACTCGGTCCGTGGCCTTACGACTGCGGCATCCATCTGGCTGACCGCAGCGGTAGGGGCTTGCGCGGGCGCCGGGCTACCAATCCTCGCGGTCGTAACCACGGCCATCTACTTCGTGGTAGCCATCGGATTTGCAGAGATAACCAGGCGACTTCCCCGATCCTCTACGGCCACGTCGGTGATCAGGGTTCGATATCCCGACGGTAAGGGAATCCTGCGGCAGCTACTTCAGACCGCGACCGGCCGGGGCTTTGCCATCGAAGACGTTTCGACGGAGCCGATCGCCACCCCCGGCGGTGGCAAGGAGCACACTGCCCTCGTCGAGGTCACAATGCACATCCACGGCAAGGGTCTGGTCAATGAGCTTGCGGCCGAACTGTCGGAGATCGAAGGCGTAAGTGCTGTGGTGGCCGGCGATGCAAACGCCGTAACCGACTGAGGGGCAAACACACCTACACCGATTCGCGACTGACTCCGATTCGTCCGGGGACCGCAACTCCTAAGTCCACTGCTCTTACACCTGCCGTCGACCGGGCAACGGATACATGTGGATCGTCCTCCCCGGAGACTTCTTCCAGGTTCCGGCGTGCAGGTTCAGGAAGGACAAGTGTAAGAAGAAATCCGAAAGCTGCAAATGCCGCAGCTACGCCGATCATCCCTCTAAGGCCGATGTGTCTTTGGAGGGTCGGAACCAGAAAGACACCGATGAACGCGCCGAGTTTCCCTATCCCCGCCGCAAGGCCATGCCCTGTGGTTCTCATGCTTACAGGGAAGACTTCCGACGGCAGCACGAATGTCGTCGTATTCGGTCCGAACTCGACGAAGAAATAGCTGAGCCCGAAGATAAGAAGGAAAGGGGCCACATGGCTCGTCAGGAACGGTACGGCGCTAAGGACTAGAAACGCACCTGCAATGACCGCGAACCCGATCAACTGCAGTCTCTTGTGGCCGATCCTGTCCATCTTGGTGACCGCAAGTAGATACCCAGGCGCGGCGAACACGACGAAGATTCCAAGCGACCAGCAGAGCTGGATGATGAGGCTCGCGTGCGGTGAAACGCTCTTCAGGATCGCCGGGAGCGACAATGTGTTCCCGTAATACGCATAGTCGAAGAGGAACCACGCTCCAGCGGTCCCAAGGAGGAGAAGGAGCATCCGGGGATTCGTAAGGAAGGTCCTCAAACCCATACGACGGAGGCCCTCGTCGGCTGCTGATCCGTCTTTGACGACCCCGTCGGAAAACGAGGCGAGTTGGTGCACCGCTTTCTGACTGTTGCCTCGCACTCGCGCCTGGAACCGCGGCGACTCTGGCATCTTCATTCGGAGATACACCACGCCCGCGGCCGGTAGTGCTCCGAGTCCGAGCATGAGCCTCCATGTGAGGTCATGACTCACCCCGGAGCCCAGCAGGCACAAGCCGACGATCGGACCCACTATGAGACCGAGGGCCTGCATCGAGAACACGAGCCCGACGAGCCGCCCGCGATCTTCACGGTTCGAGTACTCGCTCATAAGCACCGCGGAAACCGGGTAATCCCCGCCGATCCCGAGACCGAGCAGGAGCCTGGCAAGCACCAACCAAAGAAACCCGGTTGCAAAGGCCGAAGTGACGGCTCCAATGATCATTACCACCGCCACCGCTGCGTAGACGCTCTTACGGCCCAATACATCGGCGATCCGACCGAAAATCACCGCTCCCAGAAATGCACCCAAGATCGCTGCCCCGGTCACCCAGCTGGTCTCCGTCGTAGACAGGTGCCACTGCGTCTTTACCAGTGTCGCCACCGTGCTGATCACGAAGAGGTCGTAAGCGTCAGTGAAGAACCCCATTCCGGAGATGACCACCGCCCGACTGTGGAAACGGCTCCGGGGGGCATCGTTGAGCAGATCACTGACGGTGGGTGCCCCGGTCACCTGGCCATCAGAAGCCGGCCCCACCTCCGGCAGCGAAGAGCTCACGTTCCCTCCTGAGGATCCCTTCCGACGGCGGTCAGCCTGGCAGGGTTACGTGACAGAAAGGTGATCTCCGGGTAATCGAATCGGGAACTAATGGTGAACCTAGGGTAAACAGTTCCTGATGAGCGAAGGTTTCGACGAGCTGGGGAAAGGCTTGGCAGACGTGCAACACCTCGTTCGAACTCTGCAGGTCGCATTGGAGAACCGCGCGTTCAAAGAGGGCCGAAGCGCCGCCAACCAGTTAGTTAGTACAACGACTCGATGGATCAGCGAGGCTCAAGGGGATCCGACGTTCGACCCAGATCTAGGTGCAGCCCTTCAAGTCTTCAGGAACGCCGGCTTTGCCTTTCGGCGCCTCGCCAAATCAGATGGAGAAAGCCAGGAGCAATTGTCATTAGCGTGCTCCACCCTCCTCGCCCAGGGATCCGATCTTCTCCAGGCGTATGAGCGAGTTCAGGAATCAGATGATCAGGGACCGCACAGAGTCTGATGAGATGCCTTATAACGAGGAGCGCGCACTCATCAATTTTGCGTCATTCAATCCGCCAACGGGTTTTACATATCGGCTGGTAGGAAAAAAACGTCGGGACCCGATGAGCGAACCTGGCACACCTCCCAAATTGTAAATGGGCTCGATCGAGTGGAACCTGCGTGCCTGGGACAATCCCGATTCCTGGATCCGAAGGGGTGACGGCTGGACGTTCCACGCCCGATCGTGTCGTCAGCCATACGCAAACTGGAAGGCATCCGTCGTAAAGACCTTTCTGGACCCGTTTTTAAGTGCAGACATCCGCGTGCTCGAGATCGCTCCCGGGCACGGCAGATGGACCGAGTTCATGATCGGAAGGTCCAAAAAGCTCACGGTGGTCGACCTGTGCCCGAGCTGCATCGAAATGTGCCGCAAACGATTTGAGCCGCAAAATCCCGAGATCGATTTCATCTGTAACGACGGTCGGTCCCTGCCCGTACCCAGTGAATCTGTCGACCTGGTGTGGTCCTTCGCCGCCTTCGTACACATCGAGCCTGACGACATCAGGACTTACCTGAAGGACATGACTCGGGTTCTGGCTCCCGGCGGCCGGTTCGTGATCCATCATCCTGGCTGGCCGAATTGGACACTCATCCGTGCCCTCAACCGCCTTCCCAGCGAGCGAGGACGAGACCTTATGCGCATGCTTGCAGAAGGAACCTGGCACGATCGAGGGCAACGAACGGCGATGTCTGCGGAACTCTTCCGATCGCTCGCCGCGGATGAAGGGCTCGTTGTCGATCAGCAGCTCCGAACTTGGGGGGACGACAGTCAATACGGACTGGCGTTCAAAGACGTCATCTCGATCGGAACGAGACCACCGTCATTGGGTGTCCTGCCTATCGGCGAGCAGGCATCAGCTGCTCGATGAGAGTCGAGACGGCTCCCATATAGGGCTCGACGTCGAGCAGCGGATCCCAAGTCTGCTGAACGACCAGCCCCTGGAAGAGAGAGGCGCATACGCGCGCCGCTCCACCAGGGTCGATGGGAGCCGCCAGGTACCCGGCTTGTTGAGCTTTTTCGAACAAGGAGGTCAGCTGGTCGATCGGAGCATCGAGACCCGACCGCACCACCTCCATAATCCGTGGATTCCGCAGGGCCTCGGCCCAGAGCTGAACCGTCACCCTCCTCCAGCGACGCTCCGCCGGATCGTTGAGCCGACCGAGGGAGGCCCGGGCGAGTTGAATCAGGGCTTCACGCGGATCTTCGAACTCCTCGATCCTTTCGAGAACAGAAGCCTCGGGAGCATGATGATCGTTGGCAATCGCGGCGACAATGTCTTCCTTGGATGCGAAGTATCGGTAGATGGATCCGGCGCTCATCCCGGTCTCCGTGATGATGTTCTGCATCGTCGTGCGGTGAAATCCTTCGCGTGAGAAACACTCGACGGCTGCATCCATGATCTGCTGGCGTCTCGCTGACAGATGTTCTTCAGTGACCTTCGGCATGGATCAATCCTTTGTCGCCTTGACCACGTGGTAGTAGTCGGGAAGGTCCCCTTCGTCAGGCCACACCTTCGCTCCGGCCTGCCGCACGGTGGTGTCCCATCTCAGCGTGAACCCGTGTTGGGACAAATACTCGCCGACCTCCCCAGGATCGAATCCAAACGTGAACGGTTCTCCCACATTCTTTACGGCCTTGACGGTCGTACGAGCCCCGTCAAACTCAACGGACCCGTCGATGACGCCTTTGTGTACATAGGTGAACAGGAACGGGGAACCCGGTGCCTGAAATTGGACAACGAGGCGCATCGTGGTGTCGACCGCCTTGCTGTCGAGATAATTCGTCACTCCTTCCCACAGCACGAGGGTCTTCAGGCCTGCTGAAAACCCAGCGACCTCCAAACGGCTATCGAGCTCGTCGCGGCCGAAAACGACGGGAACCATGCTGACGGTCCGATGCGCTTGCACATGAGCGAGAGCGAGGCGCTTCATTCGTTGGGTGTCCGGATGGTCAACCTCGAAGACCGGCAGATCGTCCAGCGCGCCGATCCGGTACGCGCGGGAATCGAATCCGGCGCCGAGGATCAGCACCTGTTCCACGCCGGCTGCGGAGCTCGCAACCTCATCATCGATCACCCGCGTCCGAGCGACCACGCCCCCGCGCACGCAGGGCCAACGACGATCGATGTATCGCTCGAGCGCAACCCTGAGCAACCCGACACGTCCGGCCCGAGCGAGCGCCCGGAACTCCGTCGGCAGGAATCGCTCCGCATAGCGATCGTCGGCAACCCTTTCAGCGAGGGGATGCCGGGCATCCAGGGCCCGAAAAAGGGCGTTCTGAGCCGCAGTTCTGCTGGGTCTGCCAGATTCCATCGTCGCTCCATAAAAAACGAATGTTCATTCATTTTTGACGGACACATGTTCCCTGTCAAGGCCTTTGAAGGAAGACCGACTCGGAGGAGCTCGCCTTGGGCGATATTGATCCCATGGATTTCAACGAAGCCGCCGACGAGCTGTACGGCCTGCCTCCGAGCGAGTTCACATCTAGGCGTGACGCGCTGGCCACCGACGCTCGAAAGTCCGGCGATAAAGATCTCGCCGACCTCGTAAAAAGGCTTCGGCGCCCGACCGTTGGCGCATGGCTCGTCAATGCGCTTTCTCGCCAGCAGACGGAGGGGATGCAGCGCCTGATCGACCTGGGTGAGACCATGCGAACCGCTCAGAGGAACCTCGCCGGCGATGAGCTGAAGGACCTGTCGCGGCAGCGTCAGAGCCTGATTTCTGAGCTCGCAAGGGACGCAAAGCGGATCGCCTCGTCGTACGGTCAACCCGCAAACGACAGCGCACTGCAGGACCTGACCCGTACGCTCGACGCGGCAGTTGCCGACTCGGATGCAGCAGAGGAGGTGAAGGGTGGCCGGCTCACCGCCGCCCTCCAGTACTCCGGATTCGGTGACTTCGGCCCATCCGATCTGCCTGCTCGGGCGGTCGTGGACAAAGACGCCAAGCGAGGTACGCAAAAGGCTCCTAACAAAGCGACCGTCACCGCCTCCGAGGCGGATACGTCTTCCCTGGACAATGCACGCCGGGTTCTTAAGGAAGCTGAGGCGACCAAGGTGGCTTTGGAACGAGATGTTCGGTCGAAGGAATCCGCCCTCGACAGAGCCGATGACGAATGCGGACGGCTCGGCGAGCGGGTCGCCGAACTGGACAAGCAATTGTCGAAGCTACGGGAGGCCCGACGCAAAGCCGAGTCAGGCAGGATCGCTGCCCAAAAGGAGCTCGAGGCGGCCCGCCTGCGTCTGCACCAATCCGAGAAGGCCGCAACCAGAGCCTCGTCCTCGGTCAACCGCATTACATCAAAGAAAAGAGGCTGAGGTCCGAAGGGCTTTCTGGACCATTCTGAGTGACTCAAACCCGACCGGATCGACCTCCCTTCGAGGGACGGCAGGCCTCCAGACCCGAAAAAGCTTGTCCAGTGGTGAAAACGGTTTAGAAGGCTCATGGCGATTGGCAGGAAAGACCCTGCTCTGAGAATGTGGGTCCCCTAGGATGCGGGCCACGAAACTGGTTTCGCAGAGCAAACGGATCAGTGACGTTTAGACGCCGTGTACCAAACCGGGAGCGAAACCGTTGAAAAATGAGCCTCATCGATGACCCTTGTAAATGCCTTGCCGAAAGAAGCCACCCTCGAACCACCAAAGCGGGTTGAGCACGGGACCGACTGGCTGTCCGCAGTTCCTTTTATTGCCCTTCACCTCGCTCCTCTTCTCATATTCTTCACCGGGTTCAGTCTCAGCGACATCGTCCTGGTAGTCGCTCTCTACGTGGTGAGGATGTTCTTTATAACTGCGGGCTACCACCGCTACTTCTCGCACCGCAGCTACCGGCTTTCACGGGTCCCTCAATTCGTCATGGCGATCGGAGGAATCACCGCGGCGCAGAAGGGGCCCCTGTGGTGGTCGGGACACCATCGCCGTCACCACCGTGCCCCGGACACCGAGCGCGACGTCCACTCCCCGATAGATGGGGTGTGGTGGAGCCACGTTGGTTGGGTCCTGTCCCGCAAGTACAAGGAAACCGACATCGAGGCCGTTTCTGACTTCGCCCGCTTTCCCGAGCTGGTGGCAGTCGACCGCCTGCAGGCGCTGGGCCCATGGGTGCTAGGGATCCTTTGTGTCGTGTTCTTCGGCTGGGCCGGTTTCGTCGCCTTCGCGATTTCGACCGTTGCACTTTGGCACGCGACGTTCGCGGTCAACTCGGTCGCGCACCTGGTAGGTCGGCGTCGCTACGAAACGCCCGACACCAGCCGCAACTGTTGGCCTGTGGCGCTTCTCACTCTCGGAGAAGGCTGGCACAACAATCATCACCACTACCCCCCTTCGGTGCGACAGGGACACAGGTGGTGGGAGGTCGACTGCACCTGGTACGGACTCCGCGCCATGGCTTTGCTCGGACTCGCCCATGACCTGCGTCCCGTGTCTCAGAAGGTTCTAACCGCCAGGCTGGTGCAGAGACGCTGAGCGTGAAGGCGTCCGGCAGATGAACGTGCTGATCAGTGGAGCACACGGATTGGTCGGCTCAGCACTCGTGTCGGAGATGAATGGATCAGGTCACAGAGTCGCCACCCTCGAACGCGCCGGATCCAGTACGCAGGCTTTCTCGAACAAAGCCCGATCGATCCGCTGGAACCCCGAAGCCGGAGAAATGGATCGGGAGCAGCTCGCCGATGGAGGTCCGTTCGATGCGGTCGTTCATCTGGCTGGAGCAGGAATCGGCGACAGCAGATGGAGTCCCGCCCGCAAAAAGGTCATCGCGGACAGCAGGATCCTCTCCACTCGTCTGCTTGCAGAAGCGATAGCGCTACTCGATCCGATGCCCAATGTGATGGTCTGCGCATCGGCGATAGGCATCTATGGCAACCGATCCGACGAAGCGCTCACCGAAGAGAGTCATCTGGGCACCGGTTTTCTCGCCGATCTGTGCAAGGGATGGGAACAAGCCGCCGATCCGGCGCGTGAGGCGGGCATCCGGGTCGTGGAACTGCGTTCGGGGATCGTGCTCGCAGCCCATGGAGGCGCCTTGGCGCGCCAACTAACGCTGTTTCGAACCGGACTGGGCGGGCGGCTCGGAGATGGACGGCAATACGTCAGCTGGATCTCGCTCGACGATGAGATCGCAGTGATCCTCTACGCGATCGACGATCCCACACTGGGCGGCCCGGTAAACGCGACAAGCCCTCATCCGGTCACGAACGCCGCCTTCACAAAAGCGTTGGGGCACGCATTGCACCGGCCCGCACTCTTCGTCGTGCCCAGGCCGGCTATCCGCTTGGCGTTCGGCAGCCAAATGGCGGACGAGATGATCCTCGCCAGCCAACGCGTCCTACCCGCCAAGCTCCTTGAGCATGACCACCAGTTTCTGCACCCCGACCTCGAAACGGCTTTCGAGGCGGTGCTCAGCTGACATGCCGCGTCGCCCTGATCGGCCCACAAGCAGTCAGGTATCCGGAGATTCCCTTAAGCACAACAGGTGTCCGGCAAACACTCCCAGCAATAACCCAGCGGGATCCCCATAGCCGGGCCTTTTGTCGACTGTCAGAGCATCCTCACGGTCAATAAGGGGAGCGTTGCTGTCATTTTGCTTGTAGCCACTGACAAGTTGGTCGAAACTGCATGCGGACAGCACCGTCCTCGTGAGTCAAGATGCTTGACCCACTGCAGCCAGTTCGCGAGGCTTAGTTGGTACAGCGTTGCGATTCCCTCTGACTCGGACCTTCCACTGGGTCAGGAGAATTGATCTGTCTCCACACTTGGCCAATCAGCCAATCAATTGAAGAGGGGAACCATGCGCAAGATGTTCAGACGACTGACCATTGTGTCGGTCCTTATCCTGCCTGTGTCCGCAGGACTCCTTGCGGGATCCGCGGATGCGGCAAGCTCGAGCGTTGGGGTAATAACAACGCCGCCGAACGTCAATCTTTCCGGAAGCGGCCACTCGGTGAGCTGGAGCCAGTCGACTCTTAAACTCGTGCAGGTGAAAGGCACATGCTCGAGTTCTAACTACAACTTCAGCGTGACCAACACGACGTCACACAAGCAGACGATCTTCGCCAACCACGCGAATCCGTTCCACATTCAGCCGGCGGCGATCTCCTACGTGTGTGCTCCCATCGGAGCGACCGTGTACACGATCGCCTCCTCCAAGGGCCAGAGACTCAAGGTGGAGACGATTCCGGCCTCCACTCCGGTCTCTTCAGCGTCCTAATCTCACGAGTTCTCTCCCGGGACCCGTCGGGTCCCGGGATACTTCTTCTCCTTGAACAACACACCGGTTGAGACTACGGGCGGCGACTTCGATGCGGCCTTGGGACCTCAGTTTCCAGTGGTGGCGCGGGCTGCCGGTCGCCGGGAAGCGCCGGTCACGTTGGACAAGTGTGGCGAAGCAGACGCGACAGACGACAAGGGACTGGCGATGTCTTCAAGGGACTTTCCCTCCGCCGCCACTCCGAGGAAAGTCTCGATGAGGCCGCCGAAAATCATCACCCCCGCGCCAATGAGGTAACCGATGAACAGCTTGAAGTGGTCCGTTCCTGTACCGATCAGCATTCCGTAGAGCCAGGGCCCCATCGCGCCGAAACTCTGCGCAATGGCGAAGAACACCGCGATCGCTTTGGCTCTCACTTCGACGGGGAAGATCTCGCTGACCGTCAGATAGGCCGAACTGGCGCCCGCGGAAGCGAAGAAGAAGATCACACACCAGCACACGGTTTGAGTGACGGCATCCAGAGCCCCGGCGTTAAACAAGAATGCACTCACTGCCAATAGAGCACCGGACAATATGTAAGTCCCGGCGATCATCCGTCGCCGACCGATCGTGTCGAAGAGGTGACCGATCGTCAGTGGACCGATCAGGTTCCCGAGAGCGAAGAAGATGAAGTAGTAAGCAGTGTCCTTGCTGGCAACGTGGTAGATCTTGGTGAGCACGAGGGCATAAGTGAAAAAGATCGCGTTGTAAAGGAACGACTGCGTGATCATCAGGCTCGCACCAAGGATCGAGCGACGCGGGTACTTGGCGAACAGTGTCCGTGCCAACGCTACAAACCCGATATTGGTGGCCGGCGTGATCTCGATTGCCTTGGATTCGTCGACTTCTCCAAGCTCTGCTCGAGACTCCTTGGTGGCGGATTCGATCTGATCGACAGCCGCATTCGCTTCTTTTTCGCGACCGTGCATTAGTAGCCAGCGGGGACTTTCAGGAAGGTTCTTGCGTACGAACAAGATGACCACGCCAAGCAGGGGTCCGAACAGAAACGCGACCCGCCACGAGTAGCTGACCGACAGGTGGTTGACGACGAGCAAGGTCAGCACCGTCCCGAGGAGCGCCCCGCCCCAGTATGTGCCGTTGACTGCGATGTCCACCCGGCCCCTGTACTTGGCAGGGATCAGCTCGTCTATGGCCGAGTTGATGGCGGCGTACTCGCCGCCGATACCCATTCCGGCGACGAAACGTGAAACCCAGAGCCAGTACACCCACACCTCTGAGTGACCGAACGTGAGACCGCTCATCAGGCCGCCGAACAGATACACGCCAAGCGTGATCATGAAGAGGTTGCGCCTACCCCACTTGTCGGACAGCCGCCCGAAGAACAGGGCGCCGGCGACTTCGCCCAGCAGGTAGACCGTCCCCACTGCAAATGCGACCTCTGACGAGGACAGGTTCAGCGATTGCTTATTACTGATGAAGTTGGTGACGTTGCTGGCGATCGTGATTTCGAGCCCGTCCAGAACCCAGGCGACTCCAAGTGCCACCACCAGCTTTGTGTGGAACCGAGACCAGGCGAGCCTGTCGAGCCTCGCCGGGATCAAACTTCGAATGGTCTGCTTACCCGCCGCTTCTTCCCCCGCCTGCACTGTCATGTCCCATGTCCTTTCGACTCGGAGTACCACTTCCCAGAAACTCGTGTTTCACTCGACGCGACAGCGTGTTAATCCGTTCACGAAGGGACTGTTCGAGAGTTTGCGGAGCCGCAGGGGTCGCTGGGCGTCCACGCGGACGTTTCCTGTGGGGACCGACCCGTAGGATCCGACGGTGAAACAGATCCCGCGGTGGGCGCTCGCATCATCTGCAGCCGCGCCTTTGCTCCTCGGAGGCGGCTTGGCAGTGGCCCAGTTGCTACAACCGTCTGGGTACGACCCTGTTCGCGACACCATCAGCGCCCTGGCCGCCCATGAGGCAACCGACCGTTGGGTTATGACGTCGGCTTTGGCAGGGCTGGGCGTCTGCCACGTCATCACCGCAGCAGGCCTGCGACCGGCACGAGGCGCCGGCCGAGTAGTGCTCGCGTGTGGCGGTGTGGCGACGGTGATGGTCGCCGTTTTCCCTCAACCGGCCCACGGCAACTCCGTGGCGCACACCATTGCAGCAACCGTGGCATTCATTGCTCTCGGTGCGTGGCCTCCATTCTCGGCGCGTGGCCATTCGCGTACGCCATTGCTCAGGCGTTCGAGCACAATCACAGCTTCGGTGGGCATGCTTGGGCTGGTGGCTTGGTTTGCCATCGAGGTTCACGGTGGACAGCGTGGACTTTCAGAACGAGCTGCGGCCGGCGCACAAGCGTTGTGGCCATTAGCCGTCGTCGTAACCACTCGGCGGTTCGCGGGGCGGACTCGGTCATAAGGTGCGAGGGTGAACCAAGCACGCGGCACAGACCGACCTCCTAGGGCCTGGCGGTCTTATCTGCCGTGGATCGACGCTTCTGCGTTCACCGTCAGTGGAGTCATCCACCTGGCCCACCCCACGACGTTCACATCGATCGTCCCTCACTTCTTGCCGTTTCCGACCGAGTTGGTTTACGCCAGTGGCGTGGCCGAATTGGTCTGCGCGATCGGGCTGTGGCGCCGGCAGCGCTGGGCCGGCATAGCTGCCGCTGTCCTTCTTGTCGTCATCTGGCCCGCAAATCTGCAAGACGCCATCACCGCGCAGCAGGGCCATGACATGGCAACCAAGGTCCTCACATGGGTGCGGTTCCCCCTGCAGGTTCCGCTCATCTGGTTTGCGCTGCAATCCGGTAGAAAGTCCGCCGTAGTGGCCGAGGGACCGGCTCCGGTCGGCTAGGGAGAAACGATCGACCGATCGATCGTGCTTTGCGCACACCTTGACGGCAACCCGTTGCCGGTGGAAACATGACCAAATCACTCGGAAATGGAGGATTGGTCATGAGTTCCACCGATGAGCTGCTCACCAATAACGTCTCCTATGTGACTGGATTCGACCAAGGGGAGCTCCCCCTTCCCCCTGCCAAGAAGCTTGCTGTTCTGGCGTGCATGGATGCCCGACTCGACCCGGCCAAGGCCCTCGGCCTCAAGGAGGGTGATGCACACGTGATCCGTAATGCGGGTGGTGTTGCTAGTGAGGACGCGATCCGAAGCCTGGTGATCTCACAGAGGCTGCTCGGGACCGAAGAGATCATCCTCATTCATCACACAGACTGCGGGATGGAGACATTCAGCGACGACGACGTCAAAGAGAAGATCTTTGCCGACACGGGCCTGCGCCCAAGCTTCGCTCTCGAGGCATTCCCCAAGGCTGAAGAGGACGTAAAGCAGACGGCTGCACGTATCAAGGCCAGTCCGTTCATCCCCCATAAAAACATCCGCGGGTTCGTCTACGAGGTGGAAAGCGGCCGGCTCCGCGAAGTGAGCCTCTAAAGGCGCGATAGCTTGAGATACCAGGGGGAATGGCACACCATGAAACGACTGGCGGTCGCAGCAGGCTTTGCGGTCTTGGCGGCACTATCCGGCTCGGCACTTGCGTTCGCTGACGCAAGTCCGACAACGAACGCTACGGGGACCGTGAGAACTGTTCCTATGGCTACCTTGACCGGACAACCCGAAACGACGACGACGACGACGACGCTCAGCGGAAGCGGAGCGAAGGTCGTATTCACCCCGAGCCGGCTCACCGGTGTTCCTGTCGTGGTCAGCACTTCTGACTGCAGCACTTCGAACTACTCCTTCTCCATCGTCAACTCGACGGGGCGAACCCAGAAGGTGCTTTTGAACGGCGCGATCGTGACGAAGATCCTTCCCGAACAAGGGGCCCTCGTGTGTCTCGACAGCCCTGGTAAGTACACCTTCGCTCTTCGATCCAGTTCCACCGCGACGTTGAAGGTCGTTACCGCCAGCTCCAGCTAAGAGGCCCGCGTCGCCGGATGCAATTAGGGTCGTTACCGTGCCCGAATTCTCCAGGTCCGAGACCGAACAACTCGACCGCGCAAACGCGTCTCCCCAGACTCCGGTCGTCTTCATCCATGGGCTGTGGCTCCTGCCCAGTAGTTGGGATCGATGGGCCGAGCTGTTCAGGTCCGCCGGCTACGTCACACTCCAACCGGGGTGGCCGGACGATCCCGAAACCGTGGCCGAGGCGAACGCGAATCCGGAGGTCTTCGCCCACAAGTCAGTCAAACAAGTCGTCGACCACATGGACGCGTTCATCCACAAGCTCAAAAAGAAGCCTGCCGTCGTCGGGCATTCGTTCGGAGGACTGTTCACCCAGATGCTCGCCGGCCGAGGCTCGTCGGCGGTGTCGGTGTCAATCGATGGTGCGCCTTACCGGGGAATCCGCAAGCTTCCAGTTAGTTCGCTCAAGGCGGCGGCGCCGGTGCTCATGAATCCCCTCAACCGCAGGCGCGCCGTGGCGCTCACCTTTGCGCAGTTCCGATTTGCGTTCGCAAACGCTGTCTCCGAAGACGAAGCCAAAGAGTTGCACACCACCTATGCGGTGCCCGGTAGTGGCGTGCCGCTGTTTCAGGCGGCGGCCGCGAACGTTGATCCGTGGACCGAATTGAAGGTGAAGACCAAGGCCAAGGACCGCGGTCCGATGCTTATAATCAGCGGTCAGAACGACAACACCGTTCCAGACGTGATCTCGCGCAAGGCCTTCGAGCTGCAGTCGCGCAACGCAGCAGTTACCGAGTACGCCGAGATGTCCGGCCGGGGACACTCACTGCCGATCGACAGTGGTTGGCAAGAGGTGGCCGAGGCGGCTCTGAACTTCGTAAAACGGTTCACTTAGTCGCTACTCCCCTGCACCCGGTCCCGGGGTAGCGGGAGGTTGGATGTCGTTGCGGGCCAGAGCCAGGTAGGTGACGAGGACACCGACCATCAATGCGACGACCACCGCGGTCGGGCCGTCACCGAAGTTCACTCCACCGATCGAGTGCGACTTGCTCACGTAGTCGGCGAACGAGGCTCCGAGCGGACGCGTCAACACGTATGCGACCCAGAAGGTCAGAACTTCGTTCTGTTTGAGGACCCACCTGGCGAACGCGGGAATGAGGATCAACGCCCCGAACATGATTCCCGATGCGAGATAACCGATGTCGACGACGCTCGCTGTGAAATCCCCGAGCGCGGTACCGAGCGCGAAGGTGGCGAAAACGGTGGCCCAATAGAACACTTCGCGTCTTCGCGTCGTGATGCTGTGAAACGAGATCGTTCCCTCTGTGCGCTGCCAGATCAGGAAAACTCCTGCCAGCACGACGGCCCACAGGATCGTCGTTCCCGCGTAGGGGATGTGGAAGTCCAGGTGCAAAGTGTCCGACACACCAGTGCCGAAGATCGCGATGGCATACGCCAGGAACCAGTACGACACCGCAAAGTAACGACGGGTCGAGAATTGCCACACCAGTCCCACAATAAGAAGAGCAAGTTCGACCGCCGCGCCTGTGACCTTGCTTCCGAGAGCGAGATAGTCCGATGTTGCTTCACCGCCCGCTGTTGTCAGGATCTTGATCACCCAGAACAACAGAGTCACTTCTGGAACCTTCGCAGCAACAGGTCGAGCGAAATTCACCTTGCGCATCAAGTCATTTTGACTGACACAGTCGCTTCCAAGGTGACTCACATGTTGTACATGTTGCGGTTGGTGCGCACACGGAGAGTCACTTTTCAAAGATAAGAGTTCACAGGCTCTTAATTTCCCTATGCGAACGACCCCATGCGTTTGTATACTCCCTGGCGTTGTGCTGTGGCGCGTAGAAGGTGCGCTGCTCGCCGGGGGAAGGAGGGGGCTAGATCCAGCTGTATGCCGGACTCTCGCGGGCCGTGCGCTGCTTTGCTCAGGAATCTCACACTACGGAGCTGTCTGACCGCGTGCTGCACACAACACAGCAGACCAACTATCAGGAGGAAGAATGCGTATTCGCAAAATTGCGCTGGGGGCAGTTGCCCTCGCGTTCCCGCTCGGCATCCTCGCAGTTGCCGCCGCTCCGAGCATCGCCTCGGCGACGACACTGAAGACGGGTACCGGCACCTACGGTTGTTCGACCCTCACCGGCACCATCAAGTTCAACCCGCCTCTCTCGTCCAGCGGGACGGCCACATCTGACGCCGTTACGGCCACTGTGGACGCCAGCGGGTGCAAGGGCACCGGTGAGAAGCCGAAGGTGACCACGTCGACGAGTGTCGGCCACGCCACCATCGACTCGAACAACTGCTCAGCCCTCGAGAGTGGAGGCCTGCCGCCGGTTACGTTCACCATCACGTACCCGAATGCTGCGCCTAGCACCTACGTGGCGACGACATCCGACACGGTTGGTTCTCCGATCA
>JBAPRR010000455.1:0-63232 GCA_049281195.1 Acidimicrobiales bacterium
GTTACATACCTGTAAAGCGACATGGTTGTGAAACCGAGCTCCTTGGCCACCCTGGCCATCGAGACAGCGGCGAACCCCTCGTCGTCCGCCACGCGGATCGCGGCGTCGACGATCGCGTCCACCGACAGCCCCGGCTTGGGACCGCGCCGGCCGCGCTCCCGTCTCCCCCAGAGCACGTCGAGTCCGGGCGGAAGAGCGGTTTCTTCGCCGCCGGCGCAGGACCCCTTCTTTTCTTTTCTCACGCCCTTGACTATAACTGCGTGCGCCATATACGGTTATGTATATGTCATACACAGTTAATGCCACAGGAATCTGCAAGTCCTTCGGCAAGCAAGTTGTGCTCGACCAGGTGGACCTGGCAATCGAGAAGGGCGCTGTTCTGGCCCTGCTCGGCCCGAACGGAGCGGGTAAGACCACCATGGTTCGAATCCTCTCGACACTCGTCCGCCCCGACGCGGGGGCCGCCACCATCTGTGGACACGACCTTCTGACCGATCCCTTCAGGGTCAAGGAGTCGATCAGCCTGACGGGTCAGTACGCGGCCGTGGACGACCTGCTTACCGGCGAGGAGAACATCGAGATGGCCGCTCGTCTCAAGCACCTCCGCCGTGGTGCTGCCCGTCTTAGGACAAGCGAACTGCTCAGTGACTTTGACCTTCAAGATGCCCGACACAAAAGGGCCTCGACGTATTCCGGCGGCATGCGCAGGCGGCTCGACCTGGCGATGAGCATGGTGGTCCAGCCCCAGTTGCTCTTCCTGGACGAACCGACGACCGGTCTCGATCCACACAGCCGGGAACAGGTCTGGAACACGGTCACACAGCTCACCAGCCAGGGGGTGACGATTCTCCTCACCACCCAGTACCTCGAAGAGGCTGACCGGCTGGCAGACGAGATCATGCTGCTCGACAAGGGACGGGTCGTGGCCCGTGGCACTGCAGAAGAGCTCAAGTCGACACTCGGCACGGAAGTGCTCCGCGTTGAGTTCGCCGACCAGGCGTCTTTCGACAAGGCGTTGCGCGTCATCGACACCATCCGGTTCGACGCACACCTGCAAGTCATCGAGGTCGCCACAAACGGGAGCGCAGGGGACATCTTCGACACGCTCGGTCGGCTCCAATCGGCGGGCGCTTCTGCATCGAAGGTCGGTATTCGCAGCCCGAGCCTCGACGATGTCTTCCTTTCACTCACCGGGCTCGACGACAGAAACGATACGAAGGAGGTTGCGTGATGTCGATCTGGACCACACTCTCCGACTGCAGGGTGATGTCACTGCGCTGCATACGCCGGACTCTTCGCAATCCCGAATCATTCTTCACCGCCTTGATCCTGCCGATCATCTTGATGCTTTTGTTCGTCTACGTGTTCGGCGGAGACTTGAGAACCTCAGGTAAATACGTGGACTACGTGGTGCCAGGTTTGATCGTTCTGTGCGCGGCCTTCGGCGCCAGTACGACGGCAGTGCAGGTGGCGACGGACATGACCAACGGCATTGTCGACCGCATTCGTTCGATGCCGGGGAGGGGAGGCGCGCTCCTGGTGGGACACGTGATCTCAAGCCTGGCCCGCAATCTGATCGCGACTGCGATCGTTATCGGTGTAGGGCTCGGCGTCGGCTGGCGACCCACGGCGTCGCCGGTCGAATGGGTCAGTGCGGCCGGGATGATCGTGCTCTTCGCTTTCGCCATCTCGTGGCTCGCCGCCGGTGTCGGGCTGTTAGCTCGAAATGCGGAGGTGGCTACGTCGTTCACCATGATCCTCGTCTTCGTCCCTTACGTGAGCACCGCATTCGTACCCGCGCACACGATGCCCAGGGTGTTAGACGACTTCGCCCGGTACCAACCGTTCACCCCGATCATCGAGACGATGCGCGGTCTGTGGATGGGCCACACCTCGGTCGGAGCCACGGTGGGACACGAGGCCCTGATCGCGTGTGCATACTGCGCCGGCATCATCGTCGTGTCGGTCATAGCAGCAGGATGGTTGTTCGAGCACCGCACCGCAGGATGACAACGTGTCTAACCGGTCAACCTTCCGGCAAGGATCTGCTCACGCAGGATGTCAGCGTGCCCGCAATGCATTGCGAGCTCGCGGATCATATGGATGTAGACCCATCGAAGCGGGAGAGGGCTTCGGCGGTTACCGAGTAGGAGATCGTCGAGGCCGATTCCAGCTGCAGCACGACGCGAGACTTCACAGGCATCAGAATGTTCCTGTTGCACCGAGGCAACTGAGTCCTCGGGACTCAGGATGAAGGACTGTTCTGCGTCGTCGGGGATGCCGATTTCTTCCCGGGAACGGCACGTGATTCCTTCGTCGAACCAAACCCTCTCTACGAACGTGGCGTGCTTCAACAGCCCCAGCGGGGTGGTGCGAGATGGCACCAGAGATCTCCGGGCCTCCTCCTCTGTAAGCCCGTCGAGGGTCTCGTTGAGCCCACACCGGTGTTCTTCGAGAAAAGCTTCGAGTTGCTGTCGGATCGGGGCGTCAATGACGTCAGCCGCGGTCGTCGTCGGGAAGCTGGACATGCTCCACAGCATCCCAGACAGACGTGTCAGGGGCTGCCAGATGCGCAGTTAACGTTTGGAGGTGCATTCCACGATCCGGCGGGAGCGTCTCCTGTCAGAGATGAGGAAGCGTCACGGAGCGACCGTGATCGCTCTCGAATCGGCGCCGGGATTCGGCCGGACGGTGCTGCTCGATCATGCGCTGGGCGAAGGCCCGGCCGATCCGAGGGACCACGATCTGATCTACCGGTGTGTCTTGGGTGACGACGCACCGGGACGGCTGGCAACAAGAATTCTCGATGTTTGCGGAGCCCAGGTCTCCCCCGAGCAGGCAGAGCGAACCGTCCACGAGAGTGCTCAACAGATCGCTGACGCGTTGGAAGCGATCTCTGCGAATGAGTCTCAGGTCGCGCTACTGATCGACGACGTAGATCAAAGTGGCGATGATGGAGCGGCATTGATCGAGTCGCTGGTCCAACGACTCGGAACCAGGTGCCATCTGGTGTTGTCCGGACGACACCTTCCACGCCTCGGGCTCCCCCGACTGGTGGCAAATGGAAAAGCGTCGTTGATCGGCACGGAGGAACTCGCTTTCCGCGCCGAGGACCTGACCCAATTCGCACAGGAAGACCTGGCTCCACTGTTCGCGGACCCGGATCTTGCCCGTTGGCCGGCCCTGGCGAGCCTGATGTTGCAGAGGCACGCGGATCTGATGGTGGCTTACATCAAAGAGACTGTGATTGCCGATCTCGACCCTGGCGTCGCCAAAGCCTTGGCGGTCCTGGCCGCGGTGGGGGGATTGCCCAACCTTCTCATCGAAGGTGTGCTGAGGGCGGCCATCGGAGATCCGGAGGGACGCGAAAACTCGACCGACATCGCGTCAGATGCCGCTGCGGTCATGGTTCTGCCGCTCGTACGAACGCAAGACGGATGCTGGCCGCACCCGATCTGGGCGACCGCTACTGCCGAACTGCTCAGCCATCTCGAGCGCGACAGAGCGGTCCTGGCGAAGATACGCGGGCTCATCGACACCGTGTCCACTCACGACGCGGGGAGACAGGCGATAGAGAACCGCTCCTCGGTCGGACTCGCTGCAGTCGTCCGGGCGGCCCTTTCGACACAGCCCTCCCGGGCTTCAGTGGCAGATCTGCGTACGTGGGCGGCGAGCGGCCTGCTCCCGAAGGAATGCATCGAACAACGATGGCTCGAGGCCGTCATAGCTATGCAGGTGGGCGATCCCGATGGATCCGGCCTTCGGGGCCTCGTGCAGGTTCGCCAGGAACTCGAGTCCGCCAAAGACGACGATGCGGAGGTTAGCGTCCTTCTTCAACTGGGCACATTCGCCCGGGCGAACAGCGATGTAGCGATGCTGGGTTTCCTCCTCGAGCGCGCCGCGTCACTGGCCGATGACGGAAATCCGGTCGCACGCGTACTCGTGGTTCTGGGTGAAGCCGTCGCGGCACAGCTTCGCGGAGACCCGCGTGAAGCTTTGGCTGCCCTTGAGCGGATCCCTCCAGGCCTCCTTCGCGGAGAGTGGGCCAGCCAGGCCCTCATGATGCGCGGTACGAACCTGCTTTTGGCAGGGAGGATCACAGAAGCACTCGTCGCCCTGCACTCGAGCACCGGCGAAGGCTCCAGGTACACACGTAGCATCGCTCACGACCTGCTGTCGGCTGCGAAGTGGTACTCGGGCGACACATTCGGTGCGATCGATGAAGCGGAGATCTCCGAAAAGCTGGCATTCAATTCCACGACCACGTGGATAGGGCTGCAAAGAAGGGCATGGAGAGCCTGCCTTCTCGCGGCCACCGGGCAGACGCAAACAGCAGAAGAGCTCTTGTCCCAGTTGAAGGCCGGCGGAGACGAATACCGTGACGAAGAGACCAATGGCCTCGTTCGGATCACCGAAGCCCTGATCATGTGCGACCACAACGAGCTGTCAAAGGCCCGGGAGGTTCTCGTCGAGACGACGGTCGCTCCTCGGGCCACGCGCGCGGCGATGTGGAAAACCTCTTTGGAAATCGCACTTTCCGGCACTGAGGAAGATGAAGCCGGTCGAGCCGACGGTGACCCGACGCTGCAACTTGCCCGCGCGGCGGGGATCGACGGAGCCCGCCACCTGGCCGGCGGACCGTTGGTGGTAAGTGCTCACCGGCCATACCTGGCTGCAAGGTGGTGCGAGCCGGACCCCACGTTCACAACCGTGAAGGTGATCGGATCAGCAAAGGTCATGAGAAACGGATCAATCGTCGACCATCGCGCGTGGGGCCGCTCGCGGGTCCGCGAGCTGTTCCTGCGTCTGGCCATCGTCGAAAATTCGACGCGCGCCCTCGTCGCCGCGGACATGTGGCCCGACCTTCTCGACCGCGACGCAGGACGCAACCTGCGAGTGACCCTGACCCATCTTCTCGATGTGCTCGACCCGCAACGGTCCCGAACGTCCGGGTCGGTGCTGATAGTCGATACAGAAGGACGACTGTCACTTGATCGCGCGAGCGGCATGCGAATCGACGTTTGGGAACACGACCGGTACGCGAATGCATTGATCGAGACACCAGAACACGAGAGGGAAACACTCCTTGCCCATGCGAGAAGGTTGGCTGCGTTCGGGTGGGGACCTTTGCTCGCGGGTGCACCCCTCGGAGAGTGGATCGAGCCGCACAGTCGCCGTCGCAATGAGCTTCGGATCTCAGCGCTACTGCGCGGGGGAAACCACGCGGTGGCCGCAGCCGATTACAGGCTGGCCGAGGAGCTCGCCACCGCAGCCCTCGAGGTCGACCCCTGGTCCCAACAGGCGCACCATCTACTCATCGAGTCATGGATCGACGCCGGGGACCTTGACGCGGCGAGAAGGGCTTTCGCTCAGGCGATGGAGGCGTTCAAGGAGCTCGGTGTCAGTCCCGGCTTTTCCGTGAGCGGCATCACACAAAGGTTGGGCATCGGCTTCCCGCGTTGAATCGGAGCATCGGAATAGAAAGGACCGCCCCTACGGCAAACCCCCCCGAGGAGCGGTCCTTCCCTTTCATTCCGATCGAGTCCACGTCCGCCGAAACCCCTCGATCAGCAACGACTAGTTGCCATAGGGCATATTGGCCAAGGCCCGCTAACTGAGCGCTAACCGCTTGTGACGGTCGGCTGAGCCTACGCAGCCGTTGGCGAGCCTTCGTGCCATTTCATTACTTTTTGGTCGTGCCGAAATTTGGGCATCCTCACCCAAGCGTGACCTGAGGCTCAGTTGCCGCGTTCGCTCCGCTCCGGCGACGCCGGACGAGCCAGTACAGGATCCAGCCGAGGGCGAGGATCAGCCAGAAACTGATAAAGCGGTAGAGCAGCACCGCTGCCATCGCCTTGGTCGCCGGCAGCCTCGCTGCCACCAGCGCCGCGGCAAGAGCCGGCTCGACCACGCCGAGTCCACCGGGGGTCAGATTGAAGCTGGCCGCTCCAGCGCCCGCCGCCCAGGCCAGAATCAGGTCGTTCCATGGAACGTGTAGGCCCACCGCCCGGATCGACAGGGCCAGGCAGCCAATGTCGAGGAGCCAGTTCAAAACCGAGGAGACCGAAGCCACGACCTTGTCGAAACGGGTGACACGAAGCGCGGCCATCGTTTGGATCGCCTCGCGAATCACGAGCTCGGGGTCATCGCCGGTCTTCTTGGTGATGCGGCGTCCCTGTTTGACCGCCCAGGCGCCGACCGCGATCAACTTGTCCTCGATGCGAGGACGAGTCGAGGCGACTCGAACCGCGACCAGCGGCAAAGCAACGAGAACGACGCCGGCTACGCCGGCGACCTCGGCGAGCGGGTGGCCGGAAACGATGGCACCGGCTGACACCACGAGACCGAACGCGACGGTGGAGAAGATCCCCGACAGCAGTAGCGCCCAGGTGGCCACCGCCCGGGTCGCGCCTCTGGCGGAGAATTGGCGGTGAAGAAACGCCGTGCCCACTCCGCTTCCCGCTATGGGAAGCGTGACGGCAATGGCATTTCCGGCGTAGGTGATCGCCACCATCGACTCGATGGTGAGCTTGATCCCACCCGAACGAAGAACGCTCCTTTGCATGCGGGCGAACGCTGCCATCGAAGTCCACTCGAGAGCGACCGCCACCCAGACGGCTCCCCATCTCAGGTGGCCCAGCTGCGTGATCGAGTTTCCGAGAATGGACCGGTAGCGCTGGATGGTGGCGAAGAGGATGATCACCGCCAGAGCAACGACGAGCCACCGCTTCCAGTGACGGCGCCACCCATTACGTACCTGGATTTCGGCCTGAAGTAGTTCGGGCTCCGGCACCTTCCGTCCTTCCTGACGGCGTCAGTTCCGGTCGGGGATCACACTATTGACTGCGCACAGAACGCAATTCCCTCAGCTTGCGAAACGTTCCCCCGTCCCGGCCACCAAGTCGCGGACCCTCGGAATCACCTCGGTCCCGTAGAGCTCGATAGCCCGCATCAGCTTTTCGTGGGGCATGCGACCGGCGCTGTACTTCAGGTCGAAACGGTCGATCCCGAGAATCGAGGCCGTCCTGGCGATCTTTCCTGCCACGGTCTCCGGGGATCCAACGTAGAGCGATCCATGTGCTGAAGCTTCGTGATCGAACTGCGACCGTGTCATCGGGGGCCATCCCCTCGAAGCACCGATGCGGTCGCGCGCCTCTTTGAAGTATGGCCACAGCTCCTCACGCGCCTGCTCGTCGGATTCCGCGACGTAACCAGGGGAGTGAACCCCGATTGGAAGCGAGTCCTTGCCGAACTCCTCGAGCGCACGCCGGTAAAGGTCGGCGTAAGGCTCGAACCTCTGAGGGTCTCCACCGATGATCGCTAGAACCAAAGGCAGGCCGTAGTGGGCGGCCCTGACGACCGACTCCGGGCTTCCTCCGACTCCTACCCATGTTTTCAACGAACTGGATTCGGTGGTGGGATAAACGCGTTGGCTCTCGAGAGACGACCTGGTATTTCCCGACCAGGACACCTCGCCTTCTTCGAGAAGCTTGACGAACAGTTCCAGTTTCTCTTCGAAGAGCTCCTCATAGTTGTTCAAGTCGAACCCGAAAAGCGGAAACGATTCGGTGAACGATCCGCGGCCGAGGATGACCTCCGCGCGACCGTTCGAGGCCGCGTCAAGCGTCGCGAAACGCTGGAACACGCGAACCGGGTCATCCGAGCTCAATACCGTTACGGCGGATCCGAGCCGGATGTGCTCGGTCTGCCCGGCGATTGCGGCCAACACCGTCTCGGGGGCCGAGATGGCGAAGTCGACCCGGTGATGCTCACCCACTCCGAAGAAATCCACGCCCACCCGGTCAGCCAGCACACCTTCATCGATCACGTTGCGGATCGCCTGAGCGTGGGACACCAACTCGCCATTTTCGTCTTCGTTCACGTCCCCGAACGTGTCCAAACCAAACTCCAGGCCCTTGTTCATGGCCAGCGCTATCTCCTTCCAGAACTTTCTGCTACCTCTACAGTTGACATAACAACTAACTCTAGGTTGAACGCCTGACTCAGGCGGATATTCCCGGGGTGAGCTCCTGGGGACCGGACAGAGACGCCGAAACGAACGCCTACAGGTCGGCAGCGATTCCGTTGAGGATCCGCCCCAGCCCTCGCGCAAATCCGAGCTCTACGCGATCCGGCGCGTGGGGGCCTGTGGCGTCGATCACGACCCTCGCAACATGTGGATGGAGCCCTTCTTCGATGATGGTTCTCATGTAATCGCTATATGACGCCATCCACTGCTCGACGGTCACCCCGCTTCTTAACGTCCCCTCCTCTTCGGCGAATTCGCTGAGGGCGTACCCGCGAACGAAAGCCTCGATCGTCATCATGATCACTAACTGCTCATCGATGTCGAGATCCAACGGATCGAGAGCAGCAAGACCTCGTTCCATCAATACGAGTCGGTTTGGACCGAGATTCGGCCGTCCCGCTGCGATGGTCGCCATCCAAGGATGCTGGCGAATGACGCCTCGCATCCGGCTGGCGAGGGAGATCAGGTCCTCGCGCCAGTCCCCCGTCAACTCAGGCACGCCTTCTTCGCCCTCGACCGAGTCGATCATCAGGTCGAGCAACTCGTCCTTACTGGTGACGTACCGGTACAGGGAAGTCGCTCCTGTGCCGAGGGCAGCCGCGATCCGGCGCATGGAGACCCCCTCGGCTCCGTCGGAGTCGGCAATGGCCACAGCCGCAGCGGCGATGGCCGCTCTGCTGTATGCCGGCGCCGGACCCTTGGCAGCCCGTTCGGGCCGGTCCCAGATGACCGAGTAGACGCCTGATTCCTCGGGTGCAGACATGAATCCCTCTCGGTATTGCGCACACTGTGCTCGGTAGTGTTATATTGTTACTGTGAACAGTGTACCCAAAAGCACCAGACCTGCCGGGCCCGACGTCATCGTGGTTGACAAGCTGGTCAAGCGGTTCGGCACCACGACAGCGCTCGACGGGATCGACCTGCGTGTTCCCTCAGGAATCGTCTACGGGTTGCTCGGTCCGAACGGATGCGGGAAGACCACGACGGTGCGAATCCTCGCCACCCTCTCCTCCGTCGATGGCGGACGAGCAGAGGTGTGTGGGTTTGACGTCACCCGCGACCCTGACGAGGTCCGCAGCCGGATCGGCTTGGTCGGACAGCAGGCGGCCCTCGACGAGAGGCTTCCCGCTCGCCTCAACCTGATCATGTTCGGCCGGCTGTACCACCTCGGTGAACGTGGTGCGAAGAAGCGCGCAGACGAATTGATCGAGCGCTTCGGTCTCGGCTCAGCGGCGAACCGACTCGTCTCCACGTACTCAGGTGGAATGCGTCGTCGTCTCGACCTCGCAGCGAGCCTGATCATCTCGCCGCAGCTTCTGTTTCTCGACGAACCGACCACCGGGCTCGACCCACGCGGTCGGAGCGAGGTCTGGGCGGCGATCAAGGAGTTGACCGACGGTGGCACCACTGTCCTTCTGACGACTCAATACCTCGACGAGGCTGATCAGCTCGCGCAAAGAGTCGCTGTGATCGATCAGGGACGCGTCCTCGCCGAAGGAACACCGAGTGACTTGAAGCGAAGTGTCGGCACCGACCGCTTGGAGATAGTGGTCACGGACCCCGCCGCCGTAGACATGGTGGTACAGCACCTTCGCGCCGCGAATCTGTCGCCCGACGCCGATTGGGAAAACGGCGTTGTGAGCGTGCCGATCATCGACGGACTATCCGACCTGTCGTCGGCGATCGCGGGCCTGAAGGACAGTGGGGTGCCGATCGGAGACATTTCTCTTCGCCGCTCGAGCCTCGACGACGTGTTTCTCAGCCTGACCGGACATGCCACCGAAGACACTGAAGAAAGGGTTGCATCATGACGGCCGTCATTCCTCTACCGAACCGACCGACACAGTCTCGGCGTCTTCGCTCCGCGCTCATGGACGGTTGGACGATCGTACGCAGAGACATTGCGCACCTGCGCTACACCCCTTCCGAACTCGCCGCGGAGCTCATCTTTGCCGCTGTTATGGTCGTTTTGTTCGGATTCGTCTTCGGGAGCGCGATCAAAATCCCCGGAGGCGCCAACTACAGGGCATACCTGATGCCGGGACTATTCGCTTTCAGCCAGGTGACCGCGATCGGCGTCATCGCTCTGGCAACAGCGGACGACGCGGCGACAGGGGTCATGGACAGGTTCCGCTCGATGCCCATCGCGCGTTCGGCGGTGCCCTTCGGAAGGACGGGAGCCAGCCTTGCGACAGGCATCCTCAACCTGACAGTGCTATCGATCGCTGGCTTGATAGTGGGTTGGAGGGCGAACCGCGGCCTGCTTGATGCTGCGGCCGCTTTCGGCTTGTTGCTGCTGACCCGCTACGCGCTCAGCTGGTTGGGCGCCTACCTGGGCCTCCTCGTCAAAAACCCCACCACCGCTGACAATCTCGTTCCACTCAGCTTCCCGATTGCCATGCTCTCCAACACGTTCGTGCCCACCGGGGACCTGCCTTTGTGGCTGCGTTACATCGCCGAGTGGAACCCGGTTAGCTGCCTGGTCGGTGCATGCAGGGAGCTTTTCGGAAACCCTGGAGCGGCATCGCAGCACACGTCGTGGGCGCTGGAGCATCCGGTGGTGGCCACCTTGGTGTGGGCGATCTTGCTCATCTGCGTGTTCGCGCCCCTTGCCACGCGGCGGTACAGCAAAGCGCATCTCTGATTATCAGTAAGCTGATCATCTAGCCAGATCGAGCGTTGCGGTTTGGTGTTTCGATGTAGTCGGTTGCGGCGCCGACTTCCGCGTGGCGGGAAGAACGAGGTAAGCGGCAACTGCAGCCGCCAGTACCAAGATCGCCCCCACGACCATGGCCAGGTCGAGCCCACCGGAATAAGCGTGGCGAGCCGCCAGTCCTATCGCGCTGTCCGGCCCTCCCCCGACCCCCAACGCCTCTGACAGGCCGGCCTTTGCCTGAACGGCCCGCGCCGGTTGAGCCGCGATGACCGCACCGATCCCCGAGCGATAGTGAGAAAGGGTGACACTTCCGAGCACTCCGATTCCGAACGCACCGCCGAGCTCGCGGACAAGATCGTTGACCGCCGATCCCACGCCTGCCTTGTGGGGTGGCAGCGATGACATGATCGCTCCGGAGGCGGGCGGCATCGTAAGGCCGATGCCCATCCCGACCAATGCGAGACCCACCTCGAATACCCAAGTCGGCGATGTAACGCCGCTCGAGGTGAGGATAAATAGTCCGCAGGCAGACGAAACCAGCCCGCATACGAGGACAGGGCGAAATCCATGGCGAGCCACGAACGGCCTGGAAAGGTTGGCCACCAACAGTTGCGCGAGACCGGCTGGGAGCGCATAAAGGCCGGCTACAAGCGGTGAGTAACCGCGAACTAGTTGGAAGTACTGGGTGAAGAGGAAGTACATCCCGAAGAGAGCGAAATAGGCCATCGCGATCGAAAGGCTTCCAGCTGAAAAACGGCGCTCCGAAAAGAAACTCAGATCAAGCATCGGATTGTCGCTTCGTCTTTCCCAATAGATGAATCCGGCCAATCCCACCAAACCGATCACGAAGGACAACAGGATCGGTGCCGACAGCCACCCGTCGTCTGGGGCCTGGATGAACCCATAGAGCAATCCGCTCACCGCGATCACTGAGAGAACGGCACCGACAGGATCAAGCCGTGCTTCTTCGGGATGACGCGAAGTCGGCAGCACGAGCCATCCAGCAACCAGTGCAAAAGCAGCGACAAACGCCATGCCGAGAAAGATCGACCCCCACCAGAAATGCTCGAGCATCGCTCCCGACAACGTGATCGAGATTGCAACGGATCCTCCCGCGACCGAAGCCCACACTGCGATGGCCTTTGGACGTTCAGATGGCGGGAACACGGTTGCCAGGATCGAGAGCGTCCCGGGCATGACCAGAGCCGCCCCGACCCCCATGACCGCACGAGCAAGCATCAATTCCCAGGCGGTTGTGGAGAACGCGCCGAGGGCTGATGCGACCATGAACACGAGCAAGCCGAATTGAAGTAAACCTTTTCGGCCGAACCGGTCCCCCATGGCTCCGGCAGGCAGCAGTAGCCCGGCGAAGCACAGCACATAGAGATCGACGATCCAGGCGAGCGATGAGACCCCGGCATGCAGTTCCCGACCCAGAGTGGGAAGCGCGACGTTCAGAGCCATGTTGCAGACGACAAGCAGGAAAATGGACAGGCACAGAACCGCGAGTACCAGCCAGCGCCGTTTGTAGGAGGCCTCGATTGTAGGAGTAAGCACAATCCCATTGTCGGGACCAGATGGGTTGCCGTCTAGTGACTTATTCGCAATAGATTGTTGCGTATGACGCAAGATATCGACTGGAACCTGCTGAGCGCGCTGGACGTCCTTCTGGCTGAAGGCAGTGTCACCGCTGCCTCTGAACGCCTCCATCTGTCGGTTCCGGCAACGAGCCGCACGCTCGGACGGATCCGCCGGGCGTTCGGCGATCCCATCCTGGTTCGCTCAGGACGGGGGCTCGTTCCGACACCCAGGGCGCTCGCGGTTCAAGAACAACTCCACCGACTGATTGAAGATGCACACGCGCTCGTCGAGAGCGGTCGCGATCTCCACCTGTCTTCCCTCGAAAGGACTTTCGCGATCCGAGCCAACGACGCACTGATCAGCGCGCTTCCGGCACGTCTTATCGACCGGGTTCAAACACAAGCGCCGGGAGTTGCGTTTCGCTTCGTCGCAGAAGGTGAAGAGGACGTGGGTCCCTTACGCGACGGCTCGATCGATCTCGACCTCGGGCAGATTGCGGACTTCGGTCCTGACGTAAGGGTCAGCCCCCTTTACCAGGAGACATATCTGGGGGTCGTGGCAGCAGATAACAAGCTCGCCAAAGGTCGCGTCACCCTCAAACGCTTGGCTTCCGTCGGGCACGTTGCCGTTTCGCGAAGGGGACGAAGAACGGGAGCGCTCGACGACGTACTTGCCGAACACGGGCTGGCCCGCACGGTCGTAACCGTGGTTCCGACATTCACGGCCGCGGCTCACATCATCGCAAGCTCGGAACTGACCGGGATGCTCCCCGCCCGCTACGCACTGCAGATCGCGGGTTTGACCGGCATGCACCCCTACCCCATTCCCGCAGAGCTTCCGTCGCTGCAGATTTCCCAGGCATGGCACGTTCGCCAAGACCTCGATCCCGCGCACCAATGGTTGCGCGGTCAGATCGCTGAGGTTCTGGCCGATCCGCAGAAAACCGCCTGAGGTCAGCTCTCCTGGGGATGATTTTCAAAGGCTACGCACGTCTTGACAGCAAGAGAGCTAAACCGGAGGTCGAAGTGCCCAACGACAAGTCAATCGAACAGGTTCTCGATGGATACAGAGACGCCGTCGGAGCCAAGGACGTCGGGGCGTTTACAAACCTGTACGACGAAGATGTCGTGGTCTTCGACATGTGGGGCCCTTGGTCCTACGACGGTCTCGGGTCATGGAGAAACTCGGTCACAGAGTGGTTCGGTTCGCTAGGCGACGAGACCGTCGCTGTCGGCTTTTCCGAAACCGTCGTTCTCGATGCAGATCAGACTGCCGCCGTCCACACGCAGGTGTCCTATATGGGTATGTCCTTGGCCGGAGAAGAACTCCGGTCGATGACCAACCGGCTCACCTGGGTCCTGAAGCGACAGGACGACTCGGGGTGGAAAATCATCCACGAGCACTCGTCGGCACCGCTCGACTTCGAAACGGGCAAGGTGGTCCTGAACCACCAGTGAATTCGCCTAACTCTGGCGAACCCCGTGCAGGTCGAAGATCTCGTCGAGCGCATTGACGATCTCGTCGACCACCTCGCGCCTCACGGTCAACTGCCGCTTTCTACCTTCGTTACTGCTCGTCACGACGCCTGCATCACGTAGCTGCTTGACGTGGTTGCTGACTGTCGGTTGTGCCAGACCGAAAAGGTTGGTTACGTCGGTGATGCTCATATCGCGTTGAGTCAACGCGTCGAGGATGGCCAAGCGGGTCGGATCGGCGATGGCCTTCAGCCGACGCGCCAGATCCTCGGTGCGGGCACGAGACGCCACTCCCATCGGTTTCGCCTGCGTCCCGATGATCAATATCCCCGGCAGGTCCGCGACCAACCCCTTGGCGGTGAAGAACGCCGGGACCAAAACGATCTCGCCTTCGTCTCCCAACCCCTCGATCAACTGGGTCATCTCATTTCGGCCGATGTTTGTGCAGTTGACCTGTTCGAGGTACTTGAGGGTCAACTCTGTGGGATCGGAGCCGGACTTCAGATACGCCGCGCATTCGCCAAGGGCCGCCTCTACAGCTTTACGTCCATCTGTCTCCCAAAGTCCTCGCACCCCGGTCCACACCTCCGCAACGACTTCGACATAGTGACGACGGACACTCTGATCGGTGCGGAGAAGATGAAGGCGTCGCAAAAGTCGCTCCCTGTCATCAGGCGTTTCAGCGACGAACGGAAGGTCTTCGGGCGCGTTCACACAGAGGTCTTCGAGACGCGACACGAATGCGTCGGTGTCGAGTCCGAACAGAACACCACCGCCATAGGCCAGGGCGGACAGTTCCAAAAAACAGGGATAGCTCAGCGTCTCCTGCGGGCTCCACAGATGCCGGACCCGCTCCGCGATCTCGGGGTGCTGCTCGTAGAAGTCGCACAAGGCGGGTTGCGAATCCCGGGCGACTCGAAGAGACCCGGAGAGCGCCCAATCGATCTCCACCGAGGGAGAAGCCTTAGCCGTCATCATGATCCCGTTGAGGTCTTCCGCATACATTCGCATAGTTATCTGACTATATCACAATATTCATGTATTCGTGCTATCATGTCTGCATGCACCCGTGGCTGACGAAACAACTCATGGACACCCGGGTAGCGGAACGTCACCGGAATGCCGAGCGAGCCAGCCTCGGCCGGGCGGAGCCGCTTCCCGCGGCTCATTCACAAGCAAGCCCCGCAGCCTCATCGCGGCTCAGGCGCGGTCTCGGACGCGTTCTCGTGCGCATCGGCAGCCGTGCCGGGGGCTTCGAGTCCCCGCAAACCGCTCACATCCTGTAGGCAGAACGAACCTCACGATTCCCGAGCCCCGATGGGCTCCAAGGCTTACCGTCAGCGTGGGAACCGACTGAGGTCTCTGAATTTCCTTCGAAGCTGTCGCGTATCGGCGGCGGCCGATGGTTGAAGACAGCGGGGGCATCTCTACGGGTGCATGCTGGGAGCGTCTTGGCGGAAGACATGGAAGCCGACTTCGAACGGTTCTTCACGGTCATCGAGCCGAAGCTGTGCCGCGCCCTCGTCGCTCGTTACGGACCAGACCGTGGAAGGGAAGCGACTGCGGAAGCCCTGGCGTGGGCGTGGGAACACTGGGAGCGCGTGGCTTCGCTCGACAATCAGGTCGGCTACCTCTACCGGGTCGGCCAGAGCAAGAACCGGAAGAGGAGAAATCGACCCGTCTTCGAAGTCCCCGTAGATACGGACCCGGTCGTCGAACCCGGATTGGCGGGGGCGGTAGAAGCACTCCCTGATCGACAGAGGGTGGCCACCCTTCTCATCTACGGCGCGGGTTGGACGAATGCCGAGGTGGCAAGACTTCTGGGCGTTCAGCCGTCGACCGTGCATCGAAACGCCAGTCGGGGCTTGATCGCTCTCAGAAAGGCAATCGTCGGGGGTGAACGATGAGCGCAAGCAATCGCGATGAGAAGATCGAGGCTCAGCTGTCGGTATTGCTCGAGTTCAATACGTCGGACGTGACCCTCGATGAGATCCGTGAGCGATCGCCGGGCGAGGTCGGCACGCGCAGTACGTCTCCAAATGAGCGCGAGAAGCGAGTGCTCGGACTCGCTCCTGCACTGGCTTGGATGCTGGCACTCATCGTTTTGGCCGGACTCGGACTTGGAATCGGTGAAAGCGTCGGTGGATCCGGATCACATGTCGCATCGCCGAAACCCCAAGTGCCGGTACAAATAAAAGCTTGCTCGCTGCTGTCCAACTCAGAAGCAAGCCAGGTGCTCGTTGAGCCCGTAATTGTTGAGACGCCGAATGACTACATCTGTCCGTACATCGGGACTAGGGGGATGACTGAAGGAACCGCTCCCCCGGGTCCTCCAGCACCGTCGGTCACGATCCAAACTCAACGAAGGGCACTGCGCCCATGTCGGCCTTCTAACGACCAATGCTCCATGCCAACCGGCTCTCAACTGATCACAATGGACGGGGTACGTGCTATCTGGTCGACCCGTGAATACGACGAAGGGCAAGGCCACGAAGAAACGATGAGCACACTGGCATTCACCTACCAGGGCCACTTCGTGGACATAGCGTTCGAATTCAGCCACCCGGACGAGCCGCCGTGGCCATCGCTATCAATGGTGGAAAAGGCCATGGGCTACGTGGTCACGAACCTGAAGCGATTGACTTCCTAGGTTCGAGGCGAACCGTGCATCTAGATATGGACCTTGCTTCTCTTACCCGTAAGGTCAAACTGATCAGGTAAGCCTTATCATCTAAGAAAAACAACACGGAAGATTGCGCGCCACTTCAAAAACGGCGACCACTTCAAACCCGCTGCAGCGCTTCGACGAGTTCACTCCTCTTCGGTCGCGGTGTTAAGCCGCTCGGAGATCGCGTTCACGACTGTCGGATCCATCAGCGTCGTGACATCACCCAAAGGACGGTTTTCGGCCACGTCGCGCAACAGCCTGCGCATGATCTTTCCGCTGCGGGTCTTCGGAAGCTCAGGCGTGAGGATGATCTGACGTGGCTTTGCGATCGGACCGATCGTCGTAGCGACCAGGTCGCGCAGATCCGCCACGACCTTTTCGGTGTCTGCGTCGCTACGGACCAGCTCGCCCTTCAATGTGACGAAGGCCACGATGGCCTGTCCCGTGGTGTCATCTGAAGCTCCGACCACTGCGGCCTCTGCTACGAGGGGCGACCCGACCAGCGCGTGCTCCACCTCCGTGGTCGAAATTCGGTGCCCCGAGATGTTCATCACGTCGTCAACGCGTCCCAGCAACCACAGGTCGCCGTCGTCATCTTTCTTCGCACCGTCGCCCGCGAAGTAGCGACCAGGAAAGCGCGACCAGTAGGTCTCCTTGTACCGCTCCGGATCTCCCCAGATTCCGCGCAGCATGCCCGGCCAGGGATCGGTCAGGACGAGGTACCCGCCTTCACCGTTCCCGACAGGATTCCCGGCGTTGTCCACGACGTCGGCCGAGATTCCGGGAAAGGGTGTCATCGCCGCACCCGGCTTCGTTGCAGTGATGCCCGGCAGCGGGGTGATCATGATCCCGCCCGTCTCGGTCTGCCACCAGGTGTCTACGACCGGGCACCGATCCCCGCCGATGTAGGTCCGGTACCAGATCCAGGCTTCCGGGTTGATCGGTTCACCTACGGATCCGAGAAGGCGCAGGCTCGTCAGATCGTGCGAGCGAGGAAGGTCGTCGCCCCACTTCATGAACGTACGGATCGTGGTGGGAGCGGTGTAGAGGATATTGACCTTGTACTTCTCGATGATCTTCCACCACCGGTCGCGTCCTCCGGCGTCGGGAGTTCCCTCGTACATCACCGAAGTGGTGGCGTTGGCGAGCGGCCCGTAGACGATGTAGCTGTGCCCGGTCACCCATCCGATGTCCGCTGCCGTCCAGTAGATGTCTTTCTCCGGCTTTATGTCGAAGACGTACCGATGAGTGGCGGTCACGTGCGTCAGGTAACCGCCCGAGGTGTGGAAGATCCCCTTGGGCTTGGCCGTGGTCCCACTGGTGTACATGATGTAGAGCGGGTGCTCGGAGTCGAAGGCTTCCGGCTCATGCGAGTCGGACTGGGGATCGACGACGTCGTGCCACCAGTGGTCCCGGCCATCGACCCAATCAACTTGTTGCTCGGTTCTTCTGACCACCACAACGTTGGTGACGTCAGGACAACCGGTGAGCGCTTCGTCTACGGCGGGCTTGAGAGCTGATGCGGTTCCACGCCGGTATCCCCCGTCCGCGGTGATGACCGTATGAGCGTCGCAGTCGAGAATCCGGTCACGCAGTGCCTCGGCCGAAAACCCACCGAACACCACGGTGTGAGGAGCGCCCAGGCGCGCGCACGCCAACATCGCCACCACTGTCTCGGGGATCATCGGCATGTAGATGGCGACCTTGTCGCCGGCCTTCACGCCGAGCGAGGTAAGGGCGTTCGCAGCCTTCGAGACCATCCCCAACAGATCCGCATACGTGATCGTCCTGGCGTCTCCCGGCTCCCCCTCCCAGTGGAACGCCACCCGATCGCCCAGTCCGGCGGCAACGTGCCGGTCAACACAGTTGACCGACACGTTGAGCTTTCCGCCGATGAACCACTTGGCGAACGGTGCATTCGACCAGTCCAGTACCTCGGTCCAGGGCGTCTCCCATTGCAGGCGTTGGGCCTGGTTTTCCCAGAATGCGAGACGGTCCCCGGCCGCCTCCTCGTAGATCCCGGGCTGGGCGTTGGCATCCCGAGCAAGGTCGGGTGGAGGTTCGAACCGGCGCTCTTCGTGCAGGAGCGCCGAAAGGGTGTCATCAGACATGTTCAATCTTTCGCGAGTGAGAGCGGTTTACCCACAAAAAGTACGTGACGCCCGGCCATGCCGTTGATCACACCGGCTGCCGAGGTGTACCAGGCCACCGCCGCGGTGATCACACCGAGCACGCCGGCCGCCTTGAGGGTGGTTGCCCCGCCTGACGAGAAGTTCCCGATGACCAGCAGTATCTCGGTTATCTCGAGGGTCAGGAAAACGGCGCACACGGCCTTGGAAACGAAGAGGCTCCACAGGAGCATGTACGTGTTGAAGATCAAGAAGGCGAGAACGATCCAGCCCTCGTCGTTGGCTATCTGGGCCGCGCTCTTCGCGCTGGGCACGATCAGCTCGGCGTAAAGCGCCAGACCGATCCAGAACGAGCCGTAGGTGGCGAAGGCCGTGGCACCGAACACGTTGCGGTTCCTGAACTCCCACATTCCTGCAAGCAACTGGGCGATCCCGCCGTAGGCGAAGGCGTATCCGAGCCATTCGGCTCCTGTCCCCCTCGTCCAGTGAGCGTTCGCCACGGACAGAAGAAAAGTCGTGAGGGCGAACCCGGCAAGCCCGAGCGGTGCGGGATCGGCCACCGGGGGAACAGCGGTCACCTCCACCGGCTGGGCGGCTTGTCCGCCACCGAACGTTGTCGTCATGACATAACCCCCTCCGGCCACGGCCGGTTTCGTGTGCTGCCGGACGGTCCGGCCGCTGACGCGGATGATGAAGGCCAGGTAGGACGGTTTCAACTGCTCTGCGGCGAACGGACAGATGAATCGCTGAGCGGTCGCCGAGCGGTCGGTTTTCAGCGACGAGCGGCCACTCAGGCAGGTTTCAGAAACGCGCCTCTATGGCAGAATTTTGGGTAGCACTGCTCCCGAACCTTCGGGAAGCCGTCAGGGGACATAGTGAGAGAAGCCTTGTGGTTGACGCTGGTCGGCGTGATCTTCTTGATCACGGCCGTGGCATGGTTCGCATTCCGCGGCGGTCGCCACCTTGGTACCCCCATGCAACGCGCCACGTACGAGGCCCTGCACACCGCCAGCCTCGCTGCTCCCGCTCTTCGCGCCGGTCTGACTCAGGAGTCAGCGGGCCGGGCGGTCCCTTATCTCCGGACCTTGCTCGACGTTCCAGGGGTGGCCCTCGGTGATCCGGGTGGGATCCTGGCCAGCGAGAACCTCGACCCCCAGCACTGCGCTCTTTTGGATGGGCCGCTCCAGGCGGCAATGGTTAGCGGGCGACCACAGACGCTCACCGCCGATCAGCTCGCGTGCGGTGACTCCGTGGGGTGTCCCCTACAGGCGGGTGTCGTGGTGCCCGTTCAGGTCGCCGGAACCGTGGTCGGAGCCCTCGCCGCGGTCGGCTCCGGAGCCTCCGCCGGTCAGCTGCGGCTCGCGGGCGAAGTCGCCCAGTTCGTGTCTACTCACCTCGAGCTTGCCGAGCTCGACCGCTCTCGCAGGCGCGCCGATCAGGCCGAGTTGCGGTTCCTCCGTGCTCAGATATCTCCGCATTTCATCTACAACGCCCTGACTGCCATCGAGTCCTTCGTGCGGACGGATCCCGAACGCGCACGCGAGCTGCTCATCGGGTTCGCAGACTTCACCAGGTACAGCTTCCGCAGCCACGGGCAGTTCGTCACGATGGCCGAGGAGCTGCGGCTGGTCGACACCTACCTCGATCTTGAAAGAGCGCGCTTCGGCGACCGTCTGTCGGTGACGCTCCGAGTTGCTCCCGAAGTGCTCAGCGTCGTACTTCCTTCTCTCGTGCTCCAACCGTTGGTGGAGAACGCTGTCCGTCACGGCCTCGAACCGGCTGAGCGCCCGGGCAAGTTGTCCATCGCCATATCCGACGCAGACAACGAGGCTCTGGTCACCATCGAAGACGACGGAGTGGGTGCCGATCCTGCGTACCTGGGACGCGTCCTTTCCGGCAACACCAAAGGCGGAGGCATCGGGCTGCACAATGTCGACGAACGCCTCCGTGCCGTGTTCGGCGAGGAGAACGGGCTGACCATCGAGACCGGGGTCGGCGCCGGGACCAAGGTCCTGCTCCATATCCCGAAATTCCATTCCGGGGTTCAGGTGTAGTGCTTTCGATCCTGGCGGTAGACGACGAAAGGCCTTCCCTCGACGAGCTCTCTTACCTGCTGCGGAGCTCGGACATGGTCGGGCCGGTCTCCGTGGCCCAAAACGCGACGGACGCTTTGCGCCAGCTCCGCTACGACAAGTTCGATCTGGTGCTTCTCGATATCCGCATGCCCGGACTGGACGGACTCGAGCTCGCCCGTGTGCTCGGACGATTCTCCGAGCCTCCTGTCATCGTCTTCGTCACCGCGCACGAGGAACATGCGCTGGAGGCGTTCGACGTGGGGGCGGCGGGCTACCTCCTCAAGCCCATCGACCGCGAGCGGCTCGAACAGATTCTGCGCCGCGTCGTCGGCCCCGAAGAAGAGGACTTCGAGACGGTTCCCGTGGAGACCGGCGGTAGGACCGTTCTGATCTCGCGTCAGGACATCACCTGGGTGGAAGCCGCCGGCGACTACGTCCGCATTCACCTGCGCGACGGCCCCAGCTACCTGCTGCGAACCTCGATGTCTGTGCTGGAGGAGCAGTGGACGGGGTTCGTTCGCATCCATCGCACCTATCTGGTCGCTCTGCACGAGATTCAGGAGCTACGAACCGACGGACAACGAACTTCGGTGAAGGTGGCCGGGACAGAGTTGCCCGTCAGCCGGCGGCACCTGCGCGAACTGCGCGACCGCCTCGTCCGCCACGCCCGACCGGGCGCGCGGTGAACGATCGCCAGGTCGTCCGCGCCCCTGTCCGGCATTCCCCAGCGGTCCGCCAGTCGCCGGTTCCGGGCGACCTTTACCAGCAGGACAACTACGCGCGGACATTGCTTCGCTCGTTGATGCGCGCCCAGCTCGGGGCAACCGTGTCCGTGCTCATTCCTGCCGCTTCGCTCCTATTGCTCTATCCCCTGCTGGCGATCCTCTTTCCCAGCCTCGGTCCGATGACAGTCGGCGGGGTGCCACTGACGTTCATCATCCTGGGAGGCGGCATCTATCCCCCGCTTGTCCTGCTCGGCTTCTGGTACCGCAGGCGCGCGGCAAAGGTCGAAGAGCGGTTTGCGGAATTGCTAGAGGATCGAAATGACTGAACCGGCGATCCTCGGCGCCATCATCGCCGTGGCGGTGGTAACCGCGGTGATCGGCGCCCGGGGAGTGCGGGTGGCGCGAACCCCCGAGGACTTCCTCGTTGCCGCGCGCCGGGTCCCGCCCACATTGAACGCGTCCGCCATCTGCGGCGAATACCTTTCTGCGGCTTCGTTCCTCGGCATCGCCGGCCTGGCCCTGGCGGATGGTCTCGGGGCCCTTTGGTACGCAGTCGGTTACGCCGCGGGATACCTGGTGCTTCTGGCTGCCGTCGCCGCCCCTCTTCGAAGGTTCGGTGCGTACACCATCCCGGACTTCGCTGAAGGCCGCCTCGATTCGCCGCTTCTTCGACGCGCGGCCACGGTGATGGTCCTCGTGATCTGCGGGTTCTACCTGCTCCCCCAATTGCAGGGAGCCGGTCTGACGGTGCAGGCCGCGGTGGGCGGTCCGTCATGGATAGGTGTGGTCGTGCTCGGGGTGGTCGTCATGGTGGCCATAGCGAGTGGGGGCATGAAGGGGATCACCTTCGTCCAGGCGTTCCAGTATTGGCTGAAACTCGTCGCCATCGCCGTGCCGGCCCTCGTGCTGTTGATGTTCTTCCAGCACCCCACACTCTCGCCACTGGACAGAGCATCTGCCCCCACCTTCCAAAAGGTGACCAAGGTCGAGTTTCCCCAAACCGAGAACATGAATGTCCGCCAACCCGTTCTCGTCGACGCGGCGGGTCTTCTCAATGGCCGCCACGCTGACGGTCCCTTCGAGTTGACACAAGGCCGCTACACGGTCGCGGCAGGAACGACGCTGGTGTTTCCCAGGGGATCGCAGGCCCCGACCGTCACCTCTTTGGCCGTCCTGTCCGGCCAGCAGTGGGACTCGCCTCTCGTTCGTCTCGGCGGCGACCTGATACACCCACTGGCGGCGACATACGGAGTGGTGCTTGCAACATTCCTCGGCGCGCTCGGCCTCCCGCACATTCTCGTTCGCTTCTATACGAACCCTGACGGGGCGGCCGCGCGCAAGACGACCTCACTCGTTTTGCTGCTGCTCGCCTGCTTCTACGTCTTCCCCGCGATCTTCGCCATCCTGGGGCGACTCGATGCGCCCCAGCTCTACACCAACGGCCAGACAGATTCCGTGGTGTTGGTGCTACCCCGGCTCGCGGCCTCGGGAGCGGTAGGTATCGCCCTCGCCGCTCTCACCGCCGCGGGGGCATTCGCGGCGTTTCTCTCCACGTCGTCAGGGTTACTGATCAGCATGGCGGGCGCGCTGTCCCACGATCTTCTTCGAGGGGGAGTCCGGGCCTTCAGATTGTCCGCCGTTGCCGCGGGAGTGGTGGGTACTCTCGCCGCGCTACTTGTCGGCGGGATATCGATCAACGTGCTCGTGGGTTGGGCATTCGCCATCGCCGCGTCCTCGTTCTGCCCGCTGCTCCTTCTCGGGATCTGGTGGCCCGGTCTCACCTGGAAAGGCGCGCTGTGCGGGCTGGTATTAGGCGGAGGAGCATCCTCGGTAGGAGTGATCCTCACCATCTCGGGCGTGGGAAAGACAGGGTGGCCCGCGGTCTTATTGGGTGAACCGGCAATCTGGACGGTTCCCCTCGCATTCGCCGCGATGATCGGCGTGTCCCTGCTCACCCGCCGGTCCCTTCCTACCGATGTGACGCGCAAGCTGCTCGCACTCCATCTCCCAGAACGCGTCCGCCTGTCGGACTGAGGAAGATGCTGCCTTCCATCTTGCGGACGGCCTGCGCAAGATCTAGACCAGCCTTCTAGCTGGGACAGGAGAGTGTTGATGAAAACGTCTGGGATTAGTGCGGCGTTGCCGGCTCAGGATCTGAGTCGGGCCAAAGCGTTCTACGTCGACAAGGTGGGACTCGAGGCAGGCGAGCCTTATCTCAATGCCAGCGATGGGCGCGTGGGCATCACCGTTCGAGATGGTGACAACCAACTGGTCATCTATCCGGCCGAGGCGAGGTCTTCAGGAGAGTTCCTACAAGCCATCCTTCATGTCTCCGACGTCCGCGCTGCAGTCGATGAGATGAAGGCTCGCGGCGTGGAGTTCGAGGACTACGACACCGCGGAGACACAGACTGAGAACAGCATTGCTCGCGCACCCGATGGACACGAGGGTGCCTGGTTCAAGGACTCCGAAGGCAACCTCATCGCAGTGGTCGGCTCTTTGTAGAGCTGACGCAGCGTCAACCGCTCTGCGTTATGTCCCCGAGCGCCGCAACAGCCTGGGCGAGAGCAGTCCGCGATTCCTCAGCGGTCAGAAGTCCGTCGGAGCCGACGTCCTCACGGGTGACCGGGACCCGGACGCACGCCGGCTCGACGATCCTCGCATGGGCGTAGGTCATCACTGTGCGGAGCTCATCGTGCGCTCCTTCAGCTCCTCGCGGTGACGAGTTGATCCAACCGACCGGCTTTTCGTAGATCGATCCGGCCTGCTCGTCACCGATCAACCAATCCAGAAGGTTCTTCAATGAGCCGGGAAGGGCCCCTGCGTACTCGGGGGTACAGAACAGGATCGCATCCGCTCGATGAACGGAATTCCGCAACGCGGCAACCGGTTCGGAGAGCGGGGCGTGGTCATCGTCGGGATTGAACGCCGGCAGTTGCGCCAGTCCGCCGTAGATATCGGACCCGATTCCTTTAGGCACCATCTCGGCGGCGGTGAGAAGAACGGCCGAATTCGTGGACCCGGAACGGAGGCTCCCGGATATGAAGAGAAGCTGGCTCATTCAGTCTCGATCGTGAGCGTCGTCGCTCAGTTGTCCGCGTAGTCGCCATCGGGGTGGTCGGACTCGCCATTTCGCCAGTATCCCCGTGTGGTCATGGAGGTGACCGGAACGTGCTTCTCTTCGAGAAAGTGCTTTCTGATTCTTCGAATGGCGACAGCCTCGCCCGCGATCCACACGCGCGCACCCTCGGCCAGCGAGCTCGAACGGGCTGCATCATCCAGTTCTTCGCCCCAACCCTCGGGGTTTCGCCGATGGTGCCAGGTCACATTCGTTCGAGCGGCACTCGGTAGAGGGATCTCGTCGTCAGGACCCGCCACCTCCACATGGATCTCTGCTTGCGCCGACGCGGGAAGAACGTCGAGCAGGGTCCCGATAGCAGGAAGTGCGCTTTCGTCTCCTCCCACCCACCACCTTTCCGCCTCCCGATCGAAACGGAAGCGTCCGCCCGGACCTCCGATCGCGGCACGGTCCCCCACTTTGGCCTGAGCGGCCCAGTCCGAGGCCGGTCCGACGTCGTGCAGGAGGAATTGCACCTCGAGAGTGCCCGTCGTCTCGTCGAATCGGCGCGGGGTGTACGTGCGGACCACGGGCCGGGTGGCACCTTCGGGCCACACAAGGCCGTCGGGACCGAACGTCGGAAGAACTGGTTCCGTCTGGCCACCGGCGGGGAGGAACACCTTTATGTGTGCGGTCGGCTCCTCGATGCGGAACCCCTCGAGAGCCGGGCCCCCGAAGAGAACCGACACGAACCGGGGGGCCATCTTCGACACCGAGACGACCTCGACAGGTCGCGGAGGAGGCCTGCGCTTGCGAACTTGTTGTGTTCCCTGAACCGACACCTGTGTCGCAGGGGCGTTTTGAACGTCTTCAGCCATACCCTTCGGTCTAATCGGAGATTGAGCCCCAACAGATCAACCGGAGGCCCGGATAAGTCATAAATTCTGCCCCTGGGCGGCTTCTTCGGCCCACAGCCTCGGATAGGTGTACGTGGAGGTGTAGCCCATTTTCAATTCGACCATCTTCGTGAAATGCCCGTCGACCGGATCCGAAAGCGTGATCGTGGTGGGCTCCGGATACGCGGGACCCGCCGCGCAGTTGGGCACACAGGTCAGGTAGTTGGATGTGCCGTGACCAACAGCCCCGGTCGTCGACCATGACGACCATTCGAGATTGATGATGATGTTCCCGGCGTCACCGCTGATGCCGATGCTCCCCGGTTCGCGCCCGGTGTAGGGCCCGGCGATGAACAGCGGCGTCTCGGATAGTGGGACCAGCGGCACCGTGGTCGTAATACGCGGGAGCGTGGTCTGAGTAGTCACATGTTCTGTCGTCGGTGTGGTCGAGCCCACCACCGGCGGGGCCGTGATGACGACGTGATGCGGGATCGTGGTCGTGCAACAGAAGTACGTCGAGCTCGGAGAAGTGGCGGCCGGAGCGATCTGCTTCGTCTTTCCCGCGGTGGCCACGTGCACGCCGATCACGAGCGCCGCCACCAGAACCGCAACCACCGCCAACCATGCGAAGGCCGTAACCCTGTAACGGGTGACGGGCCGCCTACGCGCGGCAGACGTTGTGGCAGGCGACATGACCTGCTCGGCGCTTACCGTCGGCACCAGCAGATCGATCATCGTTTTCAGGCGGTCGCCCAGCTCTTCTTCTGAAATCTGTTCTTCAATCACGGTTGGCTCCGAGTGCTCGTCGCAGTTTTGTAAGCCCGCGTTTGGTGAGAGTGTTCACGGTCGAGGGTGTTACGCCCATGGTTGCGGCCGCTTCGGATGGAGTGAGGCCTGAAGCCAGTACGAGGGCCACGGCCACGCGCTCGGACTTGGTGAGCTTGGACAACGCAGCACCGAGCTTCGGATCCACCCAGTACTCCGGCGTCCAGGGGCGCTGGAAGAGATGCCGGATCTTTCTCTCGCGGGTCCTGCTCTGCCCCACCCTGTAGAGCAGGCCGATCGGATTATCCAGGTTCTTGACGTGGTCCCAGTGCTCCCAGGCATAAGCCAGGGACTCGGCTGTTGCTTCGGCTCCGCGCTCTGGTCCGTAGGCCGCGGTAAGCGCGCGCCGCAGGCGCGGTTCAGAAGATTCGACGAACCGGCGGAACGTCGTGTCTCCCTCGGAACCGATCCGGATCCCTACTGCCGGCTCCACGTGTCCATCTCAGCGATCTCCCGTCTGGATCAGGAGGTTTCTCTATTGCAGAGGGTCCCTCCCAATTACAGAGACCCTCGAGACAATCTTCGCGTCGACGGGAATTTTCCGGACCGGCCAGATCAGTGCGGCGAACCGGTTCCTTCGTGCGTGTGAGCCGATGACGGCATACCGGGATGCAGTCCCTGAACAAGTCCCAGGTTCTCTGTGACCCGATCCAGCAACCGGATCAGCTCCATCCTCACCTCCGGGGCGAAGCCCTCGCAGATCGTCTGCTCGAGGCCCATGGCCAGCACCGTGGCACGATCGAGCGTCTCTGTTCCCTGGGCGGTGATGTGGAGCAATCGGGCACGCCTGTCCGTCGGATGGGCCCGGCGCTCCACCAACCTTCTCGACTCGAGTTGGTCGATCACGCTGACCATCGAGCTGGGTGGGATCCTCAACCACTCCCCGACCTGATTCTGGGACATCCCCTGAGCAGCCTGGATCGCCCTCATCACCGCGAATTGGCGAGGTTCGAGCTGGACCTCGGCCATGAGCTTGGTGAATCTCCCCGCCACCTCGAAACCGAGCTGAGAGAGCAGAAATCCGACCGCCTTGGGCAGGTGATCGGGAATGGGCGCGTGGAGATCAGCGGATGAATCCTGGGCGTCGGTCACGTCAGCACCGTGCGAAGTGTCCTGCATATGGAACTGCTCATCAAAACTACTTTACATCGGAATCAGTTGTGATAGAACTATTCGAATCCGAACGATTCATGATGGAACGGAGTCAGTCATGACCCTCGCCCCGCCTCGCTCGTCCACCACCGCCTCCTCCAGCCCTTCCGCCGTGCCGGCTTCGGTCCTCGGGCGCCTGGCCGCGCTGGTTCTTCGCCACCGCCGCATTGTGATGGGCATCTGGCTCGTTCTCCTCGTTCTGGGAGGCACCGCCGCCGGCCAAGTGTCGAAAAGACTGAGCTTCGACTTCTCCCTTCCGGGCCAGCCCGGTTACGAGACCGCTTCCAAGATCATCGGGATATGGGGAAACGGCGGAGACCAGCCGCCTTCGATCCTGGTGGTCACGGCTCCGGCCGGTCAGACCATCTCGGGCGACTCCGCCGCGGTGGGTTCCGCGTTCGCAGGGGCGGCCCGCTCAGAGCCATCACTTCGGGTCGTGGACTACGCCACGACCGGCGACAGAGCCTTTTTCACGAACAACGGCTGGAGCACTTTCGCTCTGGTGTTCACACCGCCTGTCAACAACTTCGGATCGGGCAAGCAGGTTCAAGCCGCGCAGACGATGCTGCAGCACGATCTCACGGGATATCAGGTCGGGCTGACCGGGCTCAACCAACTGTCCACCGGTGGCGACACCAAAGGGCCGGGGGTTCTCGTCGAGACGATCATCGGGGGTCTCGGCGCTCTGGTCGTCCTGGCCTTCGTTTTCGCATCCTTCCTGGCGTTCTTACCTTTGCTGGTCGCGGCGGTCTCGATAACCACGACCTTCCTGGTCGTTCTCGGTCTGACGTATATGACGCAGGTGTCGTTCATCGTCGAGTTCCTGATCGCACTCGTGGGGCTCGGTATAGCGATCGACTACTCGCTGCTGCTCGTCACCAGATGGCGCGAGGAACGGGCCCGGGGTGCGGACAACCACACCGCGGTGATAACTGCGACCGAGACAGCAGGCCGTGCGGTCTTCTTGTCCGGACTTACGGTTGCCATCGGCCTCGCCGCGCTGGTCGTTCTGCCCGTTCCGGGACTGAGGAGCGTTGGCATCGGCGGGATGCTCATCCCACTCGTCTCGATCCTGGTGGTTCTCACCCTTCTGCCGGCCCTCCTCGGCGGTATCGGGCCGAGGATCGACTGGCCGAGGATCCGCAAGGAGCAGAGCGCCAGCCGGGCATGGTCCGCATGGGGTCGGGGAGTCATCCGGTGGCGCTGGGCCGCGGCCGGCGCGGCGATCATTCTCCTCGCGCTGTTCGCGTCGCCGATCTTCCAACTCAAGGTCGGAGAGACGGGAGTCAACTCACTCGCCAAGAGCGGTGCAGCCTTCGACTCCTACCAACAGTTGACGTCAGGCGGCGTTGCGCAGGGCGTCCTATCCCCTATCGAAGTCCTTACGACGAACGCGGCAGCCCCCGCGGCGCGGTCTGCCATAGCGGAGCTCCCCGGCATCACCACGGCGGTCCTTCCCACCGGATCGGCCGGTAGCCGCCACGGACTTACTGACATCGTCGTGATCCCTCAGTCGGCGACCCTCAACAACACCACCCTGGCGCCGGTGCGAGCCGTCGAGAATTCGGTGACCCACATGCCGGGAGTAATCGGTGTCACAGGCCTGGGCGCGGTCGAACAGGACTACAGCCACGCGGTGTTCGGGAACTTCCCGCTCATGTTCGCCCTGATCGCGATTGTGACCTTCGTGCTTCTCGCTCGTGCGTTCAGGTCACTGCTCCTGGCCGGCAAGGCCATTGTGCTGAACCTGCTGTCGTTGACCGCGACTTTCGGCCTGATGACGTGGTTCTGGCAGGAAGGCCACGGCTCGAATGCGATTTTCGGTATTCCGGCCACCGGGGCGATCACCTTCTGGGTGCCGTTGATGGTCTTCGCTTTCTTATTCGGGCTGTCCATGGACTACGAGGTGTTCATCCTCACCCGGGTGCGCGAGGAATATGACAGAACAGGAAACACGAATGCTGCAGTGACCGAAGGACTCGGCCGCACCGGCCGCCTCGTCACCAGCGCCGCCCTCATCCTGTTCCTCGCATTTGCATCGCTGGCCTCTGCACCGGACACCGACGTGAAAGTTCTCGCCACCGGTTTGGGAGCAGGAATACTTCTCGACGCGACAGTGGTCCGCGCACTGCTCGTGCCGGCACTCGTTTCACTGTTCGGCAAGTGGAACTGGTGGTTCCCGCGCTGGGCATCGCGTGCACTCGCGGTGAGAACCGACCCCAGGCAGTAGCCGGCTCAGGACGCTCCATCGGTGCGGAAGATCGGCCATCCGATCTCGGTGCGCCAGGACTCGTCGCTACGCGTGTCGTGGGTCCCGACGAGGTAGTACTCGCGGATCGGTCCGTCCACGCTCAAGGCGTGTCGTGCAACGTATGCGCCGAGTGCGCCGTAGGAGCGGTCGATCTCGCTGTGCGATCCGACGTGCACGATCGTCGCCAGTTCGACCGCCGGAATGATCGTCGCGGCCACACGGCCCGTCGCTCGAAGCTCTCCCGAATACGGAACGAAGATCGTCGCCAGTCCCTCCTCGTCGGCAAACAGCTCGTCGGCGTAGATGCCGCCCGCCGCGCCCAGGTCCGGAAGATCCTGCGCCGCGAGCGTGGCGTAGATCTCACCGATCGCTCCGGGGAACCAGATGCCGGCGTCGGTCATCTTGATCTTGTCGGTGATCGCGGCGGCCTGTGTCGCTTCCACCTTCCTGAAGCCGACACCAGCCTCGCCGGACATCGGGCTCTCGAGCAGATCGCGAAGTGACGACACTGCCGCCTGCGTCTGCGCCAGGGTCGACTGCAATGCGTCCAGATGCTCGGCGATCAGACGGTTGCGCGTCTCGAGGTCCGCAGCGCCGAGTACTTCCTTGATCCGATCCAAGGGCATGTCGAGGTCCCGGAACCTACGGATCACCTGAGCCGGCGGGATCTGGTCCGCGGTGTAACGGCGGTATCCGGTCTCCGGATCCACATCGGCCGGTTCGAGAAGACCGATCTGGTGATAGTGGCGGAGCATCTTGACGCTCACGTGTGTCGAGCGTGCGAACTCTCCGATCGACAGGGCTGTGGAGGTCACAGGTCAGATTGTGATGTCTCCCATGGTGGGAGAGTCAAACCCGAACAGGCCCCTTGACCCTCCGAATACGGGATGCCCGACGATGGGTTCAGTAGGGCAGTCCCCCGCAAACGGATGACAGAAAGGACCGATCATGAACACGACCGAGCTCACCGGCGTCGTCGCCGAACACATCAAAGCTGTCAACGCCTTCGATACCGATGCCATCGTCGCCACCTTCAGTGACGACGCCTATGTAAACGACAACCGCCGCGAATTCGTCGGCCGCGATGCCGTCAGGCGCTGGGTGGCCAAGGAAATGGTGGGTGACCGGGTGACGATCGACGTCCGCGAGGTCCTCGACCACCACGGCGACACCATCGTGCGCGGCGCCTACGACGGGGATTTCGACCGGACCAACCTTCCCGACGACCTCGTGCTGTCCAACTACTTCAGCGTCCGTGACGGAAAGATCGTGAGCCTCGTGGTCATCAGGAATCAGCCCGCGGGCTACTGATCCCGTAGGGCGCGCCCGCGTGAACGTCTCCTAATCTGCTCCCACGGCGACGTTCACCTTTCTCTTCTCCGATATCGAGGGATCGACCGCTCTCATGCAGCGGATCGGTGAGAAGGCCTATGCCGAAGCGCTCGCGGCCCACCACTCGGTCATCCGTGGATGCCTGCAAGCCCACGATGGCAACGAGGAGGGCACCGAGGGCGACGCGTTCTTCGCCACGTTCTCTTCGGCCCGCTCCTGTGCAGCGGCCGCCGTAGAGATAGATCGGCGTATCGACGCTCATCCCTGGGGGCCCGGGCAGGCCATCCGGGTGCGAATGGGAATGCATACGGGCGAAGCTGAGGAGACGACCACGGGCCTGGTGGGACTGGACATTCACCGTGCCGCCAGAGTCGCCGGGGTGGCACACGGCGGACAGATCCTTCTGTCGGAGGCGGTCGCAAGCTTGGTCCGCGGCTTTCTTCCAGACGGCGTGGAGCTGACCGACCTCGGCCTGCACCGGCTGAAGGATCTGGGACGGCCCGAGCAGATCTACCAACTCACCATCGATGGCCTGCGATCGGAGTTCCCTGCTCTCAAATCGTTGGACAACCCGGTCTTGGCGAACAACCTTCCCGTTCTCACTTCGAGCTTCATCGGAAGAGAGCGCGAGCTGTGGGACCTGCGCGATCTAGTCAAGTCAGAGCGACTCATCACTCTCACCGGAGCTGGCGGTTCGGGAAAGACCCGCCTCGGGATCCAGCTCGCGGCCGAGACGCTCGATGGCTCCGGTGATGGCGTGTGGATAGTGGAGCTCGCCGGACTATCCGATCCTGATCTCGTCGTCCCGGCAATTTCCTCGGTGTTGGGCATCGCCGAGCAAAGCGGGCGATCGCCCCTCGACTCTCTCCTGGACGCACTGAGCCGGCAGGAACTCCTTCTGTTGCTGGACAATTGCGAGCATCTCATTGATACCTGCGCACGGGTCGCGGATTCGATTTTGCGCCGTTGCTCCGGCGTCCATCTTTTGACGACGAGCCGCGAGCCGCTCGGGATAGACGGCGAGTTCACGTATCGCGTGCCTTCTCTGTCGCTTCCGCCACCGGGCGCCGATGTGGAAGAGCTGTCAGATCCGGAGACATCCGATGCGGTAATGCTCTTCGTCGAACGAGTGAGATCGCATGGCGCGGACTTCTCCCTCGACTCGGACAACGTCAATATGGTCGTTGATATCTGCAGACGGCTCGACGGCCTGCCGCTCGCCATCGAGCTCGCGGCGGCCCGGATGCGCTCTCTTGGACTGAGGGATCTCAACGATCTGCTCGACAAGCGGTTCCGGTTGCTCACCGGGGGGAGTCGCAGCGCGCTGGAGCGTCAGCAGACTCTCAGGGCCACCGTGATGTGGTCCTACTCTCTTCTGGACGACTCAGAAAAAACAATGCTGCGTCGATTGTCGGTGTTCGTCGACGGCTTCGACCTCGCCGCGGCACGTGCTCTGTGCTCGTCGGACGTCATCACCGAGATCGAGGTCACCGACCTGGTCGGTTCACTGGTCGACAAGAGCCTCGTCGTCATCGAACAGACCGATGGTGGGATCCGTTACCGGCTCCTCGAAACGATCCGGCAGTTCGCGTCGGAGCAAATCCTCGAAACCGCTTCCGATGAAGCAGAGACGTTGCCGGGCGCGCACTGTAGGTATTACCTCTCACTGGCCGAAGAAGCCATGCCACACCTGATCGTAAGAGGCCAAGGTGACTGGTTCAAACGGCTCGATGCCGAGCAGGGAAACCTTAGACGCGCCATGGAGTTCTCATCAGCCGAATCCGGTCACACAGAGCTCGGCTTGCGATTCGGGAAAGCGCTCAGGTACTACTGGGCGGCACGTCTGAAAAACACTGAGGCATATGAATTGTTGGTGCCGTTGCTGGATCGCGATGAAGCTCGAAAAGACCCGGAGCTCTATGTGGAGGCCCTCATTTCGGCCTCTGCCTTCGCCAGGTCTGTCGACATCAACGAGGCTCTGGAATTGGCTGCAAGAGCGGTAGTCGAGGCCGAACGAATCGGCGACGAGCGATTGACGGTGTGGTCGACCGCAATTTTGGGAGCAGCGCATTTCTTCGCGGGCGATAGCCAGAAGGCGGCCACCATTTCAGAAGACTGCGTAGAGCGGGCGAGAGCCCTCGGTGATGATCTCCTGTTGGCGGAGACCATGGTCCTGCACAGCGAATCACATCTGAGTCTCGACCCTGACGGGTCCAACGAGATCATTTCGGAGGCTCTCGAGATTCTTGATCGATCGGGAAACATGCTTCTGTTTGCCGATCTGAGCAATAACGCCGGCGTGTTGGCACTTGCAGCGGGTGACCTGGAACGAGCTCGTGGGCATCTGGCAGCCTCTTCCCGAGCTTTGGAAGAGACCGGAATTTCCATATTTCACGTGAAGATCAATCTTGCTCTTGTCGAGCTGCAACAGGGTGACCCCGCCGGGGCGGCATCGAATCTGGACCAGGCCGTCCGCATAAGCCGCAGATGCGGCAATCGCTTCGGGCTTGCCTATTCAACTCTCGGAATCGCATGCATGGCGGCGGATCTTGCAAGATGGTCCGAGGCTGCGCAGATGCACGGCATAGCACAGGCCTTCTTGGACGAAACGGGTCAACCCTGGCTGTTTCCCTACGCAGATCTGAGACACGAGAGTATCGAAAGGACAAAAGAGGCCCTGGGCGGGCCATTCGATTCGGCATTCACCCAAGGAATGAACCTCGACTATGTGGAGGCCGTGAGACTGGCCCAAAGGCTTGTCTCCGAAGAGCCATGAGTTTTCGACACTCGGGACATTTCGAGATTGATGAACGCCTTGCCCCGCTCGATCCCTCTCAGCTTCTTCAGTATCCCGTTCGGGCTCCGCGGCTTGGGGGACTGCTGACTGGTAGCCGCCAAGTTCGGCCCGGCGCCCGTATTCGTGGGCCAGCTCCTTGTCGCGCTCGCAGTGTCCGTTTGGGTCATGGTCGGAGTCGCGTATTTCCCAGCGATCCTCGCGCGCCACATCAGCCTCGGTGCACACTTTCTACGACAGTGTCCGCTTCAACAAGCTGTGGGCAGAAGTAACACCCGTCGCCTCTGTCTGACCCCATTCACGAAGTGCATTGGTGGCGTGGTCATCCGACCGCAACGCCAGCGGGCTCAGTGGGAGCTGACTCAGGTTGCGGTTGCTGCGACGTCACGAAGTCACGGGAGCGGATAAAGCCGACCGAACAGGCCGCTCCGACAAGGGCTAGAACGGCACTGACGACGAGCAGAACATTTAGCGTGCTGGCGAAGCTTGATCGGATCGCTTCCACTAGTGGCCCTCGTAGTGATGTTGGCAGGGCGGCGATCGCCTTTCCGGCCTCACCTTGCTGAACTGCAGTGACGATCCGAGGTAGTTGGTGGTGGAGAGACTGGACGCCGCCGAGGGCTTGGCCGAGCTTGTGCTGGAGAGAAGATGCGAAGATCGAGCCGTAGGCGGCGATTCCGGTAGCGATGCCGATCTGACGGAAGGTCGTGTTGACCCCGGAGGTCATTCCGGAGCGCTGGGGGGTCACAACGCCAACGGCCGTGGACGCGAGTGGGGGGTTGACCATTCCGGAGCCGGCGCCGGCAACGACGAAACCGGGGATCAGGTGGATCCAGGAGCTTGCTCCGTCGAGACCGGTCATGAGCAGCAGACCCACACCAACCAGCAGTAGGCCGGGGCCGATGAGCCAACGCACGGGCATGTGTGTACTGACGCGCCCGGCGATCGTCGCCGTGACGAGGGTCACGCCACTCATCACAAGGAGTCGGAGACCCGTTCCGAGAGCCGAGTAGCCGAGGTCGTCCTGCAAATAGAGAACGATGTACAAGATGATTGCGTAGAGCGAGCCGTTCATAGCGAAGGCCGCAGCCAGGCCACCGCTGAAGGTTGGGATGCGGAACAGTGAAAGGTCGAACAACGGGTGTGCCGCCCGGTGCTCGACAGCAACGAATACGCCCAAGAACAAAACAGCCAAGGCGAGACAGATGGCCACTCCCGGGTCGCTCCAGGCGATCTCGCCCGCGCGGATCAACCCATAGACCAGACTGACCAGACCGGCAGTGAGCGTGGCGAACCCGGCCCAGTCAGGCCGAGCCGCATGCGGAGTCTTCGACTCATCGACCTGCGATCTGGTGATGACGAGCGCAGCTACACCGATCGGCAGGTTCACCAAGAAAATGCCCCGCCAGCTGATGCCGGTAGTGATCACCCCGCCCAGCACCGGTCCAAGTCCGACAGCAATCCCGGTGACCGCGCCCCAGATGCCGAAGGCAACCCCTCGCTCATGGCCACGGAAACTCTGAGCCAGTAGAGCGAGTGATGTGGCGTAGAGGATCGCTCCGCCGATCCCTTGGGCGCTGCGCGACAGGATCAACATGATCGGCGACTGGGCCACGCCGCAGAGCAGTGAACCGAGCGTGAAGACGATCAAGCCGATGGTGAACAGCAATCGCCGCCCGTAACGGTCGGCCAGAGAGCCGGCGGTCAAGAGCACTGACGCAAGGGTCAGGGCGTATGCGTCGACTACCCATTGCACGTCGCCGAAGCTCGCGTGCAGTCCCGACTGAATCGTCGGCAAGGCGACGATCACGATGGTGATGTCCAGCAGCAGCATGAAGGTGGCTGCGCACACCACGACGAGGGTCCACCACTTCTTTTCCATTCCTACAGCCTGCCGGTCTGACCTCTCCTCCGCCACCAGATCTGGGATATCCGCTTGTTTGCGCCATGAGTTAGGTTGTGAGCCATGGAATCTTCCACGCTTGATCTTTTGGATCGCAGGATCATCCAGACGCTTTATATCGATCCTCGGGCGCCGTTCAGCCGTTTGTCAGAGGTCCTCGGGGCCTCCGAACAGACCATTGCCCGCCGCTACCGGCGCATGTTCGACTGCCGTGTCGTTCGGGTCGTCGGCCAGCTCGACTCGCAACGGCTCGGCCGCTCCGACTGGGGCGTCCGGATCCGCTGTGCCCCAGGATCGGCCCCCACCGTTGCCTCAAGACTGGCGGAGCATCCGGACACTGCCTGGGTGCAGCTGACCTCGGGAGGAACCGAGATCTTCAGCACCGTTCACTCCCGCGACCGCGAACAGCGAACCCCACTTCTGCTCGGGCAGCTGTCGGTGGGCCGTCACGTCGTCGGCCTCGAGGCCTACTGCTTCCTGCACATCTTCGACGCCGGAGCATCTCCTCCGATGGGCTCGAGCGACCTCAACCGAAAGGAGATTGACGAGCTGTCCTTGCCGACACGAGCCAGAACACCAGGCGAAAGAACAACGGTCGCCGTGCAGGATTCCGACTGGCCGCTCGTCCAGGCTCTCGCTGAAGACGGCCGCGCCACTTACAGACAGTTGTCGGTGCGCACCCACTGGCACGAGTCCACCGTGCGGCGACGAGTAGAGGAGTTGATTTGCTCGGGTGTTCTCTCATTCGAAGTTGATCTCGATTCCGACGCGGTCGGAATCCGAAGCCGGGCGCTCTTGTGGATTTCGGTACTCCCGGCCAGGCTGGCCGAAGTCGGACACGCACTGGCGGGATATCCGGAGATCCCCTTCGTCGCCGCAACCACCGGGTCAACCAACTTGGTAGCGGCATTGATCTGCAAAGACGACCGCTCTCTCTACGAGTACATCACCGGCGAGATTGCTTTCCTCGAAGGCATCAGCCACGTCGAAACCTCGCCCGTCATGCGAGCGATAAAGATGCACGCCACCATGACACCGCCTGAATAGCGGCGGATCAGGTTGGCGACGGACCGATAGAAGTGTGGCGAACCTCGGCAACCTGCCCGTTCGTGACCCGGTAGAGGCTCAGGCCCCGAAAGTCCGACCCATTCGCCAGATGGCCGGTCCACGCCACCGCAACGGTGTCGCCGCCGGCAACCAACGCATCGATGTCGTACGGGATCACTCCGCCTCCCAGATGAACCGCGTGCTCGTAATCGTCGCGGGCACCCTGCGGTCCATGACCAGGGGGCGTGTGGCCGTAGTCGATGTAATCCGCCGATACGATCTCGTCGAACCGATTCGGGCGGCCCTCGCTGTAAGCCGCAAAATATGCCCGGATCACCTCCTCTGGCGTCATGGTCTTCACTCCCATTACTCGTCGGCCGACATGTTGTTCAGGAGCTCAGTCAGCGCAACCGTCTCTGAGCGGGTCAATCCACCGTCGACTGCCACGAAGCCGGTGGGCTCCACGAGAAGGTCGCGGTGGCTGTCAGAAGCTCGGTCGTCAGCGAGGTCTTGCGAACTTCACCGGGCGCTCGCCACGAAAACCGGGATCTCCCGGTCCGTCTTCTCCTGGTACTCGGCGTACGCCGGGTAGGCCCGAACAGCGCGCTCCCACCACTGCGCCCGTTCATCTCCGGTCACCAGTCGGACAACTACGTCGAAGGGCTGAGGACCGTCTTGAAGCATGACGTCCTCGGGATAGGCGCGGAGGTTGTAGTACCAGACCGGATTCTCCGGTGCCCCACCCTTGGAAGCCACCAGGGCGTACTCGCCGTCGTGCTCCACGCGCATCACCGGGGTCTTGCGGATTTTCCCGCTCTTGTTTCCCCTGGTGGTGAAGATGACGATCGGCATCCCGGTGTCAAGAAGGGTGTTGGCGCGCTCACCGCCTGAGCTTTCGTATTCGGCCACCTGGTCGCGAACCCACGCGGACGGGCTGGGTTCGTACTCTCCTTCAAGCGCCACGGCTGTTCCTCCTCGGGACTGGATGGACAGTCTCCACACAAGATCGTAGGAGCCCGCCTTCACTACTCCTGCAGGCCAGGTCGGCGGAGATGCCCGGCCCTCGTCAGAGGTTGCGTGCCCCGGGTCCTTGGGCGGCGAGCTGGTCGTCGGGATTCGCGAGCCTGCACATCTTCAGAGACAAGCAGCCGCAACCGATGCATCCGCTCAGGTTGTCGCGAAGACGCTGGAGGCGGAGGATCCGGTCATCGAGGTCGTTGCGCCACTGCGCCGAGAGGCGCTCCCAGTCCCGGCGTGTCGGAGTGCGGGAATCGGGCAAGGAGTCGAGTGCCGACTTGATCCGACTGAGCGGAATTCCCACAGCCTGCGAGGCACGGATGAAGGCCACCCGGCGCAGCACATGCCGGGGATATCGGCGCTGGTTACCAGAAGTCCTGTGGCTCGATATCAGACCTTGGACTTCGTAGAAGTGCAGGGCGGAGACGGCCACGCCGCTTCTGGCGGCGAGCTGGCCAACTGTGAGCTCGCTGTCTTGAACGGTTCCTATGGGCATCTGCTTGACCTCAACAATACTTGAGGTTCTATCGTTGTTTCGTGACATTCATTCTGGACGACGCGTACGAACGCATGGCAGGAACAGACTTTGAGCTCCCTAACGGGTTCGTCAACCACGGACCGATGGCTTGCGAGGCCCTCGTCACGTTGGGTCGCGAGGAACAGATCGAAGGTTGGGCGCGCTGGTCCGTCGATGTCGTCGGCACAGCCCCTGAAGCCGTCGAGCCGAACACTCGAAGCCCGTTCGATTGGAAGGCGGAGCTTGGCGCCTATGAACGGCTACCGGAGTGGCTGGGGTTCTACCAGAACCTTGTCGAGGACTCCCCGTGGACCTCGGTGGTGGAGGTCTGGGTACCCAGGCTCATGCCCGGCCTTGCCACCGTGCTCTATCACGGAGCCATCCGCACAGCCCACGCTGTAAGGGCGGTGAGCGCCGCCGACACCGAGCCGCGACGCGCCGAGCTGGCCCGCAGTCTGGCTTACTGGTCCGCCCGCTTCAGTCCCGGAGAGGCTGTCGCCGCTGACGAAGACTCCGAAGACATCCACGGCGGCGTGATGGAGTCAGCCGCCGACGGAGCTTCGCGTTATGCAACCCGCCGAAGCATCTTCAACCTGCACGGCGTAACCGGAGCCATGGCGGTCGACATTCTGCTGGACCACATATCGCCCGCTGCAGCAACCGGCGCTCTACGCCAACTCCGGGCCGAGCATGCGGCGATGTATCGCGGCGTGGTCGCGAGCATTCCGGCAACCGATCTCATTTGGAACGACGAATGGATCGACTCCGCGGCGCAAAGCCGCGACGCACACCAGGTCAAGCTTGTCGAAGCTTGTCGCAGAGGATTCGACGTGAGCGGTGATCGACGCTTCCCGATGGCCGCTGAAGTGGTGAGTCGTTGACTGCTCTATAGAAGGTCCCCTGACCGAGGGAACCGACGCCCCGGGTCAGGCGGCTCCCACCTCGACGCCAAAGGCCTTTATGCCGGAGTGGCGATGTTCGTGACAGAGGTCAGGAGCTATGTGGTCGCTGGTTGCGACGAACAGCGTGCGTCCCTCTCGACCCCCCAGACAACAGGCGATCGCCAGCGTCTCTCCCACGTTCACGCGGTCGAGGATCTCCCCACCTTCTGCAACCCGGATGCATTCACCGGTCCCAATGGTCGCGGCCCACACAGCGCCCTCCGAATCAATGCAGATCCCGTCAGGTGTCGCACCCTCGGGCAACGCCGCCCATAGCCTCGGATTGGACAACGTCCCGTCATCGTTCTTGTCGAGCGCAGAAAGCCGGCCGGCGAAAGTCTCTGCGAAGACGAGGGTGCGACCGAGATCGGTGATGACCATCCCGTTCGGGAAGGTGAGGTCCTCTGCCACAACCTTGTGCGTGCCGTCGGGCTCTACAGCGATGATCACCCCGGGTGACGGGTCTGCACCTCCGTTCAGGTCGAAACCAAACTCTCCGATGTATGCCCTGCCGTCGGTATCGATCACCATATCGTTTATCGGATGCGGCGTGTGAGCCGACAAATCGGCGAAGACAGTGGTCCCTCCGGTGCCGTCGACTCTCAACAGCAACCTGTCCTCCATCGAGGCGATGAGAAGCTCACCATCCAAGGTCCACCCGAGCCCTGATGGCGAGGACTCGGTCCGAACCACTATCTCGTCTCCTCGGCTGTCGGACCATGTGTGGACCTCGTTGGCGTACATGTCGGAGAACCAAAGCCTGTGATCGTGCCATCGAAGCCCTTCCGCAAAGGTCAAACCGTCCACCACGTTCTGCATCTCAGACTGCATAGCAGTTGAAGTTTCGACCCGCCGAACTTCGCTCGACGATGAGCCTCAATAACCTGGGGATAGCCAAGGTCGCTTTCAGATCTGACGGGAGGATGGTTCGATGGTCCGAGCAGTTCGATTCGATCACTATGGCGATCGCGATGTGCTGTACATCGCAGATGTAGAAATGCCGAAGCCGCAGCCGGGCGAGGCCGTCGTCCGGGTCAAAGCTGCGGGGATCAATCCGGGCGAAGCGGCGATCCGAAAGGGCGCCCTCGAGTCTCTGTTCCCGGCGACGTTTCCTTCGGGGGAAGGGAGCGACCTCGCCGGCGTCGTGAGCGATGTGGGTGGATCGGTTACCGAATTCGCGGTCGGTGACGAAGTGCTCGGATGGTCCTGGAAGCGATCGAGCCACGCCGAATACGTGTCGGTCCCGGTCACCCAGTTGATTCGCAAGCCACCGGCGCTCAGCTGGGAGGTCGCCGGATCGCTATATGTCGTCGGATGTACCGCCTACGCGGCGGTGCGCGCAGTGAGTCCGCAACCAGGAGAAACGGTCGCCGTGTCGGCAGCCGCCGGGGGCGTTGGCTCCGTCGTCGTCCAACTCCTGAAGACGAAGGAGGTGACCGTCCTCGGTATCGCCTCGGAGAGCAACGATGAGTGGCTGCGCTCGCACGGAGCCACACCGATCGCCTACGGCGAAGGCATCAAGGAGCGTCTCGTGGCCGCCGCTCCGAATGGCATCGATGCCTTCATCGATCTGTTCGGGCCGCAGTACGTGCAGTTGGCGTTCGACCTCGGCATCGAACCGACCCGAATCGAGACGATCATTTCGCGAGACAAGGCGCTCGAGCTCGGCGCAAAGGTCGAAGGGAGCGGGGATGCTTCGACCACAGAAGTGTTGACGGAAATGGCCGAGCTGGTTGCGTCCGGGCAGATCGAAATTCCGATCGCCGCGACCTACCCGCTCGAACAGGTCCGGGACGCCTACGAAGAACTCGAGGCGCGGCATACCCACGGCAAGATCGTTCTCATCCCCTAGCGGCTCAGTGGTCGATCCCCACTAGAGTCTGCCGGCGGATCCGACCACGATTGAGAGAACTGATGGAACAATCGAAGGCCAGGGAGCTGGTGAGCGCAGAGCGCCTCCGCCTAGAGCACCTACTTGCCCAGATGGATGGTGCGGGAACCGATGACCGGACCGCTGCAGACCAGCCGGGGGATATGTTCGACTCCGCCGAACCTCTCACCACTCAACGGACGGACGACTCGATAAGAGCGCAGCTGCAAGAAAACCTGGCCGCGATCGAGCGAGCGGAAAAGCGACTCGACGATGGCACCTACGGCCTGTCGGTGCTGAGCGGACAACCGATTCCCGACTCCCGCCTCGAAGCCGACCCGGCAGCAGAGTTGACCGTTGAAGAGGCCGCAAGGGCCTAGGCCACAAGATGGCCACATCCGGGAGTCGCATATCCTTGGCCACATGCCAGGGAGTGAACCGACGGGCTCTAACTACGACCCGGAGACCGTTCGTGCCAAATACCTCGCCGAGCGCGACAAGCGGCTGATCCCGGGCCGGTCCGATATCCGGGATCTACGGACCGACGAGCACTTCAGGCGCTACCGTGACGACCCCTTCACTCCTGTAACAGAACGCGACCCGGTCGCAGACGAGGTCGACGTCGTCATCCTGGGCGGTGGGATCGCCGGCGTGACGGTTGGTGCCAAGCTCCGGCAAGCAGGAGTGGAGCGGATCCGCATCATCGATCTTGCAGGCGGCATCGGCGGCACCTGGTACTGGAACCGGTACCCAGGCGTCATGTGCGACGTCGAGTCGTACATGTACCTTCCGTTGCTCGAAGAGCTCGACTACATCCCCACCAGGCGCTACGCCTTCGGGGACGAGATTCTCCATCACCTGGAATCGGTCGCAGACCGGTTCGACCTCGTCGAAGACGCCCTCTTCCATACAGGGGTCACCCGGGCCGAGTGGCGGGAGTCCGAAGGCCGGTGGCTGATCCATACCGATCGTGGTGACGAGATCCGCTGCCGGTGGTACGTGGTCGCCCCCGGGATCCTGAACCTGATGAAGCTTCCGACCATCCCGGGGATGGAGGACTTCGCGGGACGTTCGTTCCACACCGCCCGGTGGGATTACGAGTTCACCGGGGGTGGCCCGGGAAAGGTGCCGACGAAGCTGTCCGACAAGGTCGTCGCCATGATCGGCACCGGAGCGACAGGAATCCAGTGCGTTCCGCCTCTGGCCGAGTCGTCCAAACACGTCTATATCTTCCAGCGGACTCCGTCGGCGATCGGTGAACGTGGGAACCGCCCTACTGATCCGGACTTCGCAACCGGGCTCGAACCGGGGTGGCAGCGGGCCCGTATGGATAACTTCCAATCGGTCATGTTGGGCAAGCACGTCGAAGTCGACCAGGTCGATGACGGTTGGACCCAGCACTTCGCCGCGGTCCACCATCCTCCGCGAACCAAGGACATGACGTTCGAGGACTTTATGCGCGGTGCCGAGGAGCTCGACTACGGGATCATGGAAGCTCACCGCCAGCGTGTCGATCAGCTGGTGTCCGACCCGGCGACGGCCGAGATCCTCAAGCCTTACTACCGCTACCTGTGCAAGCGCCCATGCTTCCACGACGAGTACCTGCTCGCATTCAACAACCCCAACGTCACGCTCATCGACTGTCCCGGCGGGATCGAGCGCATCACAGAGACGGGTCCTGTAGTGAACGGCACGCAGTACGAAGTGGACTGCATCATCTACGGCACGGGATTCGAAGCAGAGCTCACACCCCTTTACCGTCGAGTCGGTCACGAAATAGTCGGCCGCGACGGGATCACGCTCGCGGGCAAGTGGGCTGCCGGAGCAGCGTCTTTATTCGGGATGATGATCCGCGGATTTCCGAATGCGTTCTTCATGCCCGCGCCCGGGCAGCAGGCCGTCGTCACGGTCAACTACACCCAGCTAGCGGAGTTAGGAGCAGAGTTCGTCGGACGTGCGGTGGGCCTGATGCAAAAACGGGGTGTCGGGGTGTTCGAGGTGAGCGCCGAAGCCGAAGATGGCTGGACACAGAAGATCGTGGACTCGTTCGTGGACGGAAGCGCGGTCATGTCCGCCTGCACGCCGTCACGCATAAACAACGAAGGTCACCCCGAGGCGATGAACCCCAGAAACGGCAACTACGGCCGCGGGATGGGCGATTTCTTCCGATATCGCGAGGTGCTCGAGCAATGGCTCGAGGCAGCTGACTTCGACGGGCTCGAGCTCAAAGTCTCCTCCACCGCGACGTGAGCGCACGACAGCAGGTCGCCGTTGTAACCGGCGGTGGCGGCGGCATCGGAGCGGCCATTGCCGAGGACCTCGGGCGCACCGGATGGTTCGTCGTGACGCTCGATCCCCTCGTGACGCTCGACGGATCTGCACAACTGCCTGAACAGCCCGAGACCACTGCGGGGCGCATCATTGCCGCCGGCGGTCACGCGAGGGCGTCGGCCGCATCCGTCACTGATGCAGAAGCGGTCCGTGCGCTCTTCCACGGGATCTTTGAAGAGCACGGCGCACTCGACGCCGTCATCAACGTTGCCGGCATCACTCGACAGACGTTCTTCGGAAAAGGGACGGAGGAGGACTGGCGGGCGGTCCTCCAGGTCCACCTCGGTGGATACCTGAACATCCTGGGGGCAGCACTCCCGTTGATGGCCACCGCCGGGCGCGGAACCATTCTCGGAGTCACGTCCGGGTCGGGCTGGCGCGCCGCCGACGCGGGTGCGTACAGCTGTGCGAAGCGTGCAGTCGCATCCCTCACCTGGCAGCTGGGACGGCACGCACCCGTTGGAGTGACCGTGAACGCCATGTCTCCCATCGCCGCAACGCGCATGGTGGCTGCTGCGCTCGAGCGGGCGCGTCAGGCCGGCAGAACCTCGGGTGGGGGTATTTCCTTCACGACCATGCCGGGCCCCGAAGATCTTGCACCGCTGGCCGCTTATTTCGTCGGTGACGATTTCAGTTGGTGCAATGGGAAGGTCCTGTTCGCGGGTGGCTCAGAGGTAGCTGTCATCGACGAGCCTCGTCTGCTCGAGGTCGTGCGAACTGATGGCGTGTCCTCATTGCCGCGCCTGTTCGAATCGGTCATCCCGCGCGCATTCGTCACCGCGGAAACGAAGCAATCGTCAGAAGGTGGTGGCAATCCCCGCTTCGGCTCGATATTCGACGAGCCGTCGTCAGCGGCGAGTGATCCGGCGCCACCCCGTGGCTGCGTGATCGTGAGCGACCGACCTCGACTGCAAGCCTCTTTGACGAGTGCTCTCGAAGCAAGCTCCTTCACATGCCATCCGGTCCATGTTGAACACGGATTTCAACAAGCGGGTCAGGCCCTCGAGGCAATCGCCGAATCGTCCGGACCGGTTGACGTGATCGTCGTTGCTATCGCTGGAACTGACCACGATTCCGCTGATGGCTGGGAGCAGATACTGGCCGAGCATTCCGGAATCGTGGAGGGAATCCATACAGATGTGTCATGGGCCCGCGCGGCTTCCGACTACAGCGCACACTCCTCACGTCCGGTTCAACTGGTAACCCTCACCGATGCGACCACCTCCGGCGGCCGCAGCCGGGCTCAGGCCGTCGCCCAGCACGCCCGGGTCTCGGTTGGCGCCACAGAGGGACGCGTCACCGCTTTCTCCGTGAGTCTCGAAGCCCCCGAAGTGGAATCCGCCCAGCCCGCCAGCGAGCTCGTAGCGCACCTGCTCGGAAATGCCGACCTGTCGACGCTTTCAGGCGCGGAGCTGGTCGTAGGTTCCGGTTGGATCGGCCTCAGAAGCCATCCGAAGCCGGCAGGAAGCGTCATATACGGCGGACCGGTCATCCCCGATTGGCTCGACGGCACTCTGCGAGAGATCGCCGCCACCTCTGACCGCGCTTAGTCGACGGAGGCTCGATGACGCCCAGGCCAAGTCGCATCGTCGACGCCCACATTCATCTGTGGGACCCGGCACGCGCCGACTGGTATCCGTACATAAGGGCGATCGCGGAGCACGGTGGTGGTGATGCGTCGAGGATGAACCGTCGGTTCGATGTCGACGCGTACAAGAAGGAGACCTCCGGCTGGAACGTCGAGAAATTCATCAACGTTGCTGCGGCATCGGGTCGAAACTCGATCGAAGAGACGATCGAGCTCGACCGGAAGGCCGATGCCGGTGACGGTCCCGATGCGATCATCGGAGGCCTTCCACCAACCGAAACCGTTGCCGAAGCAGTCGAGTTGATCGACAGGCAGATGACGGCGTCGCGGTTCCGCGGGGTGAGGCCCATGGGTCCACTCGACAAACCATTGCCGCCACGCGAGGTTTTGGACGCACTGACCGAACGGAATCTTGTATTCGAACTCATGACTCATCCGGATCAACTCCGGAAGGCCGCGGAGGGCCTTTCCGGATTCGACGATCTGACAGTTGTCGTCGAGCACACCGGATGGCCGCGATCTGACACTGACGAAGAGCGTTCGCTGTGGGAAGCCGGGATGTCGGCACTGGCCGGACTCGGTGACAACGTCATTTGCAAGCTCTCCGGACTGGCGATGCCCCTCGGGTCCATGAGCACCGAAGCGCTCGGTCCCTGGCTGGAGTATGCGATCACCGCCTTCGGGGTCGACCGCTGCCTGTTCGCAAGCAACTTTCCCGTCGATGCGAAAGCCGGTACTTTCGATGAGCTGTACACGACGTTCAGCGAGGTGACCGCGGAGTTCGACCATGTTTCGCGCGACAAGCTCTTCGCAGCCACTGCGGAACGCGTCTACCGGCTATGACCCGGAAAAAGTACTTTTAGCAGGTGACCTCCCCCGAGCCGGTCCGGCTACAGGAACCCCAGGCGGTACTCACCCCGCTCACCGCGGCTGCGATCTTCCTGGTGGCGACCATCAATCAAGGTGCCGAAGAAGTCGTCCGCGAGCTTTTGGCCGACATTTCGGGTCTCGAACGCACGGTCGGGTTCAGGGTTCCGACAGCCGGGCTCGCCCTGGTGACAGGTATCGGCTCAGAAGCTTGGGATCGGCTGTTCGCCGGGCCCCGGCCGAAAGAGCTTCACCCGTTCAAAGAGCTCCGTGGCGAGAAGCATCACGCTCCGTCAACACCGGGAGACCTGCTCTTCCACATTCGCTCCGAGCAGACGGACCTCTCTTTCGAACTCGCCACTCAGATCGCAGACCGGCTGGTCGACGCCACATCGGTGGTGGACGAGGTGCACGGGTTCAAGTACTTCGACGACCGCGATCTACTCGGCTTCGTCGACGGGACGGAGAATCCGACGGGCGCGGCGGCCGAGGCTGCTGTCACAGTGGGCTCGGAGGACCCGGACTTCACCGGATCGAGCTACGTCATTGTGCAGAAGTATCTGCACAACATGAAAGGCTGGAATGTCCTGAGCACCGAGGCACAGGAGAATGTCGTGGGCCGGCGTAAGCTTTCGAACGTCGAGCTTGCCGACGATGTTAAGCCCAGCAACTCCCACGTTGCTCTGAACACGATCATCGATTCCGACGGCACGCAACGCCAGATCCTCCGCGACAACATGGCCTTCGGAAACGTCGGACGGTCCGAGTTCGGAACCTTTTTCATCGGATACGCCTCAACGCCGAGCGTCACCGAGAGAATGCTTGAGAACATGTTCATCGGTGATCCCCCCGGCAACTATGACCGGATCCTCGACTTTTCGACTGCCGAGACCGGAAGCTTGTTCTTCGTCCCGACCGCAGCCTTCCTCGACGACCTTCCCCCCGCCCCCGGCGACACTCCGACGCTCGTTGAAGTCGATAGCTCCGCCAATGGATCGGGTTCCCCTCCTAGCGGTCCGAGCGCCGACGGTTCGCTCGGGATCGCCGGATTGAAGGGGCGTTCGGGGTAAGCCGGGAAAGTGGAATTCCCTACAAGCGGCTGGATCGGACCGGTGACAGACCCGCGGCCGGGACTTTTGGGGAACGCCGAATGCGATGTGGCGGTGATCGGGGGCGGGCTGACCGGCATGGTGGCGGCCCTCCGACTGGCCGAACGCGGGATCGACGTATCTGTTCTCGAATCGAAGTTCTGTGGTTGGGGGTCGAGCTCGCGAAATGCAGGCCACCTCACCCCCACGATCGCCGGTGACCCGCAGGTACTGGCAACCGTTTATCGCCGCCGTGCCCCCGAGCTCATCCGCATGGCAGACAATGCCGTGCATTTTGCCGAGAAGATGATCGAGCGCCTCGACATCGAATGTGAGTACGACGCCACGGGGAACGTGTCGGCCGCGTTGACACGAGGACAGCTGAGACGATCTGAACGAATTGCCCACATACTGCGCAATGCCGGTGGAGAGGTCGATTTCGTGATGGGTAACGAGTGGGGCCTTCCCCCCGCATTTGTCGGCGGGGTCCTCGAGCGGTCCGGTGGGATCCTGAATCCGGGCAAGCTCGCCCGCGGTGTCCGCGACGTGGTTCTGGCATCGAACGCCAAGGTGTACGAGCAGACCCCCGTCGAGGTGCTGGACTCCGACAACACGGGAGTCCGTCTCCGGACCCCGTGCGGACAAATCAGAGCAGGGCGGGCACTCCTTGCGACCAACGCTTATACCCGCGATCTTTCCTTCGGCCCCGATCGAGTCGTTGCTCCACTGTGGGTCACCCTGGCGGAGACCGAGCCGATCGATGTGGAACGCATCCGTGAGACAGGATGGTCGAGTCGCTCGGGTGTTTACACCCAACACCTGATCCTAGAGAACTACCGGCTAACTCCCAGAAATACCATCGTCTTCGGCACGCGCTTCGTCCAGTCTCCTCATGGTGCGCTGGCCGACCGGCTACCTGATCGAGCGGTGGTCGCCGATCTGATCACCGGTTTCCGTGACCGTTTTCCGACGTTGCACGATGTCGAAGTTCACACGGCATGGAGTGGATGGATAGCGATGACGCCTTCGTGGCTGCCCGTTGCCGGTGAGGTCTCTCCGAACATCTTTTACGCAATGGGCTACAACGGTCACGGCCTGGCCCAGGCTCCTTACCTCGGCACGTTATTGGCAGACAGGATCGCCGGCGACTCCCCGCACGATGACCTCGAGGTGCTGTGGCGAAAACGCAAGCGTTTTGCGGCGGCGCCGATGTTCAGCTCTCCGGCGCTGAAGATCGGATGGAAAGTGGACCGGACGTTCGATCGTCTGGCCGAACGTCGGAGTCCAAAGTGACACAATCGCCGAGCTTCAACTCACTGGAGGAACCCGGGTGAGCACGATCCTCGTCACAGGCGGAACCGGCCTCACCGGTGCGAACATCTGCGAGCAACTCATAAGACGCGGCGACAAGGTCCGGACGCTCGTAAGGGACCCACAGCAGGCGGCTGAACTCAGCGCGATCGGTGTCGACCTTGTCCAGGGCGACATTGTCAACGCCGACGACGTTCTTAGAGCGGGCGAAGGATGTGAAGCGGCCATCCACACTGCGGCGTTGCTCGGCGGAGCCAGTCAGAACATCGACGACTTCCTTGCCGTCAACGTGGTCGGCACCATCAACGTTTTGGATGCAGGCGAATCTCTGGGCATGAGGCGTGTCGTCGCGCTCAGCACGAGCACGTTCTTCGATCTCAGCTACCCGGGGCACTACGAAGAAGCTCCCCTGTCGGCCCATCCGTCCGAGGACCCGTATACCGTCACCAAGCTTGCGGCCTTCCGAGCGGTTCACGAACGCGCCGCGGCGGGTCAAGACGTTCTCACTTGTCATCCCGGCGCCATATTCGGCCCGAGCCAGGTGGTCCGCAGGGCGCTTCATCCCACCAGCTTCAACGCAGTTCTTCGCGCAGCCATCCGCGGCCGCATCCCTGCCTATCTGAAATTCCCGGTGTGGTGGGTCGCAGTCTCCGACGTGGCGTCAGGTTCGATCGCGGCCTTGGATCGAGGCGTGGCCGGGGAGCGTTACTGGCTCACAGGCCGCCCCGAAGACCAGATTTCGACCGCTGCCGGCTGCAACCGTGCCTGCGAGATCGCCGGCGTGGAGAACCGCGTTGAAGACCTCGACTACCGCTCCGACCCCGAGCAGCTCACCAAAACGTTCGGCCCGACTCTGATGGCGATCGCCGAGTCGGCACACAGTGAGGTCCGGACCCCGCGCTCGGTCCCGAATCCGACTTCCGAACGCCTCGGTTACGCCCCTATCAGCCTCGACCAAGGTCTCGCCATGCTGGTCACGTGGCTTCGTGAGCAGGAAAAGATCTGACCGTGATGAAAGGCCTGGAATAGACGTGGTGCTCGACCCGAATTCGGCCCGGCTCGACGGAATGGTGGCCGTCATAACCGGTGGTGGTTCCGGCATCGGACGCGGGATCGCCAACGGCATTCACGCCTTCGGCGCAGAGGTGGCTATCTGGGAGCGGGATCCCGATACCTCCCGAGCCGCGGCAGATGAAGTCGACGGGCTTTCAGTTCCCACTGATGTGCGCGCCGGAGATCAGGTGGAGAATGCTTTAGCGGCGACGATCGACCGCTTCGGTACGGTCGACATTCTCGTGAACAACGCTGGTGGCGTTTTCGTCTCACCATTCCTCGAAACGAGCGAGAACGGGTTCGATGCGCTCTACCGCTCAAACCTCAAGCACGTTCTTCTTTGCACCAAGGCGGTTGCGAAACACATGGTCGCGGCCGGCCACGGTGGAGCAATCATCAACATCACCTCGATCGAAGGCGTGCGGGCGGCTCCGATGTTCGCCGCTTACGCCGCCGCCAAGGCTGGAGTGATCAACCTCACGAAAACGCTGGCGCTCGAGCTCGCTCCGCACGACATCCGCGTCAATGCCATCGCGCCGGACATCACGATCACCGAGAGTCTTCTGGCGTTTGCGCCACCGGCGGCGACGGAGCGTCTGGGTCTCACCGTTCCGTTGGGCCGTGCCGGTCACGTCGACGAATGCGCAGGAGCCGCCGTCTTTCTTGCATCGCGCCTTTCGAGCTACGTGACCGGACACACCCTGCACGTCGATGGCGGTACTGCCGCGTCGATGGGCTGGTATCACCACCCCGGTGACGGGCACTACGTGTACGGCCCTTACTGAAGCTCGGGCAAGGGTTCAACGCCCGCACCGTCGCACGGCGGCGGCCGTTGTCACAAAACAGAGCTCTGGCGGGTCATACCTGTGACAGAACGAAACGGATCTGACAAGGAGAGACCGATGGAAGCTCGAATGAACAATCCGCTGGTAAGTGTCCCTGGAGCCATGAGCGCCATGTACGCCCTGGGTAAGGCAGCGAGCCGCAGCTCCCTTCCCCAGTCCACGATCAATCTCGTTCACCTGCGGGTGAGCCAGATCAACGGCTGCAGCGTCTGCGTCGACATTCACTCGCGCGATATGAAAAAGGCAGGAGAGTCAGAAGAGCGGATCTTCTTGGCGTCTGCATGGCGCGAAGCGCCGTACTTCACAGACGCAGAGAGGGCCGCACTCGATCTCGCCGAAGCAATGACCCGTCTCTCAGATCGTACCGACCCTGTTACCGACGCCATCTTCGCCGAGGCGGCCTCACACTTCGACCAGGAGTCGCTGGCTGCGCTCATCATCCAGATCGCGGCCATCAATGTGTGGAACCGGGTGAACGTCGCCACCAGGCAGCCGGCTGGAGAATGGACCGGCTCGGTCTCTGAAGACAAGGCGAGCTGAGATCGCCGCGTTCTCTTCGTATGTCCCGGGAGAGCATCAGGTGCATGTCACAGCGAACCGAGTTGCGGTGTCACATATACGACACCCTGCGAATCGGGAGTGTGACCGATGAATGACTCAGACTGGCTGTCTGATGTGTTCGAGAACAACCGGACCCGCCTGCGGGCGATCGCTTACAACATGCTCGGTTCGTTGTCACAGGCCGACGATGCCGTTCAACAATCCTGGATCCGCCTCAGCCGGGCAGGCACGAGCGAAGTCGAGAATCTTCCGGCGTGGCTGACCACGATCGTGGTCCGGGTGTGTCTCAACCTGCTTCGTTCGCACAGAGCCCGGCGCGAGGAACCGATGGGATTTCACGTGCCTGATCCGGTAGTCAGCCCTGCGGACCAAAGGAGTCCTGAGGACGAGGCGATATTGGCCGATTCGGTAGGTCTGGCGCTTCAGGTGGTGCTCGAAACGTTGACTCCAGCCGAGCGGCTGGCGTTTGTGCTCCACGACATGTTCGATCTGCCGTTCGACGAGATCGCTCCCATGCTCGGCCGAACCGCCGCCACCACCAGGCAGCTCGCCAGCCGGGCCCGGCGACGAGTGCGCGAAGCCGACGTTCAAGCTCCCGAAACCGATGTCGCTCGCCAGCGCAAGGTAGTGGACGCCTTCTTCCAAGCGGCGCACATGGGCGACCTCGAGGCCCTGGTGGCAGTTTTGGATCCGGATGTATTGCTGCGAACCGACGGAGGAACCGCGCTGCCGGAAGCTTCTGTCGTGATCCGCGGTGCCAAGGAGGTAGCCGGTCGCACCCTCGGAATCGCCCAGGCGTCTGCTCCAAAAATGCCCGTCCTGGTCAACGGGGCGGCGGGTGTGGTCGTACTGCTGGACAGGCGGCCGGTCGCCGTCATCGGCTTCACCGTCTCTGACGGGAAGATCGTGCAAATCAACTCGATCGCCGACCCGGAACGTATCGAGCGCCTCGACTTGGGTTTCCTCGACCGCTAACGGACGGGGACACTGGCCGAGATCCGCGGCGTGGCCTCCGACGCCCACCTCCTCACGATGGCGTCGAGGTTGGGGAACTGGGATTCGGTCACGTAAAGGCCCTGGCTCGGGGTTGATGCCCCCAATTCCGTGAGCAGAGGGCGAAGGTGCACCTCGAGGGCGAGCGTATGTACTGGCGCCGCACCAGTCATAACGGGTATGGCGACCACGCCGGCCAGGGCATTGGATCCGTAACGATCGAAGAACGACTTCAGCAGGCCGGTATAGCTCGCCTTGAAGGTCGGCGAAGCGACGATCAGCAGGTCACTGCTCGCAACGCTGTCGGTGAGCTTGCGGAGGGCCTCTGAATTCGGGTCGAAGATCTCTCCTGCATATTCGGCGAGATCCACCACCAGAAGTCCCGCAGTCACTTTCAGGCCCGAGACGACAGCTTCCGCGATTGCGTTGGCCACGCCGAGAGTTCTCGAACCGGGCTTCGGGTTGCCTACCACCACGGAGACATTCAGCACAGCGGAACGATCGCTCATGACGGTGAGGTCGCCGCAAGTTCGGATGGTCTGGTATCGCGCGCCGGTTGTCCTGATGTCGGAGCGAAGGGAACGCTTGCCGAAACCCGGGACGAGGATCCGATCGTCTGCTCTGGAAAGTCCCACAGGCCGCGCTGTTTCAGAACCGGCAGCACGCCCTCGCCGAACCAGTACGCCTCCTCCAGGTGCGGATAGCCCGACAGGATGAACTCGCCGATTCCCAGACGGGCGTACTCCTCGATACGGTCAGCTACTTCGGTATGGCTGCCGACAAGTGCTGTGCCCGCGCCCCCCCGAACCAAGCCGACCCCCGCCCACAGGTTGGGCGAGACCTCCAGATTGTCGATCGAACCCGAATGAAGCTGGAGCATCCGCCGCTGACCTTCGGACTCGCTTCGGCGCAACCCCTCCTGAACCTGGGCGATCGTCCGTGTATCGACATGTTCGATGAGCTTGTGGGCCTGGCGCCACGCTTCTTCTGGCGTGTCGCGGGTGATGACGTGAAGGCGAATTCCGAAGCGCAGGTCGTCACGGCCCTCAGCCTTGGCGAGCGATCTGATCCAGTCCAGCTTCTCAGCGACCGCGGACGGCGGCTCACCCCAGGTCAGGTAGACGTCGCAGTACCCGGTGGCCACAGGTCCGGCCGCCTTCGAAGAGCCCCCGAAGTAAAGCGGCGGGACAGGGTCGGGAAGGCCGGTGAGCCGCGCTCCCTCCACGTGTAGATGCCTGCCTTCGAAGTCGACGGTTTCACCGCTCCACAGCCTTTTGACAATTTCGAGGAACTCGGCGCCTCTCGCGTAGCGATCGTCCTTGGAGATGAAGTCGCCGTAAGCACGTTGCTCGCTCGCTTCCCCGCCGATAACGACATTCAGGAGGAGCCGGCCTTTCGAGTAATGCTGAAAGGTCGACGCCATCTGCGCCGCCAAGGTGGGCGAAACCAGCCCCGGGCGGAAAGCCACCAGGAATTTCAGTCTTTCTGTGACCTCGGTCAACATCGCCGTGGCCAGCCATGCGTCCTCGCACCATGCACCGGTAGGCGTCAACGCTCCGACGAAACCGAGTTGCTCCGCCGATCTGGCGATCTGTCCCAGGTATGCGATCGAAGACGGCCGCATCGAGCCGGCCGTGCCGGAGGCCATCCCGTGCCCGCCACCGACGATGTCGCGCCCGTCACCGCTCGTCGGTAGGAACCAATGAAACTTCAATGACACCGGAACCCCCTGGATACTAAGGACCAATTCTGGGTAAATCTATTGGTTTGATCGTATTTAGCACATGCGGCGTCAGTCAACACGGCAGGCTCCCAAACTCCCCAAAACGGGGCGATCCACAGCTTCTGGAAGAAGCATTACCTGAGCCCGCCGCGAAATGTACGCGTAATTGCGCAATTCCATGGAGGGTCCCCTCAGGCCCAGGCAGAAGGGCTTTCTGCTCGTTTAACATGTCCGCGAGGCGGTGGCGGAGGAAGCGGGACCTCTCCCTCACTGGGGTAAGTGGCGAGGAGGGGACTTATGCGTTTCGGCGTGAATGTGCGCAGACTCGTTGCACTCCGCCGTCCTGCGGTCCACCGCACGCTGACGGCTCTCCTCATCGCAATGAGCGGCATCTTGACGTCGGTCGGAGTCTCCTTGCTGACGTCCACGCCCGCGGCAGCAGTGAGCGTCTCAGCGATCGTAACCAACGTTCCAGACGGGGTCACAGCGGTCGCGACCGATCCCTCGGGGGTCATCTTCGTCGGTGCAGACGACGGCAACGTCTACGCCTGGTCGCCCACGACCACGGCGCTTTACGACACAAACATTCCTGCCGACACGCTCACCTCTCTCACCCCGGGAGGAGTGGGCCAGACATTCAGCCTGGACTACCACAACGGCGACCTATGGATCTCGGATTCGGCCGATGGGCTACAGGTTCTGTCTCCCACCACGACGACGCTCTACGGAGTTTCGGTCACTGCCGATACTCCGACCACCATCGTTGCCGCCACGTCGAGCGTAGACCCCACACAGGTGACTTTCGATTCGAGCAACGACCTGTTCTTCGCTGACAGCGCGACGACGGCAGGAGACGGGTCGGTCGACATCGACCCTGTTGCGAGCGGGACCATTTTCGATCAGAACATCACAGCCGACCAGGTTCACCCATTGATCGCCGATCTCAACCAGCCCGACGGCGTTGCGCTCGACTCGTCAGGGGACCTCTTCTTCTCCGATGACTCGCTCGACTACATCGGCGTGCTCCCGGTTTCGAGCGGGACCGTCTTCGGCCAACCGGTCAATGCCGACACAGCCAGCGGACTGTTCTACGGCGTCGTGGGCGTCGACTCGTCGAGCGGGCTCGATGCAGGGCCATTGGACTTTGACTCTTCCGGCGATCTCTACTTCGTCAACCTCTATACAGGCGTCGGCATTGTGACCAATACGACCGGCACTTATATCGGGACACAGGTCACAGACGACACGCCGACCAACCTCGATCTCGAGATGGACGTGGAGGGAATCGCCTTCCAAACCTCCGGCCAACTGCTGATGGCCGACGGCGACGACGCAGCGATCGTTTCGGCCGCCGCACCGACTGCCACGATCACAAACGTCAGCATCTCCGGCTCGCTCGACAACCCCACGCTCACCGTCACCGGAACCGGCTTCGGTACCGAGCCCGCGGCAGTCGCCCCGGGGTGCAGCGCGTCCGGCAACGACTACAGCTACAGCACTTTCGTCTTGAGCGACTCTCAACAGCAATGGCAGGCCGGCATGCCCGGTGACTGCGTGGCTTTCAACATTGTCTCCTACAACGCGACTCAGGTCGTCGCCACGTTCGGAAGTTGGTACACCGATCAAGAGGTGGGCTCCGGCACCGAGATCCACCCCGGCGACAACTTGTGGGTGGGGCTGGCCGGCGCATACGCACCGGCCACCGTCCCCGGAGTCACGTCGGTGGTGCCGGACACCGGGCCGGACTCGGGTGGGACGACTGTGACGATCTCCGGAGAAGGGTTCACCGGCGCCACAGCCGTCGACTTCGGCCCGGGAAACCCCGCCTCATTCACCGTTGATGACGACAACCAGATCACCGCCACATCGCCGGCGACCGGGACAGGCACGGTCGACGTGACTGTGACCACGCCGGTCGGCACCTCTGCGACCTCGTCAGCTGATCAATTCACCTTCACCAACGACGTCGCTTCTGACTACTCCTGCACCGTGCCGGGAGACGGGACCAACAGCTTCGCCATAGAGGTAACCGAATCGCCCAAGGCCCCGACCTCAGAAGATGTCGGTACGAACTTCGAAGAAGCACCATCCGTCGAGGTCACGATTCCGGCGCCCGTCGTCGAGTACTACATCGGCCAGGGGGCCTTTTCGCTCAATCTCGAGTCACAGTCCGCTACGGAAAACGGGCTGGCGTCACCCGATGGGGCGGCGAGCGGCGCGGTCAGCCCCAACTCGGAGTCCAGTTCGGCGAACGATGTCCCGCAGACATTCAGCCCGCTCTCCGACAGTTCGATCACGTACCAGACCACCTACGACCCAGTGACCTGGCAGACAGGGCCTGGGACGGGGACCGTGTACCTGACCCCGGGCGACATCAACATCGTGCTGACCTACGACGTCGACAGCACACCTGAGAGCTCCCAGGTGTCATGTTCGCCGCCTTCCAACGAGGCCGCAGTCGACACCACGACGGTCGAGCCCGCGGCGACAAGCCCCACTTACCAGGTACCGACATCCACTCCCCCGGTGCAGAGCGGGGTCACGTCCGGAAATGACGACGGGTGGACGTTCGTCATTGCCAACACATCTGACGACACGGTGACCGGCTTGCAGACTCAGGTGACGATCACCGATGGCGGAACTCCACCTTCGTTCGACACAACGGCCATCTCAGCCTCGGGAACTAAGGATTGCACGGTCACCTCTCCGGGTGTTCTGACCTGTACCGAGAACGACCTGGACGCCGGCGCGACCGACACCATCAATGTCCTCGTAGATACCAGCGGACTGACACAAGGCGTGGGCGTCGAAGGTTCGGCTTCGGTGACCTCCACCAATGCCGGTTCCGCCGGTGACAGCCTGGGCCAGTTTTCAGTGGTGGTGGTGAACAATGGCGTCGAGTCGTCGGCGGTGCCTGGCATCGCCCTCGCATCGAGCTCTCTGCCACTGTCCGATACGGGAGCGGCTGTCACGTTGACGCTTCCGAAGAACAAGATTCCGGTCGCTGGACCACATGCATCCGGTGCCGTCCCTGACGGTTCTGCAAAGACAAAGCCGCCGGTCGTCGGAGTCACCCTCGAACCCGTACCGGAATCCGATGAGCCCACACTGTGCCCGCCGGCGTCGGGCGGCTGCCCGACCGACGTACTCGAGGTCGAGGGAACCTTTACGAACTACGTGAACGCGGCCCATCCGCTCATCGCAGTGCTTCAGTACTACTTCGGATCTTCGAAGCCCAAGGGCCCCGTGTACATGCTCGAGGACAGCGGGACCGTGCTCGCACTCGGCGCGTGCGTGCAGTCGAAAAAGACCGGCGACTGGAATACACCTTGTGTGGACGGGGCGCAAAAGACCACCGGGTCCAAGGGCAAGGGCACCCTGAGTGTGGAAGACATCGTCTACTTCACCGGGAACGACCCGGGTTTCTCCCTCCGGTGATCTGACCAGACGGAGATGAACGCCGCCAGCGGTTCCGACCTCTTCCTCCCCTACCTCACCGCCCCGGCGGTGGCGTGGGCGCGAGACGAGGCAGCAAACGAGAGCGCAACGCGCTCGCAGTCCGTCGCCGGGACGATGGTGTTCGGTGACATCTCGGGATTCACAAAGATGTCGGAGCGCCTGGCACGCCACGGCAAGGTGGGCGCAGAAGAGGTCGCCGACGCCATCAACACCTGCTTCGAGCAACTCCTCGACGCCGCCTACAAGTTGGGCGGGAGCCTGTTGAAGTTCGGCGGCGATGCGATGCTGCTCCTTTTCACAGGTCCGGACCACGCCATAAGAGCGGCCCATGCCGCGATCGGGATGCGCTCCCGACTACGCAGCGCCGGTCGGTTGCACACCACGGCGGGCGAGGTGGTTCTCCGCATATCGGTCGGAGTTCACAGCGGTACGTTCGACCTGTTTCTCGTGGGAGATTCTCACCGCGAGCTCGTTGTCGCCGGGCCTGACGCCAGCACAACAGTTGATGCCGAGGCCACGGCGTCCGCCGGCGAGATCGTGATGAGCGCGCAGACCGCGGCCCTGTTGCCGGCCCGGGCCAGAGGCCCGGCATGCGGAGCGGGATACCTGCTTCGTTCCCCCGGCGGTCCCCCGCCTCGGATGGCGCCGAAGCGCCCCGATCCGGGACAAGCCGACATCTCCCGCTTCGTGCCGGCAGCCATCAGGCGCCACCTGGTCGAAGGCGGAGAAGAGCACGAGCACCGGACTGCCACCGTGGCGTTCTTACACTTCGACGGCATAGACGACCTGGTGACGGAATTGGGCATCCACGAGGTGGCGCGACAACTCGATGCCGTGGTCCGGGCCGCGCAGGCCGCGGCCGACAGCCACCAGGTGAGCTTCCTGGGAACAGACATCGACAAGGACGGGGGAAAGATCATCCTCACCGCCGGCGTGCCGAGCCGCGCCGGCGACGACGAACAGCGGATGCTCCTTGCCGTCCGACAGGTCCTCGACCAACAGTTGCCACTGCACCTTCGCGTTGGCGTGAACACCGGGCCGGTATTCGCCGGCGATATCGGAACTCCGTTTCGGCGCACGTTCACCGTCATGGGCGACACGGTGAACCTCGCGGCCCGCTTGATGGCACGGGCCGAGCCCGACCAGGTCCTGGTCACAAAAGAGACTCTCAGCCGATCTGACGTCCAATTCGTCGCCGCCGAGCTTCCACCCTTCACCGTCAAGGGAAAGCGGCGGCCGGTGCAGGCGTTCGCAGTCGGCGCTCCGGACCGCGCTCACCGTTCTGTCACCGATCGCCTGCCACTGACCGGACGCGAAGAAGAGGTCGCTGTCCTGAGAGAGGCCGTCCGGGCGGCCTCCACGGGAGCCGGACGCGTGGTGGAGTTGGTCGGCGACCACGGATCAGGCAAGTCACGGCTGGCGGAGGTGCTTGTCGCTGAGTCCGAAACCCTTCCCACTTTCACGATCGTGTGCGAGCCGTACGAGTCGGCCACGCCTTACGCCACTTTCAACATTTTGGGGCGGGCCCTTGTCGGCGTGGAAATGGACGCCGCGGCCGAAACAGTGCGACAGAACCTCGTCACCTACCTCGAGCGGGAGGCTCCCGATCTGCGCTCCGACCTGTCGTTGCTCGCAACGGTCATCGGCCTGGATCTTCCCGACCCTCCGGCATTGGCCGCACTCGAGCCCGAGTTTCGTCGTCAGGCGGTGGCGGAGGCTTCCGCCCACTTGTTCTGCCGCGCTCTCGGACTCCCACGCGTGCTCGTGATTGAAGATGCGCAGCACATGGATCCTGCGTCGCAACAGATCATGGGGATCATGGTGCGCAACCTCGCCGAGCGCCCCGGTGCAATCTGCATCACCAGAAGGGAAACCGACGGAGGTTTCTCCGTCGATGAGGCGCCGCATACACGATCGGTGTTGCTTGCTCCTTTGACATCCATCCAGGCCAAGGCGGCACTGATCGCGGCCACAGAAGATGAGCCTCTCCTGCCTCACGAGATCCAGTTCATGGCCGACCGCAGCATGGGCAACCCTCTCTTCTTGGAGGAGCTGTGGCGATCGCGTCGAGACGGCGCAGGTATAGAAGCGCTCCCCGACTCGGTCGACGCCGCGGTCGGCGTGCAGATCGACAGCCTCCGTGCGCGGGACCGCCGCATCCTGCGATCCGCTTCTGTGCTCGGCTCGGTCTTCTTCGAGCGCGACCTCCGTGAACTGCTCGAGGCGTCAGGTCTTTTGATCGACGATGGACTTGACCCAGGAGCACGCTCTTCGGCTCTGCCGCGATCGCTCGACCAGTTCCTCACCACCGACTCATCCGGCCTCGTGCGGTTCAGTTCCGCCCTAGTACGCGAGTGCGCGTACGAGGGACTCCCTTATCGCCGCAGACGCGAACTTCACGGGCGCGCCGCTGAGAGGCTCGAGGCCAGGGGCGGCACCGAATCCGACGCCGAGGTGCTGTCTCTTCACTACTTCTACGCGCAGCAGTTCGCCGCGGCGTGGCACCACGCTCGCACTGCCGCGCGCAACGCCAGCGACAAATACGCCAACGTGGAATCGGCGAGACTGTACGAGAGAGCGCTGGCATGCACATCGCACATCGATGACCTGAACCGCGCAGACGTTGCGTCGGCGTGGGAGATGCTCGGCGACGTGCGCGAGCGCGCCGGTGACTTCAAAGGCGGTGCTGCGGCCTACCGTCGAGCTGGGGGACTCACCACCGAGGTCGTCGCAAAGGCCGAGCTGTGCCTCAAAGAAGCTTGGATGGCTGAACGCCTCGGGCAGTTCCCATTGGCGGTGAGATGGATCCGCCGCGGATTGCGGGCTATCGCGAACCTCGACAACCGGCCCGCGGGCCAGCTCCGCGCCCAGTTGATGACTTGGTACACCGCCGTCCGCCAAGCCCAGGGCCGGAGCTCCGAAGCAGTCGTCTCCGGCGAGCGGGCCGTCGCAGAAGCCAGAACCTGGGGTAATCGCAAGGCCGAGGCACACGCCCTGTCCCTACTCGACTGGGCTCTGGTTTCCCTCGGGCGCGCCGGTTCGGCCAACCACTCCGAAGATTCGGTGGCTATTTACCGCGAGCTCGGGGACCTCGGCGGGGAAGCGCAGGTGCTCAACAACATGGGCGGCTTCGCGTACTTCCGCGGCGCATGGGACGAAGCCGTCTCTTTCTACCGCCAGGCCCAGGACATCCGCCTGCGGACCGGCAACGAGGTGGAGGCGGCGATCTGCACCTTCAACATCGGAGAGATCCTGTCGGATCAGGGACACTTCGACGAGGCCCGCCCGCACCTGGACGAAGCTCTGCGCGTGCTGCGCGCGGCGCGCTATTCATGGGGGATCGGCTACGCCATGATGCTGATCGGCAGGTTGGAGTCGCGCACGGGCTCCTTCGACTCCTCGTGGACCCACTTCGAGTCGTCACTGCGGGCGTTTCACGAGGTCGCCCGCGAAGCCGACGCATTTCAAGTGGAGTCGCTGATCGCCGAGTCCCTTGTCTTCCAGGGGCGGGCCACCGAGGCGCTCGACATCGCCGTTCGTCTAGCTGCGGATGTGGCCCGCGTCGGCTCAGCCGTGGGGAACGCGCTGGTCGAACGGGTGCGGGGGTACGCACTGGCACAACTCGGGGATCTCCGAAGCGCCGGTAGCGCTTTTGAAGCCAGTCGAACGACGGCGGAGGAGCTCGGAGCCGATTACGAGCTGATGCTGACGCTCGACGCCATGCGCTCGACAGGGGTCAGCTACCCAGACGGACATTCGCCCGAAGAGCTCACCGTGCGTATCGACGAGCTGCGCCAGCGACTCGGGATCGTGGTTCTTCCCGTGGTACCGATGACGGCGGCGGGTTCATCCCACACGTTTACCGGGCTGGTGGGCTCCCCGAGCTAGCCGGCATCGGCGCAGCCGGGGCGGGGAGATACAGCGCCGTGACCGTGTCTTCAGGCAGCATGGCAGACCTGTCGGGAGTAGCGGGAGGACTTTGAACATGCGCGGAGCGGGAGCGATCACGGCTGACTCGGTAACCGAGGGTGCGGGAGTCGTTCCCCCTGCACAGTCTCGTCCTTACGCCCCGATGGCCGCCATCGGTGTCGCCGCGTTCGGCGCGTTCCTCGCCTTCATGGACTCGACCGTGGTCAATGTGGCATTCCCCAACATCCAGGCCGCATTTCCGCACGCCACGGTCAGCACTCTTTCGTGGGTCCTCAATGCGTACAACGTGGTTTTCGCCGGCCTCCTCGTACTTTCCGGACGTTTCGCCGACCTGCTCGGGAGGAGGCGCCTGTTCAAGCTGGGCCTGCTCATCTTCACCATCGCATCGGCCTTGTGCGCGGCGTCCAACTCGGTGGGAATGCTCATCGGGCTCAGAGCCATACAGGCTGTGGGCGCGGCCATGCTCGTTCCAGCCTCGCTCGGGATAGTCGTACATGCCTCGCCCAGCGAGCACAGGACCAGAGCGCTCAGCATCTGGGCGGCGGCGGCCGCTCTCGCCGCGGGCCTCGGGCCGCCGATCGGCGGTGCGTTGGTCGATCTCTACAATTGGCGTCTCGTATTCCTGATCAACGTCCCGCTCGGGTTGTTGGCCTGGGTCCTCGCCCGGCACGCCGTGATCGAAAGCCGTGCACCGGGAAGCCGCGTGATGCCGGATCTGCGCGGCGCCCTCCTGCTGTCGGCCGCCATCGGCTCGGTGACCCTCGGCGTGGTGCAGGGAAGCACATGGGGCTGGGCGAGCATCGGCACCGTCAGTGCATTCGTGGTCTCCGCACTGTGCGTGGCGCTGACTGTCCTGAGCTCGATGAAGCACCGATCCCCGGTGCTCGATCCGCAACTGCTCCGCATACGTGGCTTTCTCGTCTCCAACATCGTGACAGTCGCCTGCGGGCTCGGCCTTTACTGCTACCTGCTCGCCCACATCCTGTGGTTGCACTACGTGTGGGGATACTCGCTGCTCCTGGCCGGGCTCGCCGTCGCTCCTGGTGCGGTGGTAGCCGCCATCGTCTCGGTGCCTGCGGGGCGCCTGGCCGAGCGGATAGGCCCGCGACCCGTCGTCGTAGTGGGATCGATTGTGTGGGGCCTGGCCTACGTGTGGTACTCCACCCGCGTCGGGCTCAGACCCGACTTCGTCGGCCAGTGGCTGCCCGGGCAGATAATCAGTGGCATCGGTGTGGGCTCCACACTTCCCACCGCGTCGGCCGGAGGCCTGGCCACGGTCCCGGCCGGTCGTTACGCCACCGCATCTGCGGTCAACTCGAGCGCCCGCCAACTGGGAGGCGTTCTCGGGATCGCCATCCTCACCGTCTTCATCTCCCACGAGACGATCCTCACCTTCGCCGACGACGTGAGGCGGGGCTGGAAGCTCGCGGCAGGCGCCTTCTTCGTCGCCGCGTTCGTGGCGCTCTTCTTCGGGCGCATCCACGAGTCGAGCGAGGAAACCGACGTCGGATCACGAGGTCCGTTGCTCGATCAGAGACCCGAGCCGGCTGTGGTGGCGGCGACACGTCGCGAAGGGGCCGACTTTCTCGACCTGCTCCCGGCTCAGGTGAGAACCCGGCTGATCGAAACCGGAGAACCCCTCGAACTGCGCGCTGGAACAACCTTGTTCTCGAGCGGCGAAGTCGGCGACGCCCTGTACGTGCTTCAGGCCGGGAGACTGGAATTGGAACGGCCCGATGGAGGGCGCCTGGACTTCTATCCCACCTCCACCTTCGGGGAGCTGGCGCTGCTCACGGACGCGCCCCGTTCGGGAACGGTCATCGCCCGGCGTGACAGCCGGTTGGTGCGCGTCAGTCGCGAGCGGTTCGACGGTCTGGCCGCCGCTGAACCTGCCGTGATGGACGCCGTGGCCAGAGGTATCGCCTTCCGCCTCCACGACAGCACCCCGATGAACCCTCCGGCGCGCCCCGAGCCGAAGGTCCTGTCGGTTGTGGGGGTCGACGTCGACACCGAGGCCCAGAAAGTGGCGGCGGTCGTCCAAGGTGGCCTCGTGGAGAAAGGCCTGCGGGTGGCACTGCTCGCCGACTTCGCGCCCGACGGGCTCCAGCGGGCCGAGTCGGACAACGACAGGGTCGTCCTCGCATGCGGACGCAGCAGCACATGGCGCGACGCGGGCCTCCGCCAGGCCGATCGCGTGGTGCTCGTCTCCAGTAATCCGGCTGAGACCGGCATGCTGCCGGTCAATGTTCCCTGCGATGTCGTCTTGGTCGGCCACGCGCCGACACAAGCTCAGATCGTGGCATGGCACGACGCTTCGGAGTGCCGGCGCGTGTACCACGTCGGTGAGGATCCAGCCTCGTGGCAGGCCGGCCTGCGCGCTCTCATCGCGCGCATCGCCGGTGACTCCGTAGGACTCGTCCTCGCCGGTGGTGGCGCCAGGTCTCTGGCCCACCTGGGAGTGCTTCACGCTCTCGAGGAGGCCGGAGTCGTCGTCGACCGCGTTTCGGGAACGAGCATGGGCGCGTTCATCGCGTCGCTGTAC
>JBAPRR010000456.1:0-6621 GCA_049281195.1 Acidimicrobiales bacterium
AGCTCGACTGCGAGTGATCAATGGCACCGCAACGGAGGTGGACCTGGCAGAGCTCGCCGACGTCAGTTAGAACTTCATTCAGAGATTGATGTGGTGGTCGTCATACACCACGCGTCTGGACATGGCCAGATACTCACCTTGAGGTTTGATGTGCCGAGCTCCGTCACCGCTACGAGTGAGGTTGGAGTTTCGGACAGCAGGCCTGCAAATGAGGTACCACCAGACGCGGGAAAACGGGCCAGCAGGGCGGTGTTGATCTGGTCGGGGCTGACCTGGCTCAAAACGGTGTGGTCGAAATGGGAGACGATCTCACCTTGGGAAAGAGGGAGGTCAGCGACCGCACCGAGGAACCACTTGAGCTGTGATCCGGGTGGGGTCTTCGGGATGGTCGTGGAGATGAACATAGAAGGGGAGTTTGCTGTGGCCGGGGGCGATTCGGATTTCGAGCCTCCACACGACGTGAGCAACAGAGCAATGACACCCGTCACCGTTGCCGCAGTCCACCTCGCTTTAACCGCTCGGGCAATCAATGTTGGTACTTCCCGCGTCTGGAGAGTGGATCTCGCCTATGGCTGCGGTGATCGAAATGCGAGCAGCTATTCATCCCAGTCTTCGGAGTCCTGCTCCTGACGCCTTTCGGGTCGGGTCCGCTTGAGCCACTCATCGAACTGGCCGACCATCTTCTGAACCCCTCCGGTGGCGCGCTCGAGCACCTGCGTGAAGCGTTCCTTGTAGTGGGTTGCGGCTGCCTCGAATTCGCTCGAAGGCGCAGCCTCCTCACCTCTGCGCACATAGTTTCCGCTCCGGATGCGGTCGAAGTCTCCTGCACTCACCCAGTTGATCAGTTCGCGCACGCGCCGAACTGCGAAGGGATGAGTCATCCCCAGCTCCACCCAGGCCCGGCTCCACCTGGCGAAAAGATCATCCTCTTCGTGGTACTCAGTGGCTTGGGTTATGAACGCGTCGAGGTTCATTCCCGGGAGTGCCCCACCGGCCATGCGCATGAGGACGCGACAAACGACGAGGGGATCCGCCATCACAAGTGCCCCGGCGCGGTCGCTCGAGAGCTCCGCTGTCCGCGACCACTCCAACAGAACGGTGTACAGAGCGCGCACCGGAAGTCCCGAAAGTGAGGTCGGGACCGAGCCCCGCAAAAAGCGCGACAGGAGAACCAGGGCGGTCGTGTAGTAGTAGTGCTCAGATAGAACGTGGCCAAGCTCGTGGCCGAGGACGCTTTTGATCTCATCGTGATCGTATGAACCGGCGAGGCCGGAGGCGATTATCACCAGGGGCCGCTTAGCACCGACCGTCATCGCGTTGGCCATCGGGGTCTGAGTCACGTAGAACTCGGGTGCCTCGATGTCAAGTATGTACGCCGCGGATCTGTATCCACCCCACAGGTCAGGGATCTGGTTTTCGCCGACACGCACAGCATTTCCGACCAGGATCTGCCGGAATCGGCGTTCATGGGCCACATCGGTCAGCCGCTTGATTACGACGTCCATCAGCGGAACTGCGTGAAGCGCAGAGGTGGCGGCGCGATCAGCTGGGTGCTCATACGCCTTGGAGCTGATTCGCTCGTAGCGGAATGTAGGAGCCAGGGTCACTCTGTCCTCCCAAGTCGAGTGGGGCACACGCTAGGGCCCTTTGGCGATGTTGGGAGTAATGACGTTCCGCTTCGTCGCTTCGGCTCGGACAAATCGAAAATGCAGCCGTACACCAGGGGGGAAATTGGGGCGACAAAGGAGAAGAAGATTGCTGTTCTCGCCGCCGTGATCAATATAGCTGCCAAAACGCGTTTGCGGCAAGACCCTGGGGGTGCTGCAGAATCACCGCTCGAAGTCACTACTCGAGGAGATGGGGGGATATGACCGGACATGATGTGGTGATCGCCGGAGGTGGCCCGACAGGGATGATGTTGGCGGCAGAGTTGGCGCTGGCGAAGGTGGACGTCGCGATCGTGGAGCAACGGCCCGACCATGTGCTCGTAGGTTCACGCGCCGGCGGGATTCACTCGCGCACGATCGAAGTTCTGGAACAGCGCGGCGTCGCAGATCGGTTCCTGGCGGAAGGTCAGGTGGCTCAAGCCGCAATGATCGGCACGACCGTGCTGGACATGAGCGACTTTCCGACCCGTCATCCTTATTCGCTCGGGATCTGGCAGAACCAGATCGAGCGGATCATGGCCGCCTGGATCGACGAGTTGCCGGTGCAGATCTACTACGGACGCCAGGTGATTGGTTTTGCGCAGGACGATTCCGGTGTTGACGTCGAGGTGTCCGAAGCCGAGTCGCTGCGGGCCCGGTACCTCGTCGGGAGTGACGGTGGACGCAGCGTTATCCGCAAAGCAGCGGGAATCGAGTTTCCAGGCCTGGAGCCGACGAAGAGCAACCTGATCGCCGAGGTAGAGGTGACTGAGGAAACGCCGCGGGGCATTCGTCAAGACGCTGTCGGCGTCCATGGCCTACACAGGTTGGAGGACGGACGAACAGTGCGCGTCGTCGTGACCGAACAGCAGCTCGGGCCTAGCACTGAGCCCACTCTGGGCGATCTGAGCGCCGCGCTTATTGCCGTGTTCGGCACCGATTTCGGAATCCATAGTCCCACCTGGATCTCGAGGTTCACCGACATGACACGTCAGGCCGCGACCTATCGCGCCGGACGAGTCCTCCTTGCAGGTGACTCGGCCCACGTGCACTACCCGGCCGGCGGACAGGGCATCAGCCTCGGCATTCAGGATGCAGTGAACCTTGGATGGAAGCTGGCTCAGGTCGTGAACGGGACATCGCCGAACAGCCTTCTGGATACATATGAAGACGAACGGCACCCGGTCGCTGCCCGCGCGCTCAAGCACACCTTGGCTTTGGGCGTGCTCCAGAGGGGGGACGAGCGCCACAAGGCCCTGGCCGATTTGGTGTCGGAGTTGGCGGTCATGGATGAGCCTCGCAATCTGCTCGCCGGAATCGTTTCCGGGCTCGACATTCACTACGAGTTTGGCGAGGGCCACCTGCTGCTCGGACGCCGCATCCCCGATCTGGATCTCGTGACCGCCGACGGCCCGTTGCGGTTGTTCACCCTGTTGCACGACGCCAAGGCGCTTCTTCTCAACCTGGGTCACCCCGGCAGCTTTGACATCGCATCGTGGGCCGACCGGGTCCAGCTGATCGAGGCTCGATATGAAGGCCGGTGGGAACTGCCGCTACTGGGCGACGTGTCCGCTCCGACCGCTGTTTTGATCCGACCCGACGGATATGTTGCCTGGGTGGGGGAGGGAACGGATGCGGGGCTGCGTGACGCGCTTACAACCTGGTTCGGAAATCCATGACGTGACGCGATTTTTCGCCGGCACGAAAATCAGTCCAAACGGCGCATGCCGGTAACGTACCGTGCTCCATTCTCGATATAGATCTTGGCCATCAACTGGATTAATCCGGGATCGGACCGGTTCTCCTTGATGGTCGCGGGAACACCCACTGCCAGAGATCTTGCCGGTACCCGCATGTCGTTCGTGACCACCGCGCCGGCTCCGACCGTTGCTCCAGTCTCGACGACAGCGCGATGCAGAACGACGGAGCCGACGCCTATGAGCACGCCATCGTCGATCGTGCATCCTTCGAGGTGGGCCAAATGCCCGATAACCACGTTGTCCCCGATAGCGGTGGACAAGTCATTGGTGGCATGTATCACGGCGCCATCTTGAACATTGGAGCCAGAGCCGATGGTGATGGCGCCGTAATCACCTCTCACTACAGCCTGCGGCCACACGCTCGCTTGTGGACCGAGTGTGACATTGCCGATAACCGTCGCCTGGGGATGGATGAACGCAGTGGGGTGGACGTCAGGCTCCTGATCGCCGATGGCGTAGATGGCCATTGCATCTCCTCGCTTTTTCGGGTTGAGACCTGAACCTACCGGCGACCAGCCGCACGATCACGTTTCGTTGAGTGACGCCTGGTGGCTTGGACCCGGAGGCGACGGATTGAAGAACGCGGCCAACAGAGCATGGAAGGCTGATCCCTGTGATCACGCAACGCCTGAGCGAACTCGGAATTCGACTTCCGCCCGTTTCCCGGCCGGTGGGGAATTATCTCTCCTGCGTCATTGATGGTGACGTCGTCCATGTCGGGGGTCACGGCCCGGTCGACGGTGACCGCGTGATTCGGGGCAAGGTTGGACGGGACCTCACGCTTGAGCAGGGACGCGATGCGGCCCGGGTGACGGCTTTATCGATTCTCGCAACGCTCCACGCAGAGCTGGGAACTCTCGATCGGATCGTCCGCATTCTCAAGGTCTTCGGGATGGTCAACGTCGCCCCTGGGTTCAATCAGACGCCGGCGGTGCTCGACGGATGTTCGAACCTGCTGACCGAAGTCTTCGGCGACGCCGGTCGACACACCCGTAGCGCCGTTGGCCTCGCGGAACTTCCGTTCGACATCGCCGTAGAGATCGAGATGACGATCCGACTCACGTCCGGCTGAAGTCTCTTCGAGCCGTGGATCGGTTCGGCGAGAAACCCCGCGTTCTACGGTCTTTGGTGCGGACTGGCACATGGCTTCGACCGTTCCAGGTCACGAATAGGCCGACGACGAGCGCCGACGCCGTGATCGTGGAAAAATGCCCCGATCGGTGCCGTCTCCGTAGCCATGCAGGCCGGGGCCACGATGCCTGTCACGAACGAGGTTGACCCAACGGACCTTGGACGTGATCGAGGGCTAGTACTGCGCCCTGAGATCGCCTCGTCGTGGAGGCGCTCTACATCGTCGGGCCTCGCGCCCGACCGTTTCTTCGTCCCCGAGCGCGAACCCGATCTGGAGTCGCGGCTCGTGCAAGCCGGCCGCCCGGTGGTAAGTCGCATCGCGGCTGACCTGGCCGACCTCGACCTATCGGTGATCCTCACCGACGCCGCGGCGAACGTGCTCGTGCGTGCCGATGGAAGCCGGTCGATCAGTACCCTGCTCGACCAAGTCTCGCTCGGCCCCGGCTACGCCTACGCCTAGGACAATGTCGGCACCAATGCAATTGGGACGGCGTTGGCGATGGGCTCTCCCACGCTGATCATGGGACGCGAGCACTTCGCAAATGTACTCACGAGGCTGAGCTGTGCCGCTGCCCCGATCGTGGACCCTGTGAACCTGGCGGTGGTGGGTGCGCTCGATCTGACATCCGCCGCCGACGATGCCAGCCCGCTCATGTTGGGCCTCGCCCGGAGTGGTGCACGCGAGATCGAACAGCGCATGGGAGCGGCAATGTCCCTGGCCCACGGGTCGGTCCCCGCGGTGTGGAAAGAGTGGCAGCTACTGACCTCGGCCGAGCGAGATGTCGCCGAACTGGTGAGCACCGGCCCGACCAACAAGCAGATCGGGGCAGCGTCGCACTGCTCGCCGTACACGGTCGACTCGCACTTGCGAGCCATTTATCGCAAGCTCGGCGTTACCAGCGGCGCAGCTCTGGCCGGCCATGTGAGCCGTGTGTACGGAGGCTCCCAATTCGGAACGAACCACTGAGCGGAGTCCGCGGTTTCGGAGACGGAATCATCACTTTTGCAAGACTGCCTCGACTTCGAGCGTGAGTGCGACCTTGTCGCTCAGCACCATCGCGTTGTTGGCCCCGGGGATCGGGCCGTTGTAACTGACACCGAAGTCCTGCCGATTGATCTCGGTGCTCGCGCTGAACCCTGCCCGCGTCCCGCCGTAGGGGTCGGGTGTAAAGCCGTTCACTTCCACGTCGAGTGTCACTGGCTTAGTGATCCCGCGGATGGTGAGTTCTCCATCGACGAGGAACTCACTGTTTTCGGTGCGTACAGCAGTCGAGCTGAATGTGATGTTCGGAAAGTTGTCGACGTCCAGAAAGTCTGCCGAGCGAACATGGTTGTCGCGATTCGGTTCGTTCGTGTTGATTGAGGACGCATCAATCGTCACGGTCACCGACGCGCGGGCAGGGTCCTCTTCTGTGACGATAGTCCCGCTGAACCGGTCGAAACGGCCACGGACCTTGCTTACGACCATGTGGCGCACCACGAAGGAAACCTCGGAGTGAACCGCATCGATCTCCCACGTTCCGGCGACGAATCCGGGAATCTCGACCACACTGCTCTCAGTCATCATTACCTCCTCTTTGGTTGAGCGATCGAAGCGATGCTCAGTTCGCTCGCTGGCGTTTCGGCGAACTCGATCACATTACCGGCGAGGTCCCGAGCAGCAGACTCGGCGCTACAGGGTCCCCGTGTCTCCCAGCCGCTCGGGCCCAGATCCGTCCTGATCTGCCGGTGGTCCATCACGAACCGGGTCCGTCAGACGTAGCGCCAGGTCACCCTCGAGGACGACGTCTTCTCGTCGGAGCCGCGAGGATCAGCGCGCCCTGAGCGGTCCATGGGCCGATCCCGGAGATGCTCATGAGTGGGCCGATGACCTCGCCGTCGGCCAAACATCTTCATGCATTTTCCGGATCACGATGCCCTGATGCTCATCGACATCGTCATGCAGTCCGTGCGCCTCGACCAGGGGGCCGGATCGCAGGTTCATCCCTGACGCTCGGCGCTATCTGCCGTTGACCCCTCCGCCAGGTGAACCAAGGAGCAATGAAAGCTCGTCTCTGCTGTTGCAGCCGAGCTTCCTGTAGACG
>JBAPRR010000457.1:0-3580 GCA_049281195.1 Acidimicrobiales bacterium
CATCATGGGCATGGCCCACCGGGGGCGCCTGAACGTCCTGGCCAACAACGTCGGCAAGTCGTACCGCGAGATTTTCCGCGAGTTCGAAGGCGATCTGGACCCCGAGTCGGTACAGGGGTCCGGCGACGTCAAGTACCACAAGGGTGCGAGCGGAAAGTTCGTCTCGGCCCAGGGACACGAGATCCCGGTCTCGGTCGCGTCCAATCCATCTCACCTGGAGGCGGTTGACCCTGTCGTCGTCGGGATGGTGCGTGCCCGTCAGGACCACCTCTTCGACCACCAGGTCCCTCCGCACTCTGCGCTTCCCTTCGGAGTGCTTTCCCTCCTAGTTCACGGAGATGCCGCATTCGCCGGCCAGGGGGTTGTTGCCGAGACGCTCGAGCTGTCCCAGCTCGCCGGTTACCGCACCGGCGGAACGATCCACGTCGTCATCAACAACCAGCTCGGCTTCACCACGGCACCAGCTTCGGCCCGCTCTTCGGTGTACCCGACCGATGTGGCGAAGATCGTCCAAGCGCCGATCATCCATGTGAACGGTGACGATCCCGAGGCCTGTCTGCGGGCCGCGAGACTGGCCTTCGGATTCCGCCAGGCCTTCCACAAAGACGTGGTGGTCGACATCGTCTGCTACAGGCGGTTTGGACACAACGAGGGAGACGACCCGAGCTACACGCAGCCGCGAATGTACGAGATCATCGACAAGAAGCGCTCGGTGCGGAAGCGTTACACGGAAGTTCTCGTCCGACGTGGCGACATCACGCTCGAAGAGGCGGAAAAGGCGCTCGACGATTTTGCCGGCAAGCTGCAGGTGGCTCTGGATGAGACCCGTCAGGCTGCTCCTCCGAAGGTGACTGCCGTCCCCGAACCTGTCTTCGCAGCCGACATAGCGCGCCCGATGGTCGATACGGGAATCGACCGCGAGACGGTTCTCGAGCTCGCATCAGCTGCCATCCGAGTACCGGAAGGCTTCACCATCCACCCCAAGCTCGCCAGGCAGTTCGAGCAACGGGCGAAGTTGGTCGACGACGACCAGGTCGACTGGGCGCTCGGGGAGGCGATTGCCCTCGGGTCACTTCTCGAAGAGGGGACCGATGTTCGCCTGACGGGACAGGACACCCGCCGGGGTACCTTCAGCCAACGCCACGCCGTTCTGGTGGACCACGAGACCGGTGCTGAATGGGTTCCGCTTGCGCATCTGACGGGGGAGGGACTCGGACGGTTCCGCGTCCACGACTCGTTGTTGTCCGAGTACGCAGTCCTTGGGTTCGAATACGGGTATTCGGTCGAATCACCAGAAGGCCTCGTGTGCTGGGAAGCTCAGTTCGGGGATTTCGCAAACGGTGCGCAGATCATCATCGACAACTTTTTGGTGGCGGCGGAAGACAAGTGGGGCCAACGGTCGGGACTGGTCCTTTTACTGCCGCACGGATACGAGGGTCAGGGCCCTGAGCACTCCTCCGCGCGCATCGAGCGTTTCCTGACTCTTTCAGCACGGGCCAATATCAGGATTGCCCAACCCACTACCGCCGCGCAGTACTTTCACCTGCTTCGTTCGCAGGTCAGGGGATCAGGGGGACAACCGCTCATTGTTGCGACGCCCAAGTCGCTTCTCCGTGCGCAAGTGGCCCGCTCGCACATCGAGGATCTGACGACTGGTGGATTCCAAGTGGTTCTGGACGATCCTGCCACCGGAGCTCAACCTGAGATCGTCGGCGTCGGTGGCCCGACGATCACGGATCCCGAGCAGGTAAAGCGGCTCGTACTCTCGTCGGGGAAGATCGCTTTCGACGCCATGGCGTGGCGCGAAAAGGCCAACGATGTCGCGGCGGGCGGAACTAACGGTCATCCTTCAACTGCCATCATCCGGGTCGAGCAGCTCTACCCGTGGCCGCAGGACGCTCTCAGTGAGGTCTTGAGGCGTTATCCAGACGCCGATGAGCTCGTATGGCTGCAGGACGAACCTGAAAACATGGGCGCCTGGCCGTTCGCTCATGGCCGCCTGCACAAACTGGTGAGGGATCGCTACTCACTGCGTCACGTGAGTCGATCCGAATCGGCCAGCCCGGCAACCGGTAGCGCGGCACTCCACAACCTGGAGCGGGACGACCTACTGGTCCGGGCACTGGCCTGAAAAGCTTCCGGCTCAGCCGCTTGAGCCGTCGGTCCAAATTGCCGATATCCCCATAGGGACCGGCGTCCACGCTCTTCAAATTAAGCCGGAAACGTTTCGGGGCGGGGGAACGTCGGCATAGGAGAAAACACCTATCCGTTCAGGTGTGATTACCTGGACGTGGACGCGCATTCTCGCAGTTCCATGCGGGAAAGCTCGTGAAGACGACCCCTGAATTGCCATATCTGCCAGGACTTTTCCCACTTTCGGACTCAAGAGTGGGGGCTGCGGTGACGATTTACCCCCCATGTCCAATGGCGCGGCTGCTCGTCTGTTGTCGGTCGCTTCGCGCGCCGCGGCACCGATTCGCCGTAGGTTACGGCGCCTGTCTGTGGACGAGTCGGGGTTCGGACTCATCGAGGTCGTCATCGCGATAACCGTCCTTCTAGTCGTGCTGGTTCCCGCGTCGTACCTGATCGATGTCGCGGTTCAGCAAACGGCTTCTGCCAAAGACAAGGTCACCGCTACTGAGTTGGCCGATCAAGGTCTTGAACAGCTTGGACAAGACCCGCTCTCTCTTCTCGAGACCTACCTCGATACGTATCACAAATTGAATTCGTACATTGTGGCCGGGGTCACCTACACGGTGACCTCTTATCTCCCCTGGCAAGGCGCGGGAAACGTTCCTGATCTATGTGCTTCAGGAAGTCCTCCGCAGGAGATCAGTGCCACAGCGATCGTCTCGTGGGGTCCAGGTCACCAGAAGATCGCCGAACAGTCAGTGATCGCACCTTCCTATGGGCTGGCCGTTTTCTACTTGGCCACCACGATAAATGCCGGCACGCAGATGACGGTCCTGACAACCAGCGCAAATACCCCAGTGACGATTTCGGCAGGGGCTTCACTGACCATCGGCGCAGATGCTGCGAAGAGCCAAGTCGTTACCGTCTCGTCATCCGTGTCCAACGCCACCAGCATTCCGATCAATCAAGTAAGCGCAACGTATACCTACGACGCGAACACCACAGCAGTAGCGCTGCCCGATGAAGGCTATATCGCCGTCCAGGTGAACGGAGTTACAGGTTCCGCGCCTGCAAATGTGAGCTCTGTGACCGTGAGTGTCGTGTCGACAGCGACCGGGAGCACCGCCACGGTTTATACGCCCGACAGTAACGGGTGCGTCTATGCGGCGGAGCTTCCCGGGACCTACAACATCACTTTTGGAAGCACGTCCACACCACCCTTCGTAACTGCTTCCGATGTTCCGACAACGGACTACGACCCAGAGATTGCTTCGGTGCAAGTGAATCAGAACGCCACCACTGACGAAAACATCACCTTCAACCAAGCGGGAGCACTCTCGTTCGCATCAACTGGGTCAATTCCGATCGCGGGAAATTTGCCAGTGAGCGTTGGTAACACGGGGATCAGTCCCGGTGGTTGGTACAACATCATTCCGTCCGCCAGTGC